>NZ_RAWE01000224.1 GCF_003611695.1 Corallococcus carmarthensis | reverse complement strand
TCGCTGCAGCACGACATGGGCTTTCACCGCCTCTCCTCCCGGCACCCGCCCACCATCGACGCGGAAGTCTTCCTCAAGCTGCTGGCCCATAACGTCAGCCGGCTGCTCTCCCGCAGCCGGCTTTTTTGCGTCTTCGTCCTCTTCGAGGCCCCTGCTCCTCCCCCTGCATCGCGGCCAGGCTGAACCGCTATTCCGCGCAACCCTCCTGTCGGACCAGTTCGCGCCGCCCGGAGGGCGCGGAGGCCTGCTTGACCTCGGTTGTCCAAACCCGTCCGACGGTCCGACAGGTTTCCGCGGACCGGCTTGACCAGAGGCCCTCCTGGCCACGGACTTCAAAACCTGTCCGACTGTCGGACAGGTTCGTGCGGTGCCCTGGCAAGCAGCCGACGCTCGGGATGCGCACGGAGTGCCCTACAGGCGGCGGGCTCTGCCAGACTGCGCGGCCGTGAGCCCTGCTTCCGCCCTCTACCGCGACTGCGCCCGCCTCTTCATGGTGGGCTTCCCTGGCACCCGCATCGACGCCGACCTCGCGGCGCTGATGGACGACGGCATCTACGGCGCCATTCTCTTCAAGCGAAACGTGGGCACCGCGGCGGAGACCGCGGCGCTGTGCCGTGAGCTGAAGACGCGCGCGGGCCGGCCCTTCATCCTCTCCGTGGACCAGGAGGGCGGCCGGGTGGCGCGCCTTCGCGGTGAGCCCTTCACCGCCCTGCCCCCCATGCGGGAACTGGGACAGCGCGGCGACGAGGCCCTGGCCGAGCGCGTGGGCCGGCTGCTCGCGCACGAGCTGCGCGCCGTGGGCTTCGACTGGGACTTCGCGCCCGTGCTCGACGTGGACACCAACCCGGCCAACCCCGTGATTGGCGACCGCAGCTTCAGCCGCGACCCGGTGGAGGTGGGCCGGCTGGGCGTGGCGCTCGCCAGGGGCCTGGAGGCCGGCGGCGTGGCGTCGTGCGGGAAGCACTTTCCGGGGCATGGCGACACGACGACGGACAGCCACCTCACCCTGCCCCGGCTGCCGCACGACCTGGAGCGCCTGCGCCGCGTGGAGCTGGTGCCGTTCCAGGCCTTCGCGAAGGCGGGGCTCGCGTCGCTGATGACGGCGCATGTGCTCTTCGATGCGCTGGAGCAGGGCGTCCCCGCGACCATGAGCCACCGCGCGCTGCACGACCTGCTCCGCAAGGAGCTGGGCTTCGACGGCGTGGTCGTCAGCGACGACCTGGAGATGAAGGCCATCGCGGACCACTACTCCGTGGCGGAGGCCGCGGTGCAGGGCACGCTCGCGGGCGTGGACCTGTTCCTCGTGTGCCACAAGGCGGACGTGCAGCGCACCGCCATCGAAGCGCTGGTGAAGGCGGTGGAGTCCGGCCGCGTCCCGCGCGAGCGCATCACCGAAGCGCACCGGCGCCTGGACGCGCTCGCCGCCCGCTTCGCGCACCCCGCCGAGGACCGGCTCGCCACACTGGGCGACGCGGATCACCGCTCGCTGGCCGAGGGCCTCGCCAGCGCCTTCACTGGCAAGGACCCCACGGAGGTCATGCTCGCGTCGCGTTAGTGGGTGGCCCTCCTGGAGCCCAGCTCGGAGCCCTGCCCCATGGGTCCCTGGAAGCGGTCTGCCCCGCCCCGGTCCCCGGGCACCGGCTCCTGGGGCGTGGTGAATCCGGGGGCTCCAATCTGGTTCTGCTGTAACTGGTGGGCTCCGGCGGCGGCCGGCTTCGGCGCCGTCCCCTTCGCGTCCGTGGGGGTGCTCGCGCCGGAGCCTCCCGTCCCGGGCGGCGCGGGCTGCTGCGTGTTGGCGACGCCCTCGTAGCGGCTCCCCGCGCGCGGCATCGTGGGCTTGTCACGGTTGCAGCCGGGGCCGACCAATGCGGCCGTCGCGGCGCACACCGCCACCAGCGTCCAGTGATGAAGCGTTCTTGAGTGCATGGCCTGCTCCTTCCGGAAGCCTCGAGGGCCTCGACAGAAGGAGTGACCACCCCAGCGCCCCACCGGGAGTGGCGGAGCCGGAGCACGGACGCCCGCTGGCACGCTGGCCGGCGGGCGCCCTGGGACCGCCGTTCAGCTACCGGTTCTGCAGGTAGATGGGCGGGCTGACGTAGCTGTAGGGCACCTCGAAGCCGCGCGCGCCCTCGTTCGTGCTGGAGACACTCCAGCCCCCCAGCCCCTGAGCTGCGGGCGAGTAGGCCGCTCCGCCAAGCAGGCTGTAGCGGTGCGCCATCATGCCGCTCGGGTCATCCCACTTGGAGTTATTGGCCTGGCCGTCCTTGGCCTTCGTGCGCGGGTCGATGCTGGAGCCGATCTTCCCGATGGTGAAGTTGTAGCCCCGGTCCACCGTCAGCACGTGAGCGGGCAGCTTCGCGGCCGCGTCGCCGTGGTGCGCGTCGGCGGGGTTCTCGTGCCCCTGCTGCTCGGCCACGTTGTAGACGGCCTCCGGCTGCGTCCCGCGCTGCGCGAAGGCATTGCCCCGCGACTCATCCGGCTGCTTGCCGCCCGTCTCCGGCAGCCCGCCACAGGCCGTGCCCAGCAGCACGCCCGCCGCCAGCGCCGCCGCCCCCATCCACCGCTGAATGCCTCGCTCGCGCATGTTCATCGTCTCCGCCATCCCCGAGGAATGGTCATGCCGTCGTCGCCAACCACCGGGCATCCACCCGAGGGCTGACCCTGCCGGCCGCCCGCTGTCCGGCCCGGAGGCCGACAGGGCTTCATGGTGAACGGCCGGTCCCTTCCGGGGAGCAAGGGGCCAGCCACGGGCGCAGGCATACACGGTCCCGGCCTCCCTGTCCCGCCAGGAGTGCACCGGCGCCCGCCCCCCACGGCCCTCTCAGCCGCGAGCACCCTTCCGGGGCGCGGCCTTCGCCGCCGGGGCCTTCTTCGCCGCCGGTTTCTTGACAGCCGCCGGCTTCGCCTCGGCCGCCGGAGCCTTCTTCGCCGCGGAGGCCTTCGGCGCCGGAGCCGCGTCCGCCCGCCCACCCTGGAGCGCGGACAGCACCTCCGCGACGTGCCCGGCCACCTTCACCTTGGGCCACACGCGGACGACCTTCGCGTCCGGGCCAATGAGGAAGGTCGCGCGGATGAGGCCCATGAACTTGCGGCCATAGAGCGACTTCTCCCCCCACACGCCGTACGCGTCCGCCAGCGCGTGGTCCGGGTCCGCCAGCAGCGAGAACGGCAGTCCCTGTTTCGTGGCGAACTTCTGATGGGAGGCGACGGTGTCCGGCGACACGCCCAGCACCACCGCGCCGGCCTTCACCAGCGCGGAGTGCTCGTCGCGGAAGTCACACGCCTCCGTGGTGCAGCCGGGGGTCGCGTCCTTCGGGTAGAAGTAGAGGACGACGTGCCGCCCCTTGAACTGCGAGAGGGAGACGGTGGCGCCGCTCTGGTCGGGGAGCGAGAAGCCGGGGGCCTTGTCACCTGCTTGGGGCATGGGCATGCATCGGCTCCATACCCAGACCCCGGGGGCTTCTCAACTCCACGCACGCATCAACGTCAGTGCGAGCCCTCGCCGCCCGGCGGATGCACTTCCTCGCCCGGCGGGTGGTCATAGGCCTCCAGACGGACCAGCTCCGCCTGGCAGCTCTCCAGCACCTTCTGCAGCACGTTGCGCGTGGCGTCCGTCTGGGCCGCGCCCATCTTCTTCGCGAGCGATTCACACGCGGCGCGCTTGGCCTCCACGTCGCTGGCGCCGTGGCCCGTCGCGCCAGGGCGGGCCAGGGGACGCGGCGGGATCTTCTCGCGGGCCGCCTTCAGCGCGGCCAGCCGCTTCTCGGCCTCCGGGCGGACCTTGGAGTCCTTGGGGACGGCCTCGAACTGGGCGGCGACCTCCGCCCAGGCCGGGTCCTGCGCGGACAGGTTCTGGTTGATCAGCTCCTGGTAGCGGCCCTCGGCCTTCTGCAGCTGCTCCGGACCGGGGTCGGTGGAGCAGCCCGACAGGGCGAGCAGACCCGCCAACAGCAGCGCGGCGGAAGTTCGGGGATGGGCAATGCGCATGGTGTGGGGGCTTCCTCCTGCTGGCCACGAGGTTAAACCACGGCTAGGGTGCGCCGTCGTGGCTCCCATCCTGCTCGCCTTCCTGCTCGGCCTGACCCAAGGCATGCTCCACGCCCTGGGGCCGGACCACTGCGCCGCCATGGCCACGCTCGGTACCCTGGGCGGGGGCCGGCGCCGCGTCGCGCTGATGACGGCGCTGCGCTTCGCCCTGGGCCACGCGGCCATGCTGGGCGGCATCGCGGCGGTGTGCCTCTTCGCGGGCGTGGGCCTGTCGGAGACCTTCGAGCGGTGGGCGGAGGTGTTCGGCGGCGCGGTGCTGGTGGCGCTGGCCGTCACCGCCCTGCTCTTCCCGCACAGCCTGGACCACGGCCACCCGCACCTGCCTGGCCACGACCGCGAGCCGCACGAGCACGTGCACACCGTGAGCACCGCCGCCGGCGCCTTCATGGCCGTGAGCGGCGTGCGGTCGCTGCTCATCGCGCTGCCCCCGCTGCTGGTGGGCGGCAGCATGAGCCTGTCCGCGTGGACGTACCTGCCCGGCTTCGCGCTGGGCATCCTCATCGGCATGGGCGCGGTGGGGCTGCTGTTCGCCGAAGGCCTGTCGCGCGCCAACGCGCGCATCAGCCTGTGGATCCAGCGCGGCGTGGCGCTGGGCTCCGGCGCGCTGGGCCTGTTCTGGATCGGCTCGCGGCTCGGCTGAGGCCGCAGGGCGCGGGGGCCCCCGGGAGGCCGGGGCGCAGCCAACGTCGCCGGACCGCTACGAGCGCTTGTCCAGGATGCCCAGCGCCATCATCGACACCAGGAAGCCGTAGACGACGTGCTCCGGGCGGTTGGCGAACGCGAGCAGCTCCGCCACCACGCGGTTGCCGTCAATCTTGGGCAGCAGCTCCGCCTCCCAGCGCTCCAGCTCCACCTCGTTGAGGCCGTAGGCGGGGGCGACGGCGGGGATGAGCCGGTCCTCGGGCTGGAGCAGGCGGCGCAGGCGCTCCGGCTTGTAGAGCTTCTTGATGCCCCGGACGATGAGGTTCGCCGGGTGCACATCCAGCTTGATGGACTCCGAGGTGGCCTTCTCCTTGAAGCTCATCAGGTACGTGCCCTCCTCCCAGGAGAAGAGCGAGTAGATGATGGCCTTCACCTGCTGGCCCACGTAGTACAGCCGCTCCGTGTCCTTGAGCAGGCCGCGCTCCACCAGCACGTCGCCGGTGCGCCGGTGGCTCTGCGCGGCGACGGCGGACGCGTCCTGGAGCTGCTCGGGTTTGATCTTCCCCACGCGCACCAGGAACTGCCCGAAGCGGTCCGCCAGCAGGTTGGAGAGCCCGAACACCGGGGTCCCGTTCTCGAAGTAGATGACCTTCTTCACCTTGCCGCGCTGCACGCCCAGCTCGCCCGTCTCGCGCGACAGGTAGAAGGCGGTGAGCAGCGAGGGCAGGTTGTCCTTCAGCTCCCCCCGGCGGCTGCCCGGGGAGCCCGAGCCCGCCGGCAGCGGATCCGGCGGACGGCCCGGCGTGGGGGGCCGCACCTGGGTGGAGGGCACCTTCTGCATGGGCGTGGCGGTGAGGTTGGCGCCGCGGATTTCGGCCGTGAGGTTGCCGCCGCCGGTGACCTTGATGCGGCCGGTCAGCTCCATGGCGTCCTGCGGGCCCTCCTCCTCCACGTCGATGTCCAGCTCCACCTCGAAGGCGTCCTGCATGGAGGCGGCGGGGGCCTTCTTCTCCGCGGGCAGCACCTTGGCCACCGCTTCCAGCAGCTTCTGGGCCTCGAAGGGTTTCTCGAAGTAGCCGGCGGCCTGGTACTTCTGGCGCGCTTCGGTGGCGTGCTTGCCGCCCTTGAAGACGCCGGTGATGAAGAGCAGCGGAAGCTGGGGGTTGTCCTTCCTGAGCGTGTCCGCCAGGTGGTAACCCATCATGTCGGGCAGCAGGATGTCCAAGACAGCACAGCCGGGCGGCTGGGCGCGGGCGGCATCAATGGCCTGCTTGCCACGGCTGGCGCCCACCACCTCGTACCCGGCGTCCTCGAACAGCTGCGTGAGGAGGGAGAGGAGCTCCTGGTTGTCATCCACGACGAGGATTCGAGGCGCCATCGCGGGGGGACCGTAGCAGATTCGGGCGCCCCGGCGGCCAGCGTTTCCAGGGAACCCCGGAAGGCCGCCCGCTTCAGAGGATGGATGCAAGCGCCCCGCTGGGGCGTTAGGGTGGCGCCCGCCTCATGTCCTCCTTCATCTCCCGCATGTGTCCGGCAGGGCTCCTGGCCGGATTCCTCCTGGTGTCCCCCATGGTGGCGTTGGCCCAGGAGGGCCAGCAGCCGGACGCGGGCCAGCCGGACGATCCGAACTCCCCGGAAGGGGACGACAACACGGGGCGCGTGCCCACGGACTGCCGCAGCACCAGTGACTGCGCGCCGCGCTTCAGCTGCAACGCGGGCAAGTGCAAGTACACCGGCATCCGCCAGGCGGAGACGCAGGGCTGCATGCTGGGCCCGTCCGCGGCGCTGATGGTGCTGGGCGTGGCCGCCGTGGCAGGCTCGCGGCGCCGCCGGTAGCCGGCAGGCCCCACTCCCCCCACACCAAGGAGCGACGCGCGATGCGGCTGGGCCTCAAGGCGGACAACCTCCTGGAGCGGGTGGCGGACTTCCTCAACCTGGCGCCGCAGCCGCTGGCGCACGCCTTCTTCGGGATGATGGCGTCGCGCACGCTGATGGCCGGGGCGCGCCTGGGCGTCTACGCGGCGCTGGCGGACGGCGCGGCGACGGCGGAGGCGCTGGCGGCGCGGCTCAAGACGAGCACGGAAGGCATGCGGGCGCTCCTGGAAGCGCTCATCGCCTGCGAGGTGGTGGAGCTGCACCGCGGCCGCTTCCGGCTGGCGCCCCGGGCGCGGCGGTGGCTGGACCCGCGCTCGCCGCAGGCCATCACGTCGTTCCTGGAGTTCAACTACGCGCAGTGGGACTGGTGGGGGCAGCTGGAGAACGCGGTGAAGAGCGGGCAGTCGGTGGACATCCACCAGTTCGCTCCGGACGACCCGCGTTGGCGCGACTACATCCAGGCCATGTACCAGCTGGCGCGGCTGGCCTCGCCGGAGGTGGCGTCGGCCATTCCCCTGCCCCGGGGCGCGCGGCACCTGTTGGACCTGGGCGGCGCGCATGGCTGGTACGCGGCGGAGCTGTGCCGGATGCACCGGGGGCTGAAGGCCACGGTGGTGGACCTGGAGGGCAGCGTGCGCGTGGGGCGGGACATCATCGCCCAGGCGGGGCTGTCGCACCGGGTGACGCACAAGGAAGGGGACGTGCTGACCGCGGAGCTGGGCGGGCCGTATGACGGCGTGCTGCTGTTCCAGGTGATGCACCACCTGACGCCCGCGCAGAACGTGGCGCTCTTGCGGCGCGTGCGCGGGGCCATGGTGTCCCGGGGCACGCTGGCGGTGCTGGAGTACCTGCGCGAGGAGCGCGAGATGCAGGGGACGTCCGCGCCGCTCATCGGGTTGCACTACTTCCTCACGTCCGGAGCCGCGTCGTACACGCCCGCGGAGGTCGAAGGCTTCCTGGATGACGCGGGGTTCAAGGTGCAGAGCACGCGGCCCATCCGGCATCTGCCGTTGCAGACGTTGATCATCGCGCAGCCGGACTAGCGGCCCTGGCGTCGGCTTGTCAGACGGTGGAGGTAACTCCACACTCCAGGCATGGCCTATGGCGCGAAACCGCTCGGGGGTCCGGCGACCCTCGCTGACATCGAGGCCCTGCCCGAGGGCGTGGTGGGCGAGATCATCGACGGAACGTTGTACACGCATGCGCGGCCCCGGGCCGGGCACATGGACCTGATGGGCGCGCTGATTGAAGGGCTGCGAGGCCCCTTCCAGCGCGGCCAGAACGGCCCGGGCGGTTGGTGGGTGTTGGTGGAGCCGGGCATCCAGGTGGAGGGAGCGCCGGAGTTCAGTCCGGACCTCGCCGGGTGGAGGCGCGAGCGCGTGCCCGTACTGCCCGGCGGAAGGTGCAACGTCGTCCCGGACTGGGCCTGCGAAATCCTGTCGCCGTCCACGCGGGCCTACGACACGCGCATCAAGCGGCCGTTCTACGCGCGCATCGGCATCCAGCACCTGTGGTTCATCGACCTGGAGGCACGCACGCTCACCGTGAGCGAGCTGCGCGACGGGCGCTGGATGGAGCTGGGCGTGTATGGCGATGACGACATCATTCGCGCGGCGCCGTTCGATGCCATCGAGTTGCGGCTGGGCGAGTGGTGGCCGGTCACCGATAAGGCATGAGGGCTCGGCCGGGCTGCTTGTCAGACCGTGCTGCTAACCCCACACTTCGGGCATGGTCTATGGCGCGAAACCACTCGGGGGTCCGGCGACCCTCGCTGACATCGAGACTTTGCCCGAGGGCGTGGTGGGCGAGATCATCGACGGAACGTTGTATACGCATGCACGGCCGCGTGCCGCGCATGGCCATTTCGAATACAGGCTCCACCGCGAGCTGGATGATGCATTCCAGCCAGGTGGCGAGGAGATGCCGGGCGGATGGTGGATCATGTCCGAGCCCGGCATCCGGGTGGGGGGTTCTCCGGAGTTCATCCCGGACCTCGCGGGCTGGCGGCGTGAACGAGTGCCCCTGATGCCCCAGGGACAGTGGACGGATGTTCCCGACTGGGCGTGCGAAATCCTGTCGCCGTCCACGCGAGCCTACGACACGCGCATCAAGCGACCGTTCTACGCGCGCATCGGCATCCAGCACCTGTGGTTCGTGGACCTGGACGCGCGCACGCTCACCGTGAGCAAGCTGCATGACGGGCATTGGTTGGAGGTGGGCGTCTACGGCGAGGAAGACGACCTCATCCGCGCCCCACCCTTCGAGGAGCGGGACCTGCGGCTGGGTTGGCTCTGGAAGTCGATTCCGCCTGCGGGCTAACGCGGCTTCGGCCTCATCAGGGGTGGAGGCTTCGGCCTGCGGGCCGCGCGCTCGCTTTCCACCTGCATCTCGCGTTCGACGACCTCGCGGTGGAACTTCGCGAAGTTCACGGGCTCCAGCAGACGCGGGCCCGGGTTCGGACCCGCGTGTTCGAGGATGGCGTCGAGCACGCCCAGCGCCTCCGGGAGGAACTCTTCCCGGAGCAACACGATGGCCCGTCCCATGAGCGCGGAGGACACCAGGGCGCGCAGCCTCGGGTCCGTCGACTCGCAGTAGCGCACATCCAGCTCGTCGAACGCCTCCAGCGCTTCATCCACGTGCCCCAACCCATGGAGCGCGATGGCCCGCTGCAACAGCGTCACCGCCGTCTGCTCCACCAGGAACGGGTCGGCGTTTCCGTCGTACTCCTTCAGGAGCGCCTCGGACTGGCTCAGCCCTTCCTCGAACCGCTGCCCCTGGTTGTGGGCCGCGAGCACCGCCGTCCGCGCCATCTCCATCGGGATGCGCAGGTCGGGCCGCTGCGCGGAGGCCTTGAAGCGGCTCAGCATCCGCTCCAGCCAGTTGCTGCACATGTCTTCCCGGTCCATCTCCAGGAGCACGCGGGCGCGGTACAGCATCCCCCACGCGACGCCCTCCCAGAGTTCGGGCCTGCGCGGGCTCCAGAAGCGGCGCTCCACCTCGTCGAAGTGGACCAGCGCCTCGTTGAACATCCCCTTCTCCGAGATCGCCGCGCCCCGGTGCCCCAGCGCCCGCGCCACCTGAAGCTGGAGCGCCGGCGACTTCGACAGCGTGAAGCGCCGGTACACGTCATCGCAGAGCGGAATCGCCTCCTCCAGCTCTCCCGAGCGGATGCACGCGCGCGCCCGGTCCATCTTCTCCTTCGCCTCCACCTCCGGCGGCACCGCTCCTTCAGCGTCCGGCATCAGCCCGCCCGTCAGCCCCCGGCGCCAGCGGCGGCACGTCGCGGCCCTCGCCGAAGCCGAGCGCCCAGAAGCGCGGCCGCACCTCCTCCTTCAACAGCAGCCGCAGCAGCAGGTACTTCGCTTCGTCCTGACCGTCCCACGCCATGGGGAAGGTGCCGTAGTGCATCGCCACGGACGTGCCCGAGCGCAGCACGCGGTGCGCCTTCAGCGCGTCCTCCGGCCCCATGTGCACCGCGTGCAGGACGCGCGGACGGAACGCGCCAATGGGCAGCACCGACAGGCGCATGGGCCCGAAGCGCTCCGCGATGCGGTCGAAGTGCGGCCCCAGCCCCGTGTCTCCCGCGAAGAGCACCGGGCCGCCGGACGTCTCCAGCACGTAGCCCGCCCACAGCGTCTCCTCCTGGTCCGTCAGCCCCCGGTTCGACCGGTGCTGCGCGGGCACCGCCGTCACCTTCAACCCCGGTGGCCCACCCTTCGCGGACTGCCACCAGTCCAGCTCCTCCACGCGCTGGAAGCCCTCGTCCAGCAGCAGCTCGCGGTTGCCCAGGCCCACGACGAAGAGCGGATGGTGCGCGGCCTCCAGCCGCCGCAGCGTGGGCAGATCCATGTGGTCGTAGTGGTTGTGGCTCACCACCACGACGTCGATGGGCGGCAGGTCCTCGAAGCGGATGCCGGGAGGCCGCACGCGCTTGGGGCCCACGAAGGACACGGGGCTCGCCCGCTCCGAATAGATGGGGTCCGTCAGCACGTTCACCCCGTCCGCCTGGAGCAGCACCGTGGCGTGGTTGATGAACGTCACGCGCAGTTCGCCGGGGCCCACGCGCTCCAGCGGCTTCGGGCCGGAGGGCTCCTCCGCGTAGTCGCGCCACGGGCCGCGCGTCTCCTCCATCGCGGCCGCCACCAGCGTGAGCGGGGACAGCTTCGGCGCGTCGCCCAGGTTCTGGAACGACTCGCCGTCGAAGTGGTCCGTCACCGGGCCCCGGTGCACGGTGCCGGCGAAGCAGCCCGTGAACAGCGACAGGGCCAACGCGGGCCACAGCCGCGTCACTTGATGACGATGGTCCAGTCGCATTCGAAGGGCTCTCCGTCGAGGGTGGGCAACACGTAGCGCGAGGCCTGGATGCTGTTGAGCGCCTGCGCCAGCAGGTCCGGGGGCAGCGTCGCTTCCCGCACCTCGCATCGCTGGGGCACGCCGCCCTGCACCAGCCGGCACGTCACGCGCACGTGGTGCTTGCGGCCCTCACGCCAGCGCTGGAAGGCCTCCTGGAACACGGGGTCATCCGGCGGACCGCCGCGCACGCGCCGGGGCTCCTTCACGTGCTGGGACAGCCAGGAGCAGGCGTCCTTCACCTGCCCGTCGCACGCTTTGCCCATCAGCGACAGCGCGCGCAGCCGCTCCGGCCCCCGCGCGTTCGCGGCCAGCAGGGTGAGCGCCTGGTCGAAGCAGGTCTTCGCCGTGCGCACCGTGCAGTCTTCCGTCGTGGCCGGAGGCGTGCCCGCGGCGAAGGCGCCCACGGGCGCGGGGCGCATCAGGTCCTCCGCCACGCGCGCGGGGTCGCTGCGACGCTGCCCACATGCGGACGCGGCGCTCAGCAGCGCCAGCGGGAGGAGGAGGGAACGCCAGGTCATGCCGCCATCGTAGACGGCCCGCGCCTGGGAAGGGATGTCAGAGCTACTGGGCGGTGGCCGGGGCCAGTTCCAGCCAGGTGTCGAGCCCGCCCAGCAGGGTGGTCCACCCCTTCTGGGTGCTGTCCTTCCACTTCTCGCCGTCCGGGCCCATCTCGTGGGTCAGGGTGAGCACACAGCCCTCCCCGTCGGGAACGATGTCCACCGTCACCCGGTCGTAAGCCTGCGAGTACTTCGGCACCCCGAAGGTGAACACCAGCCGGCGCGGCCGGTCGAGCTCCAGGTACTCGCCCACGTGCTCCACCTCTTCTCCGTCGCGCAGGTCCGCGAAGCAGAACCGGCCGCCCACCCGCGCATTGATTTCCGCGCGCACCAGCGGCTTGTCCGGCGCCGTGACGAAGAGCCAGCTGCGGGCCTTCGCGGGGTGGAGCCAGGCATCGAACACGCGCTCCGCGGAGGCATTGGAGAAGCGATGGGTGACGGTCAGCTTCACGGGGAGGGAGTCGCTCACCGGGTAGGTCCTTTCGGGTGGGGCGGGGCGGAGGCCGAGGCGACGCGGTCCTCTTCCTGGAGCAGGTCGTCGAGCGCCTGGAGCCGGGTGGTCCAGTTCGAGCGCTGGGCTTCCATCCAGCGCGCGGCTTCGTCCATGGGCTTCGGGGTGAAGGACAGCAGGTGTTCGCGGCCCTCGCGGCGCCGGTGCACCAGCTTCGCGCGCTCCAGCACGCGGATGTGCTTGGACACCGCGTTGAGGGACATGGCGAAGGGCTGGGCCAGCTCCGTCACGCGCGTCTCCCCCGCCGCCAGGCGCTGGAGGATGGCCCTTCGAGTCGGGTCGGCCAGCGCCAGCAGCGTCTCATCCAGGTGATTCGGGGTCCGCATCATTCAACCTTTGGGTTGAATATCGACGCGGACCCCTGGCCTGTCAAGGCAAGGAGCTGGAGGCATCAGCGGCGGTGCGCGGCTTCGAGCGCCCGGGCCAGGGTGCGCGTTCCCGCGCGGAGCGCGTCCGGGTGCACACCGCCGAAGCCGAAGACGAGGCCGGACTCGCGGCGCCGGCCGAGGAAGTAGTCGGACAGGGCGGCGACCTCCACTCCCTTCCGGGCGGCTTCATCCCGGACGCGCAGGTCGGACAGCGGCGCGGCAAGGGACGCGCACACCTGCATGCCGGTGTCACAAGGGCGGGGCGTGAGGACGCCTGAGCAGTCGGCGCGCAGGGCTTCGAGCAGGGCTTCGCCGCGTTCCCGGTAGGCCGCGCGCATCCGGCGCAGGTGGCGGGCGAAGTGTCCCTCCGCGAGGAACACGGCGAGCGCGGCCTGCTCCAGGGTGGAGGCCGGCGCGGGTGCGGCGGCGCGGGCGGCGGAGAAGACCTCCACCAGGGATGGGGGCGCGATGAGGAAGCCCAGGCGCAGGCCGGGGAACATCGACTTGCTGAACGTGCCTACGTAGACCACGCAGCCGGCGTCATCGAGTCCCTGGAGCGCGGTGAGGGGACGGCCGCGGTGCCGGAACTCGCTGTCGTAGTCGTCCTCGATGATCAGCGAGCGGGTGCGTCCGGCCCACTGGAGCAGCGCCATCCGCCGCGCCAGGCTCAACGTGGCACCCAGGGGGTACTGGTGCGAAGGAGCCACCAGCGCGACACGGGCCCGGGGCGCACGAGCCATGCCCACGCTCACGTCGAGCCCTTCCGGATCCACGGGGATGGGCACGGGACGTCCCCCTGCTGCGAGCACGGCACGACGGGCGCCGGGATAGCCGGGGTCTTCCACCCAGACGGCGTCACCCGGGTCGAGCGCCAGCCGGAGGATTTCATCGAAGGCCTGCTGAGTCCCCGCCGTGATGAAGACCTGCGATGGCTCGCAGCGCACGCCACGTGAAGAAGACACATGGGTGGCGATGGCTTCGCGCAGCGGCGCATGGCCCGAAGGGTCACCGCCATCCAGCAGGCCCGTGCTCGCGCGAGCATGGACGCGCGACACGGTGCGGGCCCAGAGCGCGGTCGGGAACAGGTCGAGCGCGGGCACACCGGGCCGGAAGGCGCGCGGCGCGGCACCAAGGCGCGGTGCACCGACCGGCGAGGTCTTCAACGTGCGTGCGGAGGCAGCGAGCCGGGGCCCCCGCGATGAACGGGCCACCAGACTCCGGCTCCGGTCTTCGAGGAGGCCGGGCAGCTCGGGCGCGACGCGCGTGGAGGAACCTGCACGGGCCACGAGGTAGCCCTCCGCCATGAGCGCATCCAGGGCCTGGAGGACGGTGCTCCGGGCCACGTCCAGTTCGGCGGCGAGCTGGCGGGACGAGGGAATGCGCAGCCCGGGGGCCAACGCACCCGCGAGGATGCGCGCGCGGATGCCTTCGAAGAGCTGCTCGTGGAGCGCCGTGGAGCTCCGCGAATCGAGCCGCAGGAGGAGCGAGGATGCGACGCCGGTGGAGGTCTTCAACTGGTATGGCCGGTTCTTACGAAAGTGGTCTTCATGACCCTACCAGTTCCCTGGCAAGGATGGCCTCCGCACCCGCACCCCGGAAGCCCTCATGCCGTCCCAACCTCCCTGCTGCTCGGTCCTCGAACTGCGCCAGTACACGCTGCATCCCGGTCAGCGTGACGTCCTCATCCCGCTCTTCGAACGGGCCTTCATCGAGTCGCAGGAAGCCACCGGGATGCACCTCATCGGTCAGTTCCGCGACGAGGACCGGCCGGACCGGTTCGTGTGGCTGCGAGGCTTCCGCGACATGACCTCACGACGCGACGCCCTGAGCGCGTTCTACGGCGGCCCGGCGTGGAAGGAGCACCGGAGCGCGGCGAACGCGACCATGCAGGACTCCGACAACGTCCTCCTGCTGCGACCCGTGCGGCCGGACACGGGGCTCGCGCACGCAGGCGCGCCCCGGCCACCGCCTGGCTCGGACGCGCGTCCCGACTCCCGGGTGGAGATGACGCTCTGCTACCTGAAGGCGCCAGCCGATGAAGCCCTCGCCGCCTGCTTCGAACAGCACGTGCGGCCGGTGCTCACGGAGCTGGGCGCTGCTCCGAAAGCCCTGTTCCAGACCGAGCCCGCGGAGAACACCTTCCCGGCCCTGCCCGTGCGCACGGGCGAGCACGTCTTCGCCTGGCTCACGATGCTCCCGGATGACGGGCACCTCCGACGCCGAGCTGTTTCGAAGTCATGGGCGGAGCCGCTTCGGCCGTGGCTGAGCGCGCCGCTCGAACACCTGACGCTGGCCCCCACCGCGCGGTCCGAGCTGCGCTGACCGTCTCCCCGAAAGGACCTGACCGATGAAGCCCCTTCCCTCCTTGCCCACGGGCGACGTGCACGACTTCGACTTCCTCATGGGCGAATGGACGTGTGTGAACCGGAAGCTCAAGCAACGGCTGGCGGGCAGCGACGACTGGGACGTGTTCACGTCGAGGATGCGCTGTCAGCCCCACCTGGGTGGCCTGTCCAACGTCGAGGAGACCGTCTTCGAGCGGGGCTTCTCCGGCATGGCGCTGCGCCTGTTCGACGCGCGGGAGCGCCGCTGGTCCATCCACTGGATCGACAGCCGTCACGCGGTGCTCCAGCCGCCCGTGCATGGAGGCTTCACGGGCGACCACGGCCGCTTCTACGGCGAGGACACCGAAGGAGGCCGCCCGGTCCAGGTCGTGTTCCACTGGACCCGACAGGGCCGCGACCGGGCCCGGTGGGAACAGGCCTTCTCCCTCGACGGAGAGACCTGGGAGACCAACTGGGTGATGGAGTTCACCCGCGTCATGGCCAGCAACTGAAGGCTCCCACCTCCATCCCTGGATCTCCCACCCGCGCATCCGGTTGAATGCGCACGCATTCCATCCTGTCCCGGGGGAGCCGTCCCATGCGCCGTCTGCTCGCCGCTGTTCCGCTGTTTGCCCTGGTTGGCTGCTCCTACGTGGGCGTCGGCCTGACCCCGACGAGCCGGCTCGGGAACCATCCCTCCTCGCCCGCGGGGCCGGTGAGCATCCGCGTGGGCAAGTCCGGCGACACGCTGGAGACACCCGAGACCGAGAAGAAGGAAGAGGCCGCTCCCGCGAAGGAGTCCTCCACCGCCGAGGCCTCCGACGCTCCCGGCGCGACGCAGTAACGCGGGCCCGCGCTGCTCGCGGGATTGTGAACGGACCGGCGCGGAATCGGTTCGACAGACCGTGGCTCCTCGGGAACCATCCGCGCTTTCGCCGCCCGCCACCTGAAGGCGGGCCGTGCTCCGGAGTCCCCCGATGAAGCCCCACGTCATCTGTCACATGCTCTCGTCCATCGACGGGCGCATCGTCGTCAAGCACTGGCCCGACCTGGCGTCGATGCGCGGCGAATACGAGCGCACCGCGGACACCTTCGACGCGGACGCCTGGATGTGTGGCCGCATCACCATGGAGGACTTCGCCGCGGAAGGGGACGTGCCCAAGCCCGCTCCCGCGTCTCCCCTGCCCCGCACGGACTTCGTCGCTCGCAAGGACGCGGAGTCGTACGCCATCGCCCTGGATGCGCACGGCAAGCTGAACTGGGAGTCCGGCGCCATCGATGACGACCACCTCGTCGTCGTGCTCACCGAAGCCGTCCCCGACGCGCACCTCGCCCACCTGCGCGAGCGCGGCGTCTCCTATGTCTTCGGCGGCAAGCAGGACATCGACTTCGCCCGCGTGCTGGAGAAGCTGGGAGACACCTTCGGCATCAAGACCGTGCTGCTGGAGGGCGGTGGCGGCATCAACGGCTCCTTCCTCGCCGCGGGCCTCATCGACGAGGTGAGCCTGCTCGTGCACCCCCTGTCTCCTATACACATCTCCGAGCCCACGAGACGCTCATGAATATCGTATGCCGTCTTCTGCTTGAAAAAAAAAAATAGAGGCAAGCCTCATC
>NZ_RAWE01000223.1 GCF_003611695.1 Corallococcus carmarthensis | reverse complement strand
GTGGGGAACCTGCGGGTCAGGCTCATCGAGCCTGTCTCCTGCCATCCCGTGACGAGGGCCGCCTGGGACCTGGCGGTCTTGGCCGGCGTGGGACTTGGGGGCTTGGAGTTGCAACTCAAACTACCCAACGCGAGCGCGATGAGCAGGAATACGGGGAGTCTGGCTTTGTGCATGAGACGTCTTAGAGCCTGGAATACATCCAGTAGGCAACAGAGCCACGCTTTTGACGCACCCGCTCTCTGATTCAAGGTGCGTCAAATCGCTGTGCAAGCGCAGGTATAAAAGCACCTGGAGGGTGTATTTAAAGCCCCACCCAGGGAGTCGGGGGCGCGAAAGAGGACCTTGGTGGCCCAACGACAGGCGTCGGCCTCAAGCAATCGACACCTCGGAGACCCGGGCCCGGCACGGTTCTTGTTCCTGGAGTCATCATCCAAAGGAGCAACAATCGCCCATGGGCCTGTCCACCTGGTTCACCCAACACCGGATTACACGCGACGCCAGATGCCTGTTGCGGCGGCGCCGGGCAGCTCCTCTGCTCGCGATGATCAAGGCGGTCCACCGTCGTCGCGGCCGCGTCGACATCGTCGATGTGGGCGGCACACGCGCGTACTGGAACATCCTCCCGTCCGGATTCCTGGGTGAGCACCACGCCGCCATCACCCTCGTCAACCTGCCGGGCGGCCCGCCCCCCGAACTGGGACCGGGGTTCTCGTGGGTCGGCGCCGACGCCTGCGACCTGTCACGCTTCGCCGACCATCAATTCGACATCGTTCATTCCAACTCGATGATTGAGCACCTGGGCTCATGGGCCCGGATGAAGCAGTTCGCGCGCGAGGCCCGCCGGTTGGCGCCCGCGCTCTTCATCCAGACGCCGAACTTCTGGTTCCCCATCGAGCCGCACCTCATGACGCCAGGGTTTCACTGGCTGCCCATCCCCTTGCAAGCGGCGCTGCTGGTGCGCACCGGCCTGGGGAACCTCGTGCGCTCGCCGGATATCGATGACGCGATGTCCAAGGTCGAGGAGTTCCGGCTCCTCGACGCCAGGACGCTGTCCGCGCTGTTCCCGGATGCCACCATCCTGCGCGAGCACCTCGGGCCGCTGACCAAATCGCTCATCGCGGTCCGCGAGACGGCCTAGCGGCGAGCACCCAACCCCGGCGTCTTCGCAGGGGGCCTGCACGCTCAGGCAGGCACCGTCAGGCCCGCCTCCGGGCACAGCTCCTCGGCGAGCGCCCCCAGCACCCGGGCGCCGGTCTGGTCCGTGAAGCGCTCCTGGGCAAAGCGCAGGGCCTCGGTGGCCAGCCGTTGCCGCTCCTGGGGGTCGTCCAGGATGGAGCGCAGGGCGCGCCGCCATTCCTCCACGTCCGCCATCTGGACGAACCAGCCGTTCTCGCCGTGGCGGATGTAGTCCTCGGTCCCGATGCACCGCGTGGCCACCACTGGAACTCCGAGCGCCATGGCCTGAATCAACGTCATCTGTCCGCTCGCCGTCTCCCGGTTGTTGACGGGGATGGCCACCAGCTCCGCCTCCGCGATGACGCGCAGGTAGTCCTGCTGGGGGATGCTGGTGAGGACCTTGACGTTTGGAGGCATGGGACCGGCCGGGAGCGCATGCGGGTGCGCGACGATGACGAGCTGGATGGGCAGGCCCTCCACGGCCCGCAGGAGCGTGCCGTAGTCGCGGCCCGACGAGCCGAGCGCGGCGATGTAACGCGGTGCCAGCCCGAAGTCCTCACGCGCCCCGCGGAAGTCCTCCGCCTTCAGCGCCGCGCCGGTCAGGTGCGTGAACTGGAAGCGGGACTCCGGCAGGGCGAAGACGCGCGCATACACCGATCGTTCGTGCCGCGTGTAGACGAGACACCGGCCAATGCCCCGGTAGGCGAGCCGCGACAGCCACTTGCGGAGCCCCCGGTACTCATGGCCACAGTTGAAGTACCAGATGACGTGCGGGGTGCGCGCGAACGTCAGCAGGTTCACGAGCCCCACGGTGAAACCCACCTGCGGGAAGGCCGTGACGATGAGGTCCTGGGGATGCCGGGCCAGCCGCCGCCGGGCCTTCAACGCCAGCCGGAAGAGCTGCCACCACTTCTTCCCGGGCGTGCGCTTCTGGGTCGAGTCGACACGCTCCTCCAGGCCCACGTAGGAGCACTCGAAGCGCCCTGGCGGCAGGAACTCGCCCAGCCACCGCCGGTCCTCGCGCAGAAACCATGCAACGAAGAGGACCCGCACCTTCGCCGGGTCCTTCGTGCCGTCCTGGAAGTGATTCATGAAGTCCGCCTCGCGCTGGGTTTGGCGGGCGGGGAGAGCACGAACCGCGCCGCCGCCGCGAGCACGAAGCCGGGCCGCGAGCGTGTCCCGGCTGTCTCAAGTCGAGATGAAAAATGTCTCGAAAACGGAAGCGCGGAAGCCGGGCGGCTGCTTCCCCATGCATCTGGTCGGCATGGTGCTTGCCTAACCCATCCGTGAGCCCATGACGCCTTGTGACCTCTGTGGTGGTACCGACTCCCAGTTGCTGGGTATCAGCTACAACGTCGCGCAGCGCGCGGATGGCCATCCGTATGAGCTGCGGCAGTGCCGGGGTTGCGATTGCATCTTCACCGACATGAGCCGGGTGAGCGCCGCCACGGACTACTACACGGACGGCTACTACAGCTTCCGTCCCTATGACACCCGGGCGGCCCAGCACGGGCCGGCGCGCGCCGAGCGGCCCGAGAAGGTCCTCGACGTCGGGTGTGGATCTGGCGCGTGGCTCTTCCACCAGCGGCTCCAGGGACACGAGGTGTGGGGGCTGGACGCGGATGCGCGCGCGGTGGAGGCGGCCAGCGCCCACGGACTGCGCGTCGTGCGGGAGTTCCACGAGCTGCCGGACGGCTACTTCGAGCGGGTTCGGCTGTCCCACGTGCTGGAGCACACGTCCTCGCCCACCCAGATGATGCGGGAGGTGTGCCGCAAGCTCGCGCCCGGAGGCCGGATGGAGCTCCTCGTCCCCAACGCGGACGGGGCGAAGTTCCGCCAACTCATGCCGGTGAGCGGCGTCACCGACGTCCCTCGCCACCTGTACTTCTTTTCGGAGGCCACGATGCGGCGGCTGCTCCAGAAGACAGGCTTCGACATCGAGTCCATCACCCCCGTCAACGTGGACTGGACCGTCAACCTCCGGGAGCTGGTCGGGGACACCCGGCGTCTGCTGATGCACCGGAGCAAGGCGAGGGAGCCGCTCCCGCGGACGCTGGCGCTGCTGGGAAGGATCGTGAAGGTCCACCTGAGCCCCACCGCGAGGACGGGAGAGCGCAAGGACTGGCTCTCCGCTTGCGCGCGTCCGGCTCGGGCTTGAAGGGAAGGGGACGCCAATGAATCCCGCGGGAGCAAAGAGACTCCTCCGCACCGTGGTGCCCGAGGGCCTGTACCGGTGGCTGTCCCAGCACCAGCGGCGGGTCTCCAGGGGATGGGTGCGTTGGGGCAGCCTGGGCCGCATGACGCCCATCAGCGCGCACTGGGGGCACGACCGCGGCCAGCCCGTCGACCGCTACTACATCGAGCGTTTCCTCGCGAAGCACGCGGCTGACATCCAGGGCCGTGTCCTGGAGGTCGGGGACGCCCGGTATACGCGGCGGTTCGGCGCCAGCCGCGTCACCCGGTCCGACATCCTCCACGCGCTCCCTGGTAACCCGGCCGCGACCTTCGTGGGCGACATCGCCCAGGCCCCCGGCATCCCGGATGACGCGTTCGCCTGCCTCCTCTTCACCCAGGTGCTGCAGTACGTCTTCGACGTCCGGGCCGCCGTGCGCCAGATGCACCGCATCCTCGAACCGGGCGGCGTGGCGCTCGTGACGGTCCCGGGCATCATCAAGGTCGACCGGGGCGCGATGGAGCGCTGGCCGGACTGCTGGCGGTTCACCTCCCAGTCCGTCCACCGGCTCTTCGAAGAGTCCTTCGGCACCGGCAACGTGCGGGTGGAGTCCTTCGGAAACGTTCGCGCCGCCGTCGCGGCCCTGCATGGCCTGGCCCGGGAGGACCTGCGGGCCGGGGACCTGGACCTTCATGATCCGCACTACGAGGTCACCACCGGCGTCCGCGCCGTGAAATCACGGTGAGGCGGCATACAAGCTGCACCGGGGTGCGCGATGACGCACGAGAGGTCGCCCCTGAGGATGATGGTGGATCTGCTCTCGACGTGCGCCCGGCATGTCGCGCAGATCGCGGCGGGGCTGGTGACGGTCGCGCTCGTGGTTCGCATGCTGGGCCCGGAGAGCCTCGGGGCCTGGACCGTCCTGGGCACCACGGGCTTCCTGCTCGGGTTGTCGGACCTGGGCCTCAGCGTCGTCGTGCAGCGCACGGCGGCCAGGCCGGATGACGACGCCACACGCCAGATCCTCCGCCTCACGGTGTTGGTGGTGACCGTCGTCTGTCCGTGCCTGGGCGCAGGAGCCTACGCGTTGCTCCTCCAGCTGCCGTCCGCGACCGAGGCGCTCCGCGCGGACATCGCCCGTGCCGCGTTGCCGGTGCTCGCCGCCGGGTGGGCGGGCTCGCTCGCATCTCCCTTCCGCTCGTTCCTGTTGATGCGCGGGGCCTTCACCGCGCTCGCCTGGGCGCGAGCCACCGCGGCCGCCATCCAGGTCGGGCTGACCGTGGTGCTCCTGATCACCTCGCGCTCGCTGTTCGGTCCTGCGATGGGGGTGCTCATGGGCTCCGTTGCGGAGCTCCTGCTCCTCGCGGTGGCCTCCAGGCGCATGGACCCGCACGTGGATTTCCGGCCGGGCTGGCCGGCGGACAAGGCCCGGGTGCGCGACGCCTTCCGGGAGGGGGCCGGGGCCCTGGCCATGAACATCGGGGTCGCCGCCGCCGTGCGCGCGGACGTCTTCATCCTGACCACCGCTGCCTCCCTGAGCATGGTGGGCGCGTACCAGGTGGCATCCCGGGCCGTGGAGCAGATCCTCGCCTCCGGGAAGCTGCTGAGCGGATGGCTTCTCCACCGGCTCGGAAACCCCGAGCGCCGCGCGGATGCGCTGCGACTGGGGACGGCCGTGATGGGCGCGCTGGTGTCGAGCGGCGTCATCGCGCTGGCCTTCGACGGCACCGCGCTGTTGGAGGCCTGGGTGGGAGGCCTCGCGCACGAGCGGGTCACCGCGCTCGCGGTGGGCCTGCTGGGGATGGCGGCCATCATCGCGGCCTCCGAGGAGGTCGCGTCCGTGACCCTGACCGTGAGCGGCGCGACGCCGTGGGACGTGGCCAACCCCGTGATGCTCGGCCACGCGCTGAACGTCGCCGTGTCCGTTTTGGGGGTGGGGTATGCCGGTGTCTGGGCGGTGGCCGGAGGCACGGTCTGTGGGAACGCGCTCATCGCGGTGATGGTGTGGCGCAAGCTCGGCGCGCTGCTCCAGTGGCGCTTCCGGGACGTGCTCCGGACGCTGGCCCCGGCCGGAGCGGCGGGGCTCGTGGCCCTCGCCGCGGGCTGGGGCCTCGCGCCGCTCGCCGCCCGTGGCCCGCTGGTGAGCGCGCTCATCTGTTCGCTCGTCACGCTGCTCGGAACCGGCACGGCGCTCCTGCTCTGGTGGCGGGGGAAGGCGTCCCTCGCGGCGAGCGCCTCCGTTCCGCCTGCCAGTGCCTCGCTCCGGTAGACCGCGCTCCGCGCTCAGCGGCGCTTCTGCAAGAGGATGCGGAGCATGAAGAGCAGGTTGCCGAAAAGGTAGCGGCGGGCCATCCGCCGGGGCTCCTGCAGGAGGCGGTAGAGCCACTCCAGGCCCATCTCGCGCCAGGCGAGGGGCGCGCGCGGCATCCGGCCCGAGTAGAAGTCGAACAGCCCGCCCACGGTGAGGACGACGGTGTGCGCGGCCCCGGAGAGGTATTCGCGCGCCCACAGTTCCTGCAGCGGGCTGCCCATTCCCACCAGCACCAGGCAGCGCCCCAGCCGTGAGATGGCGCCCGCCAGGGCGCGGGACTCGGCTTCGGGGAGGAAGCCGTGCGAGACGATGGGCAGCGCGAGGCCGGGATGGGCCTCCCTCAGCTTCTCCGCGCAGGCGTCCGCCACGCCGGGAGCGGATCCCACCAGCACCATGGGCCACCCGCGCGCCCGTGCCTCCTTGCACAGCACCGGGAGCAGGTCCGTGCCGTTGAGGTTGTGGCGCATGGCCACCCCGAGCATCGCCGCCCCCAACCGGATGCCGATGCCGTCCGGCAAGACGAGGTCCGCCTCGGCCAGCGCCTTCGAGAGCGCCTCGTCGCGGGCCGCCAGGTTCAGCGCGTGCGGGTGCACGAAGGGCACCAGCTTCGCCCGGGAACCTTCCGCGGGCGTGAAGATCTGCTCCACCGCCTGATCGATGGTGAGGTTGTTCACGTGCGCGGAGACAATCCACGGGCGCACCCTGGGCTCGGCGCCGCTGGGCGGCGCCAGGGCGCGGGCCACCGAGGCGCGAAGCATCACGCCGAAGTCCCTCGCGGGCGTGCGGCCCGCGAGGTAGCGCGCCTCGTCGGCGGAGAGGTCGCCGTAGGGCACGCCAAGCAGCCAGCGCGCTTCCACCGGCGAGAGGTAGCCGCGGGGCAGTGCCTCATTGAAGCGGGCGCCGACCAGCGGGGCCCGCCCGCGCAGGACATCGCGCAGCAGGGCACGTGGCAGAGGGGGCTTCATCGTGCCCCTCCCACGGAGCGGCACAGGGCCAGCAGGTCGTCACACGCGCGGTCCCAGCTGCGCTGCCGGGCGAACCCGGGGCCCTCGCGACGCACGCGCGCGGCCAGCGGCTCGTCACCCACCACCCGCGTCAGCGCCGCCGCCATGTCCTGCTCGTCGAGCGGGTCGCACAGCACTCCCAGCTCACCCACCACCTCGGGCAGTGCGCCCGCCCGGGCCGCCAGCACGGGCTTGCCCGCGGCGATGGCCTCCAACGCGGGCAGGCCGAAGCCCTCGCACAGCCCCACCGCGATGACGGCCCGCGCCCCTGCCACCAGCGCCGGGACGGCGTCGTCCTCCACGTAGCCCAGCACCCTCACGCGCTCCTGGAGGCCCAGGCGCTGGACCTCCTCCCGGATGAGTCCCCCGGCGCCCCAGTCCGCGCCGGCCAGCACCAGTGCGTGGCTGTGCCGCACCGCGGACGCGGCGAAGGCCCGCAGGAGCCGCAGGTGGTTCTTCCCCGGGTGCTCCAGCCGTGACAGGTACAGCAGGTACGGCGCATTCAGGCCCAGGCGCTCGCGCGCCGCGCTGGAGCGGCCGTCATCCGCGAGCGCGAAGCGATCCGCGTCCACGCCATTGGGAATGACGTGGATCCGCTCGGGCGCGCAGGAGAGGAAGCTCGCCATGTCCCTGCGCGTGGCGTGACTCACGGCGGTGAGCGCCGCGAAGGACCGCAACGCCTTGGGCAGCAGCCACCGCACGTACGCGGTGCGAAGCCGGTCGTACTTGTCCGGCACGGTGAACTGGGCGAGGTCGTGTACCACCCCCACCGTGGGCAGGCACGGGCGCAGCGCGACGCGGCGGTTGGCGGCAGGAAGCAGGAGCACGTCCGCGCTGGCCGCGCGCGCGCGTGCACCGGAGCGGGCGAGGTACCACGACGCACCCAACGCCGGCCGGTCGACCACGTCCAGGATGGCGGCGCGCTCCGCATCCCCCAACTCACCGGCATAGGCCGCGAAGTCCCTGGCAGTGCCGAGCGCCACCAGGCGGCCTCCCGTCTTCGCCAGTCCGCGCGCCAGGCGCGGCACCACGGCGCGCACGTACGTGCCGATGCCCGAGCGTCCCCAGTCTGTTCCCCCCAGCGCGACGGCCAGCCTCATGGCGCCGCCTCCCCGGGCCGGGACGCCCGCACGACCCGGGCGGGCGCTCCCACCGCCACGGATGCCGCCGGAATCCTTCCGCGCACCACGCTGGCCGCGCCCACCAGGCACCCATCGCCCACCCTCGACCCGGCAAGCACCGTCGTCCCATTGGCCAGCACGGCCCCCCGGCCAATGCGCGTGCCCGCGCCCCGCTGGACGGTGACGCCGTGGAGGATGGTGCACCCGGGGCCAATCTCCACCCCGTCACCGATGACGATGTTGAACGGGTGCGGCAGCCGCAGTCCGGGGCCGATGTCGTCCGTCCACACGTCGATGTGGAAGCCCAGGCGCAGCACCGTGGACAGGCCCAGCGACGTGCCCAGGCCTCTGCGCAGCGCGGCGCTCATCCGCAGCAGGCCCACCACCCACATGGAGGGGTCCGCCAACGCCGAAGCCGTGGGGAAGCGCGCCCCGCGGGCCCGCATGGCGTCCACGACGCGAGCCCCGTCCGAACGCAGGAAGCGCAGCGGCTCCAGGTAGGCGTGCGCTGATTCTGTAAGCAAGAGCATGGGTTGCCTTCGCTTGCAATGCGGAAACCACGTCTCACGGATGCCTGGTATCGCCATACGTGGGAGCTTGGGAGCGCTTCTTTGTCTCAGATTGAGATGTCTCGGATTGAGATGTCTCGGATTGAGATGTCTCAGGATGAGATTGTCGAGGTATTTCAGGCTCAAGAAACGTCAGGAATTGGCATGTGCCACGGGGGCGTTGGCGGAAATGGAGGGCCGGGCGTCCCAGCGTGCAGGAATGGCGTGTGCAAACAGTCGTGTTGGATGTGCCGCTTGCGCATCAGCACGCATCAGGAGACCCGCTACCGTGAACGTCGTGGAATTCAACCGGCAGTCCTCTGTGGCGATAATTGATAGGGATGACCTCGCCAGGCGCAGCCTGAGAGCCTGGGTCGAGGCCGCGGGCTACGCGGCGCGCGAGTACTCCAAGGGGTGCGAGGCGCTGGAGGCGGACAGCGCCGAGTGGATGGCGGTCTGCCTGGAAGTGGACCTCGACGACATGGCGGGCATGGACGTGCTCCGGCACCTGCGCGCGAGAGACGCTACACTCCCTGTCATTGTCCTCACGCGCAACCTGCTGCTCGACACCGCGGTGGAGGCCACCCGTCTGGGGGCCTTCGCCTTCCTCGACAAGTCCGTGGCCGCGGCCCGGCTCGAGTTGACGCTGCAGAATGCCGCGAAGGCCCGCCGCATGCGGGGGCTGGCGCTGCGGCGCGCCAAGGAGGGTGGTGAGGGGCCCTTCATCGGCGGCCTCGTGGGGCGCAGTGCGCCCATGCGGGCGCTGGCGCGCCAGCTCGAGCGCATCCTCCAGTCCGACGTGCCGGTGTGCATCCTGGGCGAGACGGGGACGGGCAAGGAGCTGGTGGCGCATGCCATCCACGAACAGGGCCTGCGGGCCCGGGGGCCCTTCGTGGCCGTCAACTGCGCGGCCTTCTCCGAGTCACTCCTGGAGTCGGAGCTCTTCGGGCACGAGCGCGGTGCCTTCACTGGCGCGCTGTCCACGCACCGCGGCTGTTTCGAGCAGGCGCAGGGCGGGACGTTGTTCCTGGACGAGGTGGGGGAGATGAGCCCCGCTGTCCAGGTGCGCCTGCTGCGCATCCTTCAGGAGCGGGTGCTGCGCCGGGTGGGCAGCACCACGGAGGTGCGCGTGGACGTGCGCATCATCGCCGCCACCCACCGGGACTTGATGGCCGACGTGAAGGCGGGGCGCTTCCGCGAGGACTTGTATTACCGGCTGACGGTGTACCCGGTGCAGGTGCCTCCCCTGCGGGAGCGGGCCACGGA
This sequence comes from Corallococcus carmarthensis, assembly GCF_003611695.1. GTDB lineage: Bacteria > Myxococcota > Myxococcia > Myxococcales > Myxococcaceae > Corallococcus > Corallococcus carmarthensis. Next base: position 6,794 of record NZ_RAWE01000223.1, on the reverse strand, counting down.
CATCCTGCTGCTCGTCGACCACTTCCTGGAGAAGTTCGGCGGCTCGGCGCTCTGCTTGAATGACGAGGTGCGCGAGGCGCTCCTGTGCCACCGCTGGCCCGGCAACGTGCGCGAGCTGCAGAACGTCGTCCAGCGTGCCGTCCTGTCCTGTGACGGTGCGCACATCGAACTCGCGGATCTGCCACCGGAGCTGCGCGTCCTGGTGCTGCCGCCCATCCCCGCCGCGCCCACGCCCGTGAGCGCCGTCTCCGCCGGCTCGTCCTCTCCGCCCGACGCGGTGGTGCCGCTGCGCGAACTGGAGCGCCGGGAAATCCTCAAGGCCCTGACCGTGACGAACGGCAGCGTCACCCAGGCGGCGAAGCTGCTGGGGCTGGGCCGGGCCACGCTCTACCGCAGGCTCGCCGAGCTGCGCATCCCGCCGGGGCCCGGGCCCGAGGAGCGGCTCTCCCGGGTCTCCAGCCGGCCGCATTCCTGAAGCGGCCCCCGTCATCGGGTGAGCCCCAGCAGGCGCAGCACCCTCTGGGCGAGCAGCCACCGCTGCTCCAGCAGCAGGGGGTCTTCCAGTGGGAGCAGGGGGCCGGTGCCATCCAGCGGAGCCAGCCCGCCCGGGGCGGCGATGGCGCCGCGGACCTCCAGGCCCTCGCCCACCACGGTCTCCGCCTCCACCACCGCGTTCACGATGGTCGCGCCGCGCTCGATGATGGACCGCGGTCCGATCAGGGCGCCCGGGCCGATGCGCGCCCCGCTGAACACCAGCGCGCCGGGACCGATGAGCACCGGCGCGGACACCTCGGCGCCGGGCTGGAGGCGGGCGCCGCGCGCCACCCAGACGCCCGGCTCGCGCTCGGCCGCGTGGATGAGGAGGGAGGACGTCCCCTCCGGCTGCGGCAGCCGCCCCAGTAATGCCTTGCACGCGAGCCGCAGCGCCGCGCCGGTCGTCTCCAGGCGGGTGCCCCACCCGGGCAGGTCCTCCAACTCGACGGGGCCGGTGGTCGCGGTGAACAGGTGCACCTCGGCTGGCGCGAAGGGCTCCACGGCGGGCGGGGGGGCCAGGCGGCCCACGCGCACGCCCCGATCCGGCGCCCGGCGGTAGAAGGCCGCCAGGTCCGCGTTGCCGAGGACGGCGTCCGGCAGCACGAGGAAGGGCGCGTCGGCGGGAAAGCCCGCCGAGTCCGCGATGACGCCCGGCTGGAGCAATGAGGGCGTGGGGACGAACACCACGTTGCGGGCCAGCGCCTCCTGTTGTGAGACGACGTGCCGCAGCGCCTCGTCCCGGGCGTCGGAGCCGATGTCGATGGCCACCTTCTCGAAGCCCGCTCCGCGCAGCCACTGCAACTGGCGGGTGATGAGCGGGTGCCCGGCCACGGACAGCAACCCCGCGCCGGGAGTGGCGGCGCTCCGCTGGATGACGGCGAACAAGGTGGTATCGCTCCCGTCCCTAGTAGGCCCCTCGGCCGGTGAGTACCGCGGGAATCGTCCTGGCCAGGATGCGCAGCTCCTGCCGCGGTGTGACGCGGTCGATGTACTCGAGGTCCAGCGACACCTGCCGCTCGAAGGAGAGGTCACTGCGGCCCTCCACCTGCCACAGGCACGTCAGTCCGGGCCGGACCTCCAGCCGGCGCAGCTCGCGGGCGCGGTACTTCGCCACCTCCATCCACAGCGCCGGGCGCGGGCCCACCAGCGTCATGTCTCCTCGCAGCACGTTCCACAGCTGGGGCAACTCGTCGATGCTGTACTTGCGCAGCACGCGGCCCACCCGGGTGGTGCGCGGGTCCACGCGCAGCTTGAAGCGCACGCGGTCCACCGCGCCCGGCACCCGGGTGGCCAGCCGCGCCTTCTCCGCGTCCGCGCCCAGGCGCATGGTGCGCAGCTTCAGCATCTGGAAGGGGCGCCCGTGCTGGCCCAGCCGCTCCTGTCGGAAGAGGACGGGGCCGCGGCTGTCGAGCTTGATGGCGAGGGCCGTCACCAGCAGCAGCGGAGAGACGAGCAGCAGTCCGAGGCCCACGGCCAGGATGTCGATGAGCCGCCGCAGGACGGGGCCCAGCTCGACGGACAGCAGCGCCAGCGCCCTGCTCGCTCGCCGCGCCCGGGCTCGCATGCGCGCCGCGCGGCCGCGCAGGGCGGGGGGCAAGGCATCCCAGTTCCGGGGGAAGGAGGGCGGCCTGGTGATGAAGCAGGGTGAGGTCGTCTTCATGTCCTTGCGGCTCCCTCCGCGGTGCGGGACCTCGCGGCGCCCGTCGGCGCTCCGGGCCCGGACCAGAAGCCCGCCACCTCGCCCACGCGGTCCGGAGCGGTAGCAAGGTCGGTGCCGAGCCCCACCACCACCAGTCCGATGCGCCCCTCGCTCCCGAGCAACCGCCGCAGCGCCACGACCTCGAAGAGCGAGTGCGCGCCCGACTCCACGAGCACGAGCACCCGGCCGCACTGGCGGGCCGCGCGGCGCAGCGCCATGGAGCGCTCCGCCTCCTCCCACAGCACCATCGGCGCATCCTGCTCCGGGACGCCATCCCGGGCCGGGACGTTCCCCGCCCCGAGACGGGACAGCAGCTCCTTCGCCCGCCCGTTTTGTGCCGCCGCCAGGGGCAACAGCAGCGTGCTGCCCCGCGCCTCGTCCAGCGCGGCGCGGAGGTCCGCGGCGAGCTCATCCAGGCCCTCGGGGGTGGCGGGCCACGTGGTGGCGGCCACCACCGGGCCGTGGGCCCAGAAAGAGAGCTCGGCCGGCGTCCACAACGTGAGGCCGCGCAGCGCGGAGGCGGCGAGGGCCACCGCGGCCAGCAGCGCGAAGAGGGGCGGCAGGAGGAGGGCCACCATGCGGCGGTAGGACTTCGAGGGGAGCAGCGGCGGGGTGGCGGGGGTGAGGACGCGCAGCTCCACCTCCGGTTGGCGCACCTCGCTCTCCACCACCTTCTGGCGCGCCTGGAGGTCCGCCAGGCGCGCCCCGGTGATGTGGACCTGCGCGAGCAGCACGCTGGCCTGGCCCTCGATGGAGGACAGCCGGGTGATGCGGTCGCGCACCGAGGCCTCCACCGCGGCGTAGGAGCGCCACTTCTTCTGGGCCGCCTCGCGCTGCGTGTCGACGTCAATCAGGCTGTTCTGGAGGAACGTCCACGCGGGGTTGGTCCCCACCACGCGGTCGGAGATGGCGCCCCTGTCCGGCGAGGACTCCAGGGCCTGGACGGCGCTGGAGAGCCCCAGCACCTCCGGGTGCTCCTCGGAGAGGCTGGCCTTGCGGGCGGTGAGCTCGGCGCGCAGCTCGGCCAGCTTGCGCTGCTCGTAGTGGCTCTCCGTCTCCGAAAGCACCACCTTGTCGGGCTGCCCGCGGGCCGCTTGCTTGAGCAGGGCGGCCTTGGCTTCCGAGGACTCCGCCTCGATCCGGAAGCGGTTCATCTCGGTGCGCAGCCGCGCCGCCTCCTCGATGGCGGCCTGCCTGTCGAGCGCGAGGTCCGCGATGCCGGCCTCCCCGCGGAAGCGGTCGTACTGCGCCCGGGCCTCCTCCAGCTGGGCCTGGACCTTGTCCACTTCCGAGGTGACGGCCTGGAGCTGCTGCTCGGCCCGGGTCCGCTCCGAGTCCCGCCGGCTGTCGAGGAACACCCGCGTCATCGTGTCCGCGAGCCGCGCGGCCTCCTCGGGGCTGTCCGCGATGGCGGAGAGGGTGAGGATGTTGGAGTCGCGGGCCACGGCGATGTCCAGCCGCCGCGCCAGCGCATCGAGCGTGATCGGCAGGCGCGTGCGCTTGCGCAGCTCCTCGAGGTTGTTGGGCAGCTTGAGGGTGTCCATCAACGTCTGGATTTCCCGTTCGGGGGTCGTTGCCGCGGAGACGTGCACGGGTTCCCACAGCAGGATGGTGTGCGCGGTGAACTCGCGGGGCACCACCGTCTTGGCCAGCGCGACGCTCAAGAGCGTGCCCATCAGGAAGACTCCCGCGATGACGCGCCAGCGGCGCCGCAGCACCCGGGCGATGCGCAAAGGGTCGATGGGGTGGCCGGAGCGCCCTGTCTCCGGCCGTACGGGCGGCGCCGGAGCCCCATGCTCCGCGCCTTCTTCCAGTGAGAACATCGTGGGCGTCTCCGTCAGCTCGCGGCCCTCAGGACCTCTGCGGCGTCCTCGTGGATTTCGAAAATCTCCTTGAGCCTCAGTGCCTGGAGGATGAACCGCGCGGAGGGTGCGGGACTCAGCAGCACGAGGCGGACGTGCCCGGGCGCCCGCCGCGCCAGCCGCACCAGGGTGTCCGCGGCGCGCGCGTCCAGCCTTGAGACGCGGCGCAGGTCGAGGAGCAGGGTGGTGACTCCCGCGGAGAAGGCCCGCTGGGCGTCCGCGAGCAGAAGTGGAACTCCGGCGCCGGCGAGCTCGCTCTCAGTGGGGGTGAGGGTTCGAACCGTGGCGCTGGAGGGCTCCATGGGGACGGGCCCGGTGCACGGTGGATGCCAGCACGCGTTCTGGCGTGCTTCTGGCAAGTGCGTTTCCGCATGACGCGCCTCCTCTTCCTCGCGCTCGTGGGCCTGACGGTGTCCGCGTGCGCCCACGCCCCGCCTGCGCTGTCGCGTCCCTCCGGCGACTCGGGCTTCACGGCGGAGCCCATGCCCGAGCCCCCCGGGATGGACGTGGCGGCACCCAGGCCCTTCGAGCTTCAGCCCGGGGACGTGCTCTCGCTGGGCACCATCTCCCCGGCGCCGCTGAACGTGCCGCGCCTCGTGGTGGATGAAGCGGGGCTGCTCCACGCGCCGCTGGTGGGCGCGGTGCCGGTGGCGGGGTTGCGCATGGAGGAGGCCCAGGAGCGCATCCAGGAGCGGCTGCGCCGGTACGACCGGTTCGGCCTCGTCTCCCTGTCGGTGACGGAGCCGGCGGGGCACCGGGTGAGCGTGCTCGGCGCGGTGGAGCGGCCGGGCGCCTACGTCCTCGGAGGTGGCACGACACACGTCGCGGAGCTCCTCGCGCTGGTGGGTGGCCTCAAGGTGATGACGGGTGACGCGGAGGTGGCGGAGTTGGCGGACCTGGAGGCCGCGCGGCTGCTCCGCGGGGGCACGCCACTGCCCATCAGCGTGGTGCGTGCGCTCGCGGGAGACGCGCGGCACAACATCCCGGTGGCGCCGGGGGACCTGCTCTTCATCCCGGCGCTGCAAGGGGCCTCGGTGCGCGTCCTGGGCGAGGTGAAGTCGGCCCGAGCCCTTCCGTGGCGCGCGGGCCTGCGGCTGTCGGATGCGCTCACGCGCGCGGGCGGCATGACGGTGGACGCGGACTCCGCGGACATCCGGGTGGTGCGCGGCCCTCTCTCAAAGCCGAAGCTCTATCAGGCGAGCTTCGCGGACGTGGTGGCGGGCCGGGCGCCGGACGTGGAGCTGGCGCGGGGGGACATCGTCTTCGTCACCCGGCACTGGTTCGCGACGATGGCGGATGTCTTGCAGCGCCTGACGCCGCTCCTGGCGGTCGGGGCGGCCGCGGTCACGGTCATGGAGCTGAACGCGGCGCCCATCTCGCAGTGAGACAACCCCATGTCCCGGAATGAGATGTGTCCACACGGAGACGTCACCGAGGCGCGGGCGAGTGGGCCCGTCCCGGCGCACCCCTCCGGTCAGCGCCGCGTCCTCGTCGTCTTCGTCGATGCGCTGGGCCCGTCCCAGCTGGAGGCCTTCGGCGGGCTGGTCGGGCTGCCCCACCGGGGCCGGCTCCGCGGCATCCTCGGCTATTCGTGCGGCGCGCTGCCGACGATCCTCACCGGGGCGCCGCCGGAGCGGCACGGGCGGATGTGCCTCTTCTCCCACGCGGAGAACGAAGGAGACGGGGTGCTGGCGCCCCTGAAATGGCTGGGGCTGTTGCCGCCGCTGGTTCACGAGCGAAGCAGGCTGCGGCGCGCGGCGGCGAAGGTGCTGAGGAAGACGGCGGGACTGACGGGGTACGTGGACCTGTACCGGGTGCCGCCGGAGCTGTTCCGCTGGCTCGACCTGCCGGAGCGGGAGGACCTGTTCAACGCGGAGCGCATCGGCGGGGAGGAGACGTTCCTGTCGGAGGCGAGGCGCGCGGGCATGCGGGTGTTCGCGGCGCCGTGGCAGCTGCCGGAGGAGGAGCGCTGGGCCCACACCTGCGCGGTGCTGCGGGCGCGGAAGCCGGACCTGGCGTTCGCGTACGCCACGGAGCTGGACGGAGCGCTGCACCGGGCGGGCAACGGCAGCCGGGACGCGCGGGCGGCGGCGGGCCGCATCTCCGAGCGGATCCAGCGGGCGGTGGAGGCCATGCGCGGCGGGGGCGGCGAGGTGACGACGGTGGTCGTGGGAGACCACGGGATGTCGGACATCCGCGACGTGGTGGATCCGCGGCGGCTGCTCCGGGAGCTGCGGGGAACGCGGCTGTTCGTGGACAGCACGATGATGCGCTTCTGGGGAGAGGACCGTGCGCTGGCGCTGGCGCGTGAGCGGGTGGCGGCGCATGGGCTGCGGGGGCGGTGGCTGGACGAAGGGGCGCTGATGGAGCGGCGGGCGCCGGTGCGTGGCGCGCCGTATGGGAGGGCGCTCTTCGTCCTGGAGGAGGGCGCGCTGTTCGCACCCAGCTTCGTGGGAGGCGCGATGCGAGGAATGCACGGCTACGACGTGGACAGCCCCTCGGCGTACGCCGCCATCGCCTCGGACGCGGCATTGCCCGAGGGCTGCGGCGCGCTGGTGGATGTGGCCGGGTGGGTGCGCTCGATGCTCGGGCTGGGCGGGAGGACTCCATGGGAAGGGGCTTGAGGGTTGCGTGGCTCAACGAGGGCGCCACCCCCGTCGGCGGCGCCGAGCGCTACGTGCGGGAGACCGCGCGGGAGC
>NZ_RAWE01000222.1 GCF_003611695.1 Corallococcus carmarthensis | reverse complement strand
GGTGCAGGGGCCGGCGTGCCGCGCGGCGCTGCGGGGCGCGGAGTTCGAGGCGCGGGATGACCTGGCGTCGGCGCTGGGGCGGTTGCCGCCGTTGCGGCCGTGTGGCCTGCGGGTGGTGGTGAGCGACTTCCTCTTCGAGACGGACCTGGAGGCGCTGTGCGCCCGGCTGTCGCGCGGAGCGTCTGCGCTGTTCCTGGTGCAGGTGCTGGACGCGGAGGACCTGGAGCCCACGGGCGGTGAGGGCGCTCGGTTGGTGGACGCGGAGAGTGGGGTGGCGCTGGAGGAACTGCTGACGGACGGAGTGCTGGCCGCCTACTCCCGCCGCTTCGCGGAGCACCAGCGCGCGCTGCGGAGCGCGGCGGTGCGGGCACGGGGAACGCTGCTCACCGTGAACGCGGCGGAAGGTTTGCGAGCGCAGGTCGCGGGACCGCTGCGCGCGCTGTTCGTCGCGGGAGGCGGGGCGTGAGCTTCGGTGCGAGCGGGATGGGGCGTGGGGAGGGGAGCCCCCGCGTGTTCAGCGGCGGGCGTCCTCGCGTGCGGTGCGTCGCGGGAGGCGGGGCGTGAGCTTCGGGTTTCCCTGGGGCCTGATGGCGCTGGGCGCGCTGGTGCCGCTGGTCGCGGCGTACTTCCTGCGCCGCCGGCAGAAGCCGGTCGTGGTGAGCGCGCTGTTCCTGTGGCGCACGCCGCGTCCTCGCGCGGAGGGTGGGCCGCGGTGGGAGCGGTTCACTCGCGAGGCGTCGCTGCTGTTGGAGGCGCTCGCGGTGCTGGCCGCGGCGCTGTACCTGGCGGACGTGCGGCTGGGGGAGGCTGTTCGCCGCCGTCACCTCGTGCTCGTCGTGGATGGCAGCCTGTCCATGTCCGCGCGGACTCCGGATGGCAAGACGGTGCTGGAGCACGTGCGCACGGAAGCCGCGAAGCGCGTGGAGACGGAAGGCGCGACGCACGTCACGGTGCTCGCGACCGGCGTGGCGTCCCAGGTCATCGCTGGACCTGAAGCTGATGCATCGCGCGCCCTGGGTGCACTGGAGTCCTTCGAGGCACGTGGGCCGGACCATGACGTCACGGCCTCGCTCCTGTGGGCGCAGGAGCTGGCGGGACCGGGCAAGCGCGTGCACTTCTTCACCGACGCGCCGCCCTCCGCGGACGCGACCGTGCCGCCCTCCGTGCGCTGGACGGCGCTGGGCCGTCCCCAGGGCAATGTGGCGCTGGTCTCCGCGCAGCGGCGCGACGAAGGGGGCCGCGCCACGGTGACGCTGCGGGTGGCGCGCTTCGGCGCGGGGCCATCGGAAATCGAAGCACGCGTGCGCGCTGCACCTGGACCGGGCGCGCGTGAAGGCACGGAGCGCACGGAGCGCATCACGCTGCCGGAAGAGGGCGCCGCGACGGTGCGCCTGACGTTCCGCGAGGCCGGCGACGTGGAGGTGTTCCTTCCGGACGACGTGCTGCCCGAGGACGGCCACGTGCGCCTGCCCCCGTCTCCCGTGATGCCGGTGGCGGTGGGACTGACGGAGGGCCTGTCGTCCGTGTCGAAGCAGGCGCTGGAGCGCTTCCTGGCGGTGTCTCCCGACGTGGCGCATGGCACCCCCGTCCCCGGTGCGCCGGTGCTGTCCGTGGGCCCTGCCCGAGCGGAGGCCCGCGTGACGCTGGGCGCGGAAGGGACGCTGCGCACCTTCGTGGGCCCGTTCTTCACGGAGAAGGGCAGCACGCTGATGGATGACGTGCAGCTCGCGGGCGTGCGGTGGACGGCGGGCGCGAACCCTCCGGGCCGTCCGTTGATGACCGCGGGCGACGCCGTGCTCGTGTCGGAAGAGGAGGGCGGGCGGCTGCACCTCAACGTGGACCTGGCGCGCTCCAACCTCCAGCGCACGACCGCGTGGCCCGTGCTGCTGGGCAACGTGGTGCGCGAAGCGCGGCGGCTGCGCGAGGGCTTTCCCCGTCACCAGCTCAACCTGGGCGAAGCGCTCTCCGTGGTGACGGAGGCCGGTGCGCGCTATGCGCTGAAGGGACCCACGGGGCGCAAGCCGGTCTTCGGCGCGGGCGCGCTGAGCCTGCCCGCGCCCACGAGCCCCGGCCGCTACGTGCTGGAGCGCGAGGGCCGTGAAGTGGACTCGCTGGAGGTGCTGGCGCTGGACGCGCGGGAGTCGGACCTGCGCGGCCGGGGCAGCACGGACGTGGCCGCGAAGGAAGCGGGCCAGGATTCGGAAGGGAACGGCGGCCACGAGCGCGCTCGCTGGCCCCTGGTGCTGCTGCTGGCCGCGCTGCTGGCGGACTTCTACGTCACGAGGAAGGCATGACCTTCACCCTTCCCCAGGCGTGGCTGCTGCTGTTGCCGCTGGGCCTCTTCCTGTGGCGCTACGGCCGGAGGCCCGGCCCGCCCATGGTGCTGCGGTGGGCGCTGCTGGTGCTCGGCGTGGGCGCGCTGTCCGGCCCGGAGCTGCGGCTGGCGAACGCGGGCAGCGACGTGGCCGTGGTGGTGGACCGCTCGCGCTCCATGCCGCTGGACGTGGACCGCGTGGCGCAGGAGCTCATCTCCCTGGTGGAGTCCCAGCGCCGGCCGGGCGACCGCGTGGGCGTCATCACCTTCGGCCGCGAGGCGCGGGTGGAGTCCCCGTTGTCGGAGGTGGGCCGGTTCGGCGGCTTCACGCGGCCGGTGGACGCGGAGGCGTCGGACCTGTCGGCCGCGCTGGATGCGGCGGGCGCGCTCATTCCCCCGGAGCGCACGGGCCGGGTGCTGGTCGTGTCCGACGGCCGGGCCACGGGCGCGGATGCCCGGGGCGCGACGCGGCGGCTGGCGGCTCGGGGCATCGCGGTGGACTACCGGCAGGTGTCCCGGCCGGAGCCCGCGCTGGACGTGGCCGTCGTGTCCCTGGACGTGCCCGCCACCGTCTCCGTGCGCGAGCCCTTCCAGTTCTCCGCCGTGGTGCAGGCCACCTCCGCCGTCACCGGCACCGTGCGCCTGGAGCGCGACGGGAAGGTGCTGGTGAAGGGGCCGTTCGACTTCAAGCCCGGGCCCAACCTGCTGCCCCTGCGCGACCTGTTGGAGGAGTCGGGGCTCGTGCACTACCGGCTCACGGTGGAGGTGCCCGGCGACGGCGTCCCGGAGAACGACGTGGGCGTGGGCGTGCTGCGCGTGGAGGGGCCACCTCGCGTGCTGCTGCTCACCGCGCAGCCGTCGGGCACGCTGGCGAAGGCGCTGTCGGCGACGGGCATGGAATTGGATGTGAAGGCGCCGTTCCACCTGTCGCTGGAGGCGCTCGACGGGGTGGGCGTGGTGGTGCTGGAGAACGTGGACGCCAACGCGCTGGGCGAGGCGGGCTTGAACGCGCTGGCGGACTACGTGGATCAGGCGGGCGGCGGCCTCGTGATGACGGGAGGGCGTTCGAGCTTCGGCGAGGGCGGCTACCGGCGCTCGCCCGTGGAGCCGTTGCTGCCCGTGTCGTTGGAGATGCGCGAGGAGCAGCGGCGCGCGTCGGTGGCGATGAGCGTGCTCATGGATTCGAGCTGCTCCATGGGCGTGCAGGTACCGGATGGTCGCACGAAGATGGAGCTGGCCGCGGAGGGCGTCACGGCGGCGCTCACGCTGCTCAACGCGAATGACGAAGCCTCCGTGCACATGGTGGACACGGAGCCGCATGAAGTCTTCCCGCTGAGCCCGGTGAGCGAAGGGCTGCCGCTGGGCCAGGTGGCGCGGGGCTTCAGCGGAGGCGGCGGCATCTACGTGGGGACGGCCCTGCGTGCGGGCCGCAAGGAGATCCTCCGCAGCGACAAGCCCACGCGGCACGTGGTGCTGTTCTCCGACGCTGCGGACTCCGAGGAACCGGACGACTACCAGGCGACGCTGGCGGCGCTGCGCGAGGCGAACGTGACGGTGTCGGTCATCGGCCTGGGCAAGTCCACGGATCCGGATGCGGAGTTGCTGCGTGAAGTGGCCCGGCGCGGCGAAGGGCGCATCTACTTCGCGGAGGACGCCATGAGCCTGCCGCGCATCTTCAGCCAGGAGACGCTCGCGGTGGCGAGGGCCACGTTCGTGGACGAGCCCGCGTCGATGGAGGCCGCGCCGGACCTGCCGCTGCTGGGGCCGCTGCCGACGACGGGCCTGCCGCAGGTGGGCGGCTACAACCTCACGTACCTGAAGCCCCGGGCGAACGTGGCGCTGCGCACGCTGGACACCAACGCCGCGCCGGTGCTGGCGCTGTGGCCGCATGGCGCGGGGCGCACGGTGGCCTTCACGGCGGAGGTGGACGGCAAGTACACGGGGGAACTGCGCGACTGGGGCGCGCTGCGGGCCACGCTGGAGGCGGTGGTGCGCTGGTCGATGGGACGGGCCACGCCGAAGGAAGAGGCGGTGGTGCGCTCGGAGCGTCAGGGCAACGTGTTGCGCGTGACGTTGGACCTGCCGCCGGGTGAACCGATGCCGGGAGCCCTTCCCACGGCGGTGTTGCTTTCGGGAGATGGCCGTTCGGGCGTGGAGAAGCCGCTGCACTGGGAGGACGAGGACCGGCTGGTGGTCGAGTACCCACTGACCGGCAGCGGCACCTGGCACCCGGTGGTGAAGTGGGGCGGACGCGTGCTGAGGGCGCCACCGGTGGCGCTGCCGTATGCGCCGGAGTTCGAACCGGGCAGCGCGAAGGAGGGCCTCAAGCTCCTGCGCGCGCTGGCGTCGGTGGGCGGAGGCCAGGAGCGGCTGTCGATGACGGGCCTGTTCGCGGAGGCCCCGGAGTCGGAGGGCCGCGTCGCGCTGGCACCCTGGCTGGTCGCGTTCGCGCTGGCGGCGATGCTGGCGGAGGTGGCCGTGCGCCGGTTCCTCTCCGCGCCGCGAGTGCGGGCGGCCCGGGAGCAGCCCGTGAAGGAAGCCATCGCGCGAGGACCCACGGCCACGGCCACGGCCGCACCGCGCACGGACGTGAAGCCCTCCGCGACGCCATCGAGACCTGTCCCGGAGGAGCCTTCCGAGCAGAAGCCCGAACCTCCGAAGCCGCCCGCCGGAGTGGACTCCGCGCTGGAGGCCGCGCGTGCGAGAGCCCGGCGCCGCACAGGGCGCTGACACGCTGCGTTCAAGATGATGCCTCGTCGTCAGGCCTCCGGACATCCCTGACGGACCTCGCGCGCCTCTCCAAACCGGTCCGACAGTCGGACCGGTTTACGCAGCTCGACAGTGGAGAGGCGCCCCCCAGCCGGAGGACTTCCAACTGGTCCGACAGTCGGACCGGTTTTCGCGGCTGGACTGGCGCGGCACCCCCGGCTGCGGGTCTCCCAACCTGTCCGACAGTCGGACCGGTTCGTGCGGTGCGCCGCCGACGGCGAGTCCCAGCGAGGTTCTCTCCTTCTCAACCTGTGGACAGAAGCCGTGTCCGAAGGCTTTATGACGCGCCGATGAAGGAGCCCCGAGCCTTGCGGTGGGGGCTGGGTGTCGTCCTGGGCGCGCTCGCGCTCCAGGCTTCACGCCTCGCACTGCACAAGGCATTCAGCATCGACGAGTTCCAGTACGCCCATGCCGCGTGGCTCATGGCCCACGGGCAGGTGCCGTACCGCGACTTCTTCGAGGTGCACTTTCCTCTCGTGTACCAGGTGCTGGCGCCGCTGTTCCGGCTGCTCGGGGATGATCCGCGCAACGTGCTCGCCCTTCGCGCGGCGATGCTCGTGCCGCTCGCGGGGGCGTGCGTCTCCGTGTTCCTCCTCAACCGGCGGGAAGGACGCACCGCCGCGCTCCTGGCTCCGGTGCTGCTGCTCTGCACGCCTGGCTTCCTGCACTTCGCCACCGAGGTGCGCCCGGATGCCCTCACCGCCGCGCTCTTCCTGGGCGCCCTTGCCGCGCTGACCGTGCAACCCGGCTCCGTCCGTTCGTCGTTCCTGGCGGGCGCGCTGCTCGTCGCTTCCGCATGGGGTTCCCAGAAGGCGCTCTTCTTCGGCGGGCTCGTGAGCGCGGTGCTGCTCGCCGACCTCCTGCCGCGCAAGAGCGCTTCTTCCGCGCTCATCGCCTCGCCTCGGGCCTTCTTCGCGGGCCTCGTCGCAGCGACGGGCCTGGTGGCCGCGTACCTCACGGTGACGGGCTCGTGGAGCGCGTGGTGGCAGTGGTGCTTCGTCTGGGCTTCCGAACACCAGCGCCACTATCCGGGCTTCTCGTGGCGCGAATACCTGGTGCCGGCCCTGGGCGCACAACCGGCGTTCTTCGTCCTCGCCTCCGTCGGGTTCGTCGCCACATTCCTGCGACTGCTGAGGCACCCGCGCACCCCGGACCTGCTCCTGTTCGTGGCCGTGCCCGCGACGTTCGGCGCCTATGCGCTTCAGCGCGCCCCGTTCCCGTACAGCCTGCTGCCCTTTCTGGGCGTGCTCGCGCCCTTCGCCGCGCGCGGCGTCCTCGCGGTGCTGTCGGCGCTGCGCACTCCGGTCTGTCGCACCGTGGGGCTTGTTGGACTTGGAGGCCTGTTCGCCGCTCAGGCCGCGCAGGTGGAGGCCTTGCTGGACGGCGGCGGCAATGCGCGGCAGCGCGAGGTGCTTGCTCGCATCGCGACGCTCACGGGACCGGAGGATGTCGTCTACGACAACTCGGGGGGCTACGTGAGCCGGCCGCATGCTCACTTCTATTTCTACACGGACGCGTATCTGCGCGGCTCGCTCGCGGACCTGCTGTCCCACGAGATGCCCCGCGTGCTCGTGGAGCAGGGCTGTGTGCTTCGCGTGGACGACCTGCGCACCTCGGGTCTTCCGCTCGCGCTGCGCCGCTTCCTCGACGCGCACTACCTGCCCTATGACGGCGACCTGTACCTGTGGGGCCAGCGCTACCGAGTGCCCACGGACTCCGGCGCCCTGGAGGATCACTTCCTCGCGGTGCGCGCCGACCGGTACTTCGTCCAGCCCGCGAGCACCCTCGACGCCGGCGCGCTGTTCATCGATGGCGAGCGCATCACCACGCCCGAGTTCGCGCTGTCCCAGGGCGAGCACACCCTCCGCTACGAAGGGCACGCGGAGGCCTTCCAGCTCCTGTGGCTGCCCCGCGATGCGAAACGCTGGACGCCACGACCGGGAGCGCCGGCCACGTACTCACGCCTGTTCTGAGCACACTTCGAGAGCAGGCGAGCCAGCGTGGGGCCCACCTTCCGGGATGACCGCACTGTCGTCCTGGATGTCCGCCGTGTCCCCTCCATCCTGAACTCAACCGTGGAGCCCGGCTCCAGGTCGACCTTCCCCGCGCAAGGGCGATTCCTACTGTGCCTGGGCAGGATGGTTCGCAGGGGAGGTTGCCGTGGCTGGTGATGATTCGGGGCGGAAGCGAAACCGTGCGCCCATTCCTTCCCAGGGCGTGATGTCGCTCCTGGATCGCTGGGTTTCCGACCTCGAACGGGATGCTCCCTTCTCCAGGGAGGAGGCGCCGGAGGCGCGTGCGCGCAAGCCGGGCGCCATTCCGCGCTCCGACGCGGATCTGCTCGATGACCCGGAGCCTGTCGCTCGCAGGACGCAGGGAGAGCCCTCCGCGGCGCCCCGCGCATCCCGGGAGGAGATGCGCCCTCCGCGTCGCGGCTCCGACTCCAGGCCCCGTGCTCGGGCGATGGAGGATGAATCATCGGGCACGGTCCGCGAGGAGCCGCGCCCCCGTCGTTCGAGCTCCGACCCATTCGCCGAACCTGTCCCCCATGCCCGGACGCCGCGACACGAACGTTCCGTCCCGCGTCGCGCGGGGAGGGAGGAAGGACGTCCTCCGCGCCCCGAACGTGAGCCGGTCACAGAATCGAGGCCCCGTGGGACAGCTGTTCGCGCGGCGCGCGAAGAGCGCCACGCCGAAGCAGATCCCTTCGGCGAACACGAGCTCCACATGTCAGGAGCCGCTGAGCGCTCGAACCGTGAGGCGAACCGCCACGCGCGCTCCGGTGCGGATCCGTTCGGAGAACCCGAGGCGGCATCCATGCGTTCACCTCGTGCGCCGAACCACCACGCACGCTCAGGCGCGGATCCGTTCAGGGACCCAGAGATGGCATCGACACACGCGCCCCGTGAGGAGAACCTCCACCTTCGCTCCGGAGCCGATCTCTTCACCGGACCGCCGCCTCGCGACGCGGAAGCACCGGCCTCGCCCTTCCGTGCGGCCCGGGACGAGCTCCGCCTCCAGGGGCCCGTGGTCACCTTCCCCGGTGGCGCGAGGATCGTCCTGGGCAACGAGGGCGGCAGGCCCATCCATCGCGGCACCGTCGCGGTGCGCGGCCCGTGCGCGCCTTCGCGTGAGGACTTCATGAAGCTGGGCCTGACGGAGGTCCAGGTCCGCGCGTTGGAGTTCGTCCTCACCTGGTTCGGCAGCCCGTTCGACTCCGTGACCTCGGAGCCCCAGTCCGGCGGCGAACTCCGCTGGGGCGCCTGGCCACTGTCGGGGCCCACGCTCATCACCGCGCTCGCCCACTGGCGGCAGCGCGAACCCGAAGCGTTCGAAGCGCGGCTGGGACGGCTGGGCCTCGAGGCCACTCCGGAGCAGCCGCCCGAACCCGCCTCGCTGCGCTTCCCGGGCGCCAGGAACGCGGCCCCCATCGAAGGCCGGGACGTCCTGGCGATGATCGCGGAAGACCCCCGGTTGCTCGCGGCGCTCGCCCAGGCCGGACGAGAGCGCGGCGCTCAACTGGCGCAGCTGGAAGCCCTCGTCACACACGTGCTCCGCCCGATCCTGGCCTCCTATACGGATGACTCGCCCGAGGACAGCGCCTTCGCCTCGGCCCGGGCGCTGGCGCTGCTCTTCCACGCCGAGCTTCGCTTCGGCCGTCGCGGCGTCACGCGGCTCGTGGCGCTCGCACGTGAACGGCCGGAGCCACCCATCGCGGGAGAACACGCGGGCGAACGCCTCGCGGAGGACCTGCGCGCCGCCGGACGCTCGCGCGAAGCCTCCGAGGTCTGGCGCATCCTCACCTCTCCCGAGCTCGCGGAGTCCGCCTAGCGCACGCCATGCGGACGCCCCTTCCACCCGGGAGCCATGTCCTGCTCGTGGTCCCCGACCCCGGCGTCATGGCTCCGGTCCGCGAGCAGAACCACGCCCTGGCCGGAGAGCTCATCATCAACGGGCAGCGCTACCACCTCGTGCCCGCGGAGCCCTCCGCGAGTCCCGCGGCGGAGCCCGCGTCCGACGTGCGGCTGCTCACCTCGCGCGAGCTGCAGGTCGTCTCGTGCGTCTGCGCGGGCTGGGGCAACAAGCAGATCGCCACGAAGCTCAACATCAGCACGTGGACCGTGGCGGCCCACCTGCGGCGCATCTTCGTCAAGCTGGGCGTGGACACCCGCGCGGCCATGGTGTCGCGCTGCCTGGGCGCCGTGTCCCTACCACCGACTCCTTGAGCCACCGTGCGCCGGCGGCGCCACGCTCTGGCGCAGCCCCAGCACGAGCGCCACGTTGGCCTGGGGACGGCACACCAGCCGGACGCATTCCCCCGGGCAGATGAGCAGCGGCGTCATCCCGGGCCCATGCCCCGCCACCTTGCTGTCCGAATGCACCACCACCCCCACGGTGATGACCCCCGGCCGCCGCGAGGGCCCGAAGCGATAGTCCAGCGGACACACCGCCACCAGGTCCCCCAACCGGAGCGCGTTCAGCCGGTGCCTGCGCACCAGCCGCGCATCCGACAGCTGGATGTCCAGGTCCCCCAGCACGCCCTCTGAACGCCCGAACCCCGACCCCATCAACTCCGCCGGCACCGTGTGCGTGACGGGGATGATCAGCCGCCCAGCTTCCGTCCGCACGCCCCAGCGCCGCAGCAGCCGGGGCGACAGGTTCAGCGCGCGCACCTGCGGGAAGTCCGGCAGCTCCAGCCCCTGGCCGTATGCATCCAACTGCACGCGGTCCCCGATGCGCAGGCGGCGCTTCACGGCGGGAGCGAAGTCCACGATGACGTGGTTGATGCCGCCGTGCTTGCCCACCACCGTGCCTTCGGCGCCCGTGACGGGTCCGCTCGTCACGCGCGCGCGGTTGCCCACGCACGCCTGGAACATCAGCGCCCGGTTGGAGCCACCGCGCGCGCCAATGTCATCGCGCCCCGGGTTGTGCAGCGACACGCCCGCCTCCATGTGGTCCGCCGCCAGCCCCACCGCGCGGTCCCCCACGCGCCGGTTGAGCACGATGCCGCCACTGCCTGGCAAGAGCCGCAGCACCCCGTCCCGGCCGATGCGGTAGGGCGACACGCGTACGACGGGATGGGACACCTGGCCCGCCACCGCCGCGGCCACCAGCCGCGACTCGTTGGTGCGCGGCGCCGAGGCGGCCCCCATGCCCGCCTCCATCAGGGGATGCAGCGGGATGTCCATGTCGTGCCTCCCTTTTTCAGCGCAGCGCCGGCGCGGGGCTGGTGATGCCCAGCGTCGTGCGCAGGGTGGGCGTCACACCGCGGAACGAGCGGCCGTCCGGCGTCATCCGGTACGCGGCGATCCACTCCTCGGCCACCGGGCCCAGCGGCATGACCTCCGTCTGGAAGTCCTTGAAGTCGCGCGTCTTGAACGGGTTGTCCGCCACGAAGTTGAGCAGCAGGCGCCCCGCGTCCGCCATCTTCGAGCGCTGCGAAATCTCTCCCGTGCCGCCCAGGTAGCGCTGCGACACCACCTCGATGACGTCCCACTTGGTGTTCGCGTCGAAGGCCTTCTTGATGTCCGGCGTCTCCAGCGCGTCGAGGATGGTCTTGAGGTACTCGCCCACCTCCACCGTGAGCGCCAGGATGTTGCCGTAGGTGGCACGGTCGATCTGCCAGCGGATGTCCGTGCCCAGGCGCTGGATGGTGGCCTGGCTCGCGAAGGGCCGCTCGTTCAGGTGCTGCGAGCCGCGGATGACTTCACCAATGAGCAGGTCGCGGAAGTACTGCGCGATGGCGGAGACGAAGGCGACGAACTCGCGGTGGAAGTTGCGGAACATCACCGCGCCCGGCGGCGCCGACAGGCTCCCGTAGTTGAACGCGCGCCGGTACGCGAGCTGCCGGTCGCGCGGCTTGTAGCGCAGCGGCTGGTGCTTCTCCATGAGGTACAGCGCCCGCGCGCCGGGGCCCCGCTGGATGCGCATGCGCCCGTCGTGGAAGAGGCGCAAGAGCGCGCCCGCCACCTGGAACACCTTCATCCGTTCGTGCTGGTAGATGTAATAGAGCTCCGCGGTCGCATGGAGCTGCGTCTCGATGACGGACTCGTCGAAGTCCTGGACGAGCAGCGGCCGGCTGATGGAGTCGAAGGAAGGCGCTCCGTCCTTGCCCAACCCCATCAGGTCGGAGAAGAGCGACGCCGTCGCGCCGTTGGAGGCGCTGGCGAGCAGCTCCTCCTCCCGGAGCGCGAGCTGCTTCTGCAGCTCCGTCCGCTGCTCATCCGACGTGACGTTGGCGAGGACTTCCCGCTTCCACTGCGAGAAGAGACGCTGAAGGGCTTCTGCCGTACCGATGCTCATGGCATGCCACCTGGGTCAATGACGTTGAGGGAAAGGGTTTCAGGCCTGCGCGTGCGCGCTCACGGTTTGCGCGGGTGGCGGACGTGGCGGCGCGTGTGGCCCGCCTTGGAATAGCCGTTGGCCGGCACGGGCTGGCCATCCGACCCGTGCCGTTCCTTGCCGGCGATGATGCGCTCCACGGCCTTGAGCTGATCCGAGAACGCCTGCTCCAGCTGCCTGGCCAGCTCCGGCCCCTGGGCCTCCAGCTGCTGCTTCACGTCCGTCATGATGCGCGACCGGCTCTTTTCGATGAGCGAGGCCACGTCGTTCATGCTGGCCCCGCCGGCTCTGGCTTCCGGCGTGGCGGAGGCCGTCGCGTCCGGGGGCTCCACGGGGCCGGCGCTCCGCGGGTGCTCCGCCGTGGCCCCCGGGTTGATGATTCGCGCTTCCAGGTCCTTCTCGATGCGGTCCAGCGAGACGCGCATCGGCGGCGGCACCGTGAACGGCTCGCCGGTGTTGCAGTGCCCGCCCTGCGGGAAGCCGTACTTGTGGTTGCGGTCGTCCTCGATTTCTTCCGCCTGGCCCGGTGCCTCCTGGGTCAGGGTCTTCGCCAGCTCCAGCGAGTCCTCCTCCAGCCCGCATTGCTCGCGGAGGAACGCGGGGTTCACGTTGAAGACATCCACTTTCAGGTCCAGCTGCTCCAGCATCTCCGAGTGGAAGTCCACGAGGTTTCCGCCCGGCACCGGGGCCTCGTCGAAGTCCAGCAGGAACAGGTCGATGATCCGGTCGATGTGGAAGAGCTTGCGATCCAGCCGCGCCAGCTCCTTCCAGAAGTCGACCGACGTGGAGGGGTCCATCAGCAGGTCCTCGATGAACTCCTGGGTGTCATTCCGCTCGCGGAACTTGTCGCTCAGCTCCTGCTCCTTGCCCGTCAGGTCCCGGAAGGTCAGGGGGACGGGGAGCACCAGGTTGAGCAGCCGCGCCCCGGCGTTGGGGCGGTCGAACGCGTCGATGAAGAGCGTGAGCGCTTCCGTGAAGGCGGCCAGGGGCGCGGAGGCTCCCTGGACCTTCGGGTTCAGGAGGGTGCCCTGGTTGGAGTAGGTGGTGGTGCTGGACGTGTCCAGCAGGGTGCCGGCCACGTCCCGCAGGCGCCGCAGCTGGATGAGCTCCACGGGCACCGCGGACGCGATGCCGCGCAGGTCGCCCGACTGCTGGGGCGCATTGTTCAAGAGGACGTCCAGCAGCCGCGACATGGCGTCCGGCCGGACGATGGAGCGCAGGTCGGATTGCCCCCGGGCGCGCAGCTGCTCCAGCAGCTTGCCGTAGGACGCCTGGCCGTCACCCCAGTCGTCGTAGCCCTCCTGGATGGACGTGGCGGTGAGCTGCTCCAGGGAGTTGATGAGCGCTTCACGGCGCTGGCGCAGGTCCTGGAGCGCGACCTGGAACACCGTGCCGCCCTTGTCGAAGCCCGCGCGGAAGAGGGCCTCTCCGGCGAGGATGCGCAGGAGCGTGGCGTTGTCGTCGATGGACGCCGCGAGCCGGCCGAACTCCTGGCTCACCGCGGGGTTGATCATGCCCACCAGCCGCGCCACGCGCGCGCAGTCCCCCAGCTTGCGCACGGAATAGAAGGCCCGGTCGCGGGACACCGGATCCACCGCGAGGTTCGCCGCGGCTTCGCCTTCATCCACCTCCGCGAGGATGGAGTCGCGCCAGCCGCACACGGGTTCCTTGAAGTCGCGGTTGGAGGCCAGGTTCACCGCGATGTCCAGGTCGTCCGCCAGGGCCTTGCGCTCCTGGCGGAACCTCCGCTGGCCCGGCGAGTCCAGGGTGCCGGTCACCATCCCCAGGGCCGGCTCGGGCGTGGCCTGGACGCGGATGGGCTGGCCCTTGCTCTCGTCGTCCAGGCGCGCGGCCGTGGTCGGGTAGAGCTTGCGCAGCGCGTACACCACCGCCTTGGGATCACGCGCGTCGGACACCCCCAGCTGACGGCGCAGGAACTCGTCGAACTTCGTCTTCGAGCTCGAGGTCAGCGCCATGGATGCCGCGGGGCTCTTCCCCTTCATGTTCTCGTACATCGTCCCTCCCTTGAGGTCCTGTCATGCGGCCTGGGTGACGCCCACGCCTGGCAGCCGCGCATTCCGCGAGCCAAGCCTCACCAGATGATTGAGCACCGTCCGAGAGATCTGCTCGGGCGGGGCCAGCCTCCGTTCGAGCGCCTCGCGGCTGGCGCTCACCACATGTCGCGGCGGCAGTCCCGGCGGGATGTGCCCGCGCGCCAGGGACTCCGCGGCCCGGTCAATGCGCTCCTGATCCGACGGCCAGAAGGGCACCACGTCCACCAGCGCGCGCTGCGCCAGGCCCCGGCGGGGCTGGAAGGCAATCTCATCCACCACATGGGGGATGAGCCGGCGCGCCGTGCAGAGCAGCATCCGTGGGATGCGCGCGAAGGGCAGCCGCGCGCGGTACAGCCGGTTCCAGTTGTCGTACACGTCCCGGGCCTGGCGCGGGAAGCCCATGCGCCGGAGCATCTCCGCCTGGATGAACACCCGCAGGAAGGGCGTGGGATGCGCGCTGAGCGGATGGAACGTCAGCACCCGTGACGGCGGGTACGCGAGGAAGTCCTTCATCGAGTGCACCGACGCGGGGCCCCCGAGCAGGCACGCCATGAGGTCCGCGAAGATCTCCTTGTGCCAGCGGCCCCACAGGCGCGTGAGCCAGGGGTTGCCGGTGGCGTACAGCACCCGCCGCTGCAGGGCGGTCTCCGTCTCCTGCCAGATGCCCAGGTCCGCCTGCAGGTTGTGGCCGATTTCATGGAGGATGACCCCCATGCCCCACGGGGCCTCCACGCGCTCATAGGGCACGCGGATGAGCGGAAAGGGATTGCGCTCCCCGAGCAGCCGGCGGAGCAGCACGCCGCGCCGGAAGGTGGCCGGGGAGAAGCCGTGCTCCAGGTAGGTGAGCGGCTTGAGCATGGGGCCGTGCAGCAGTCCCGGCGCGGCCTGCCGCACGGCCTGGAAGCAGTCCACCGCGATGGCGTCGCAGGCCGCCAGCGCTGGCGCGAACCGCGTGCCCCGCTGGCTGAAGACGTCGAAGAAGAGACCGTAGGCGCGGCGGGCGCGGTCGATTTCGCGCTCCAGCAGCGCGTTGCGGTCCAGCACTTCGTGCGGATGGGGTGGGGCGTCGCGGAGCCGGCCGTTCAGCTGGTCCAGGGCGCGGCGCACGTCGCGGTCGATTTCGCCCAGCCGTGCGTTGGCCGCCGCGAAGTGCGCGGTGGAGGGGGCATAGGGGACGTCCCGGGGCCGGATGCCCACGTCCTGCGGCGTGAGGCGCGACAGCCGCCCCGCCCGGAACGTGATGCTGCTGACCTTGGCCCTCAGGAACTGCTGAAGCGCGTCCGCCATGTGCCCGCCTCCCCCCTTGTCGCTCACGCCACCTGGCTCACCTCACGACGATGCGCACCGGCCCCCGCAGGGTGACGGTCCGCAGCCGGCGCATGCCGGGGCCTCCCATCATGGGATTCACCCGGCCGCGAACACCGGGGCGGCGCAGGCCCGCGCGCGCCCGCAGCTGCCGCACGCCCGCGAGCGGCCGGGCCAGGCGGCGCACCACGCGGGGGCTGCCGATGACGCGCCCGCCGATGCGGCGGAGCATGCGCGGAACGGCCTGCGGGCTCGCGCCCTGCTGGCGCACCAGCCGCGTGACCTGGCGCACCACGCGCGTCACCGCCGGCAGGGCCCGCGGGCCGTAGCGCTGGCTGATGCGCGACGCGAGCTGCGTCGTCATCTGGCCCACCGCCCGCCCCAGTGCCCGGGCCTGCTGGGGATTCTGCCGGCGGCGCGCGGGAGACATGGTGGAGCGGACCACGTGCCGCGCCGCCAGCCCGCCCAGCACGCGGTTGAAGGCGTCCATGTCCTCGTCACCGGCGTAGTCACCAGCGGCGTCCGCGAAGGCGTCCATGGCGTCCGCGCGGAGCAGCCCCCCGATGGTGCGGCCAATCTCCTGGCCCGCGATGCCGCCCAGCCGGGGCGCGGCCTGTCGGATGAGCCGCATGGCGATGGGCATGGCCCGGCGGCGGATGCGCTGGAAGGTGGGCCCGGCCACGGTGGCCAGCCGGCGCGCGCCGGCCGCGAGGCGACGGAGGAACTCGTCCTCGTCCTGGGCGTCCATCGCGTCGGCGAAGGCGTCATCCAGGGCGTTGGGGTTGTCCAGGTCGAAGCCTTCGCCCTCGAAGCCCTCCTCCATGGCGTTCGGAGTCTCCGCCTCGAAGCCTTCGCCCTCGAAGGCGTCGTCCATGGCGGTGGGATTCTCCCCCTCGAAGCCTTCGCCCTCCTCCATGCCCTCGGCCTCGAAGCCTTCGCCCTCGAAGGCGTCGTCCATGGCGGTGGGATTCTCTCCCTCGAAGCCTTCGCCCTCGAAGCCCTCCATTTCGAAGCCTTCGCCCTCGAAGCCCTCCTCGCCCTCTGCCAACAGGTCGGACATCTCATCGCCCTGGCCCGAAAACTCCTCCTCGAAAGGCTGCGGTTGCATGGGTACTCCTCCTTGTCCTGAAGACTTCATGAGTGGATGGAACTAGGCGCGGCGGACGGCCGCGGCGGCAACCGTGGCGACGGGGATGCGGCGCAGCACCTGCCGCCGCGCCTGCACCCGCTGCGCGGCCACGCGAGGCGGGACGACGCCCAGCGACGGCATCCGCACCGCGCGCGTGAGCACCCGGCGGCCCGCGCCCTGGACGACCCTCGGCAGGGCCCCCACGGCACCGCCGGGGCCACGCAGCCGCAGGTTCCCCGCCGCGAGCCGGGCGATGGCGCGCATCAGCCGCAGCCGGCGGCCCGGGGAGCCCGGCACCTGCTGGGCGAGCCGCATCAGGTGCTGCTCCAGGCCCCGCGTGCGCGAGCGCAGCACGCCCTGGGCGGCGGCACCGAGCGCGTGGCTCACGGGCACCGCCTGCCGGCTCACCACCCGCGCCGCGAGCCCCGCGCCCAGCGGCAGGGCCACGGCGGGCGGCACCTGGCGCGCGTCCGCCATGTCCGCGAGCGCATCCAGCGACGCGTCGTCGTCCGCGCCGTCGCCGCGCAGGAGGGAGGAGGCAATCCGCCCGCCCACGCCGGGAACCAGGCCGCCCACCGCCCCCGCCAGCGCGCCGCGCAACCCCTGTC
>NZ_RAWE01000221.1 GCF_003611695.1 Corallococcus carmarthensis | reverse complement strand
GGGTAGGGCAGGGCGTGCAAACCGTTGGACTTCTTCACGTTTCTTCATCCCCGGCGCCTTGCACGGCCGGCCGGGGGGCGGACAGACTGAAAGCGCAGACCCAATCGTCTCGCTGTGCGTTCGTAGTGGGTCTTCGAGGCGTCTTCGTTCAAGGAGTGTCCCGATGCGGATGAGGCGATGGAACGTGGTTCTCGCGGCGCTGGCCCTGTCGGCCTCGGCGTGCGCTTCCGCATCGCGGGAGCCGGAAGCACCCGCCGGGCAGGACCTGGCGGCAGCGCAGGCGGAAGTGGCCCAGGCGGTGGCGGAGGGCTCGGACGACGTGGTGTCCGGCGCCATCGTGGTGGACTTCAAGGATGGCACCACCAAGGAACAGTTCGACGCCTGGGAGCAGGAGTGGGGCGTGGACCTGGAGTTCAATTCCCTGGAAGGCCCCCGGACGGGCGTCACGCTGGCGGTGGGCGTGGACGGCGTGGAGGACGTGCTCCAGCGCATCCGCCAGAACCCGGCGGTGGAGTCCGCCGAGCCGCTCATGCAGTTGCGCACCAGCTACACGCCGAACGACCCCCAGTACGAAGCCCAGTGGAACCTCCGGATGATCGACATGCCGAAGGCCTGGGACGGCAACCGGGGCAAGGGCGTGGTGGTGGCGGTCATCGACACGGGCATCGCCTACGAGGACCACGACGACTTCAAGCAGGTTCCGGACCTGAAGGGCGTGTCGTTCGTGAAGGGCTATGACTTCGTCAACGACGACGAGCACGCCAACGACGATCACGGCCACGGCACGCACGTGGCGGGCACCATCGCGCAGGCCACCAACAACGGCGAGGGCGTGGCGGGCGTGGCGTTCGACGCGACGCTGATGCCGCTCAAGGTGCTGAACCACTTCGGCAGCGGCACCTCCGCGGACATCGCGGACGCCATCCGGTTCGCGGCGGACCACGACGCGAAGGTCATCAACATGTCGCTGGGCGGAGGCCTGTACTCGCAGGTCATGGCCAGCGCGGTGGAGTACGCGCGCAAGAAGGGCGTCACCGTGGTGGCCGCGGCGGGCAACACCGGGCGCGGCAAGGTGGAGTTCCCCGCGGCGTACCCGGGCGCGGTGGCGGTGAGCGCGGTGGGCCCGTCCGGTTCGCGCGCGCCGTACTCGTCCTACGGCAAGGAGCTGGACATCGCGGCGCCCGGTGGTGACAAGCGCCAGGGCGACTCGGGCGGCATCCTTCAGAACACCATCGACCCGCGCGACCCGTCGCGCTCCATCTACGCCTGGTACCAGGGCACCAGCATGGCCGCCCCGCACGTGGCCGCCGTCGCCGCGATGCTCTACGGCGCGGGCGCCACGACGCCGGACGAGGTGGAGCAGGCGCTCTACGTCGGCGCGAAGGTGACGGAGAACCAGGCCTGGTCGGAGGAGTACGGCCACGGCGTCCTCAACGCCAACGCGTCGCTGCAGGCCTTCAAGGGCGCGGGGCCCCGGTGGCCGTCGCTGGGCTGGGCCGCGGCGCTGCTCGCGCTGGTGCTGCTCACGCTGCGCGGCCGTGAGCGCCCGGGCTTCCTCAACGTGCTCTTCCGCCCGGCGTTCTTCGTCCCGCTGCTCCTCTCCACGGTGGGCTTCTTCTTCCTGCGCACCTGGTTCGCGGGCGCGGCGGGCACGGCCCAGGACGTGGTGAGCGTGGCGTCGCTGCCCATCCCGGACTGGCAGCGCATCATCTTCGGCCGGGGTGCGGTGAACCCGCTGTTCTACAGCGCGCTCATCCCCCTGGTGCTGTCGCTGCCGGCCATCGCGTGGCGGGGCTTCCGTCCGGCGGTGGGCGGCCTGGCGTTGGGGTTCGCGGGCTTCCTGGCCTACGCGGCGTGGGTGGGTGCTCCAGCGCTGGCGTGGATGCCCTTCACCTTCCTGGCGAAGCCGTGGCTGGGCTTCAACACGGTGGTGTGCCTCGTCATCGCTCGCGCGATGCTCAAGCGGGAGGACGCGTGAAGGTCTCCGGCACCGTGCAGTATCAGGACCTGGAGGGCGGCGTGTGGGTCCTGAAGGGCGACGACGGCCGGACGTACCAGCTCGCGGGCGGTGACCGGAAGATCAAGAAGGACGGTCAGCGCATCTCCGCCGAGGGCAGCATCCAGCGCGACACCGTCACCGCCGCGATGGTGGGGCCGGTGTTCCACGTCACCTCGTACAAGGCGGACTGAAAGGGGGCGCCGGAGGGAGCACCCCTCCGGCCCTCAGCGGCGGGGCTTGCCCTTGCCGGGGCCATTTGCCTCCGACTGCCGGAGCCGCTCTTCCTCATAGGCCTCCATGGGCACCTCGCCCCTGCGCACGGCATCGCGGAGCTGCCGCAGGGCCTTGCGCTCGGCCTGGAGCGCCGGATCCGCGTTCTTGCCCAGCGGCTCCACCGGGTGTTGCACGTCGTAGACGCTCAGGGACACGCCGCGCCCGTCCACGAGTCCCAGCGCCACCAGGGACAGTGTCGCGGCCGTCACCCAGGGCAGCAGCTGCACGGCGAAGAGGGGCACGGGCTTCGTGGCGCGAACCTCTTCGTCCCCGGGCAGCGTGCCGCGTCCCCACACAGCGGGGAAGTGGCGGGACGCGGCGCGCAGGCCCAGCAGCGCCGTCCAGCCCACGAGCGCCAGTCCCAGCACGGCGCGCCAGTCCGTCACGTCGTCCGTCGCCCCGTCCTTCGCGAGCCCCGAATGCGTGGCGACGAGGAACAGCACCGACGACACGATGTTGTTGGCCGCGTGCGCCGCGATGCCCGGCCACAGCGAACCGGTGCGCAGGAACAGCCAGCCGAACAGCAGCCCCAGCTCCGCCCGGGCGAGGAAGCCCACCGGATCCAGGTGGAACGCGCTGAACACCACGGACGTGATGATCAGCGCGCGCCAGGGCGACGCGGGGGCCGGTGGTGTCAGGGACCGCTGGAAGAGGCCTCGGAAGAAGACCTCCTCGCACAGCGGCGCGGCCACGGACACGCCACCCAGCAGTAGCGCCAGCTCCACCGGCGTCTGGCCCTCGAAGAGGCGCGAGGCGTCGAACATCTCGCGCAGCCACGCAGGGGCCACCTGCTGCGCGAGGAACTGCACGGGCACCACCACGGCGACGAAGTTGGCCACGCCCAGCAGGAATCCGAACAGGGTGGGCGGCCCCTGGAAGGGCGTGAGGCCCACGTACGCGGCGGGCCGGTACCCCGAGCGGCGCAGCATGATCCACGCGAGGCCCAGGAAGAGGAACACCTCCGTGAACCACACCCCGAAGGAGGGGTTGAGCAACTGGGTGAGGGCCCCCACCGTCACGAAGAGCCCGAAGGCCAGGGCCGCGGCGAGTGCGGGGTGGGGCGGCGACAGCGGCGCGGGGGCCTCCGCCGGCCGCGGGTCGCTGGGAGCTGAGGCTTCTTCCACCGTGTCGTCTCCTGACCCCTTCCGCCAGGCGGAAGGGGTGGGGTGCGGCGTTCGCTTCGGGAGGCGGGAAGGGACTCAGGCCCGGTGGAGGTAGCCGCGGATCTGCTCCGCGAGCGGGTTCTTCTGGGGCAGCTCCACCGCCGCGGCCGGGTCACTCATCCGCAGCTTCTTGTCCTCTTCCACGAGGATGCGCTGATCCAACAGGTACTCCACCGCGTTCTCCAGCGTCGTCTTCGCCAGCGACTCGGCGGCGGTGATGCGGCCGGCGTTGTACTCGCCGCGTCCCGTCTCCAGCGCCAGCTTGACGAACGTCTTGCGGTCGGTGGCCACGCCCACGGCCACATCCGGCAGCGTCATGGCGGCCAGCAGGTAGGCCTCCAGGAAGTCGCGCAGCAGGTCCGCCAGGAACTCCAGGTCCGGCTGGGCATGTGCCTCTGGCGCGCGCGTGAGCGTGTCGCCCTCGTGGATGACCAGGCCCATGCGCACGAGCCGCTCCACGCACTCGGCGAAGATGGTGTCGAACGACGCGCCCACCCGGTAGATGAACTCCACCTTGAAGAGGCGCGACAGGAACAGCGCGCGGGCCTTCACGGTGTCGTACGGCGCGGGCGTGCCCGCGAGCACCGCGTTGGCCACCAGGCTGCGCGCGGCCACCAGGTTCATCAGCGTGTTCTTGTAGAAGGACATCTCCGGGCGGCGCGCATCCTCCACCTGGTAGCTGACCTCACCGCGCGCCTCCTTCGTGCGCACCATCTCGTCGGAGATGAACTCGCGCATCGCGTCCTGGATGGGCCCCAGCGTCTCCGGATTGCTCGGCGCGTTCGCCAGCTCCTTGGACAGCCGCGCGCCGTCCTCGGAAGCGATGCGGCGCAGCAGGCTGATCCGGTCCGTCAGCTCGCGCTGGGTGAGGCCGCGGCGGCGGTGGGCCAGCAGCGACGCGCTGACCAGCGCGTGCGGCGTGACGGTGGAAACCTTGCTGATGCCGTACATCACGCGGTTGCCCAGCGCGCGCACCAGGCCCTTCTTCTGTTCGTCCGTCACCGGCTCCTGCGGCGACAGGCCACGCGCCTTCATGAACTCCACCAACGACAGCGGCTCGTCGAAGGTGAGGTGGATGCCTCCGTAGCGCGCCGCCAGCACCTTGGGCGTGCTCAAGAGGGCCTTGAGGTCCTCCGGCTTCTTCTCCCCGCCGGCCAGCTCCTTGGAATAGCTGCCGGACTCCACCACCTTCTCGTAGTCGATGGAGACGGGCACGAAGTAGAGGTCGTTGCGCGCGCCGTCCAGCACCGCCTCCACCTGCCACGTGAGCATGCCCAGCTTGGGCGTGAGCAGCTTGCCCGTGCGCGAGCGGCCCCCCTCGGGGAAGAACTCCTGGTGGATGCCGTCGTGCACCAGCTTCTTGATGTACGCCTTGAAGGACGCGGCGTAGACCTTGTCGCCCTTGAACGACCGGCGCAGGAAGAACGCGCCGCAGCGGCGGAACAGCGGGCCCAGGGGCCAGAAGGACAGGTTCGCGCCCGCGGCCACCAGCGGCGCGGTGTAGCCGCGGTTCCAGAGCACCCAGCTCATCACCAGGTAGTCCACGTGGCTCTTGTGGCTGGGGCAGAGCACCACCGGCGCCTTGCCCGCGGCCTTGAGCGCGCGATGCAGCCCCGCCTCGTCCACGCCGATGCCGTCGTAGATGCGGTTGAACACCCACTCCAGCATCGGCGCGATGAGCGCCAGCACGGAAGGGTTGGGCTTGGCCGCGATGGCCTCCAGGTTGCGCTTCGCCTCGCGCTGCACGCTCGCGGGCTTGCGGCCGGTGGCGGCGGCGTGCTCGTCCAGCACCTTGCGCAGCTGCCGGTCGCGCAGCGTCTCCTCGATGAGGCGGTCCGTGGGCTTCTGCGGCGGGCCGAACACCGCGCGCGTCTCCCGCGCCAGGAACACGTGCAGCGTGCTGCGCACCTTGCGCGCCAGCACCTCGTCGCTGACGCCCGGGTTCTCCTCGATGAAGCGGCGCAGGTCGATGGGCTCTCCCACGCGGAACTGCGCGCGCTTGTAGTTGCGGAAGAACGCCACCATGGAGTGCACGAAGCCCGGCGCCTCGGGGCTGCCGAACACCACGTCACGCCAGCCCGGCTTGAGCTTCGCGGGGCGCTTCTCCCAGACGAACAGCTCCGGCACCAGGAACACGGGCCGCTCGGAGCCGCGCGCCAGACGGACCAGCTGGGGGAAGGGGTCGTCGCGCGTCTCCTTGCCGGAGGCGTGCAGCAGCGCCGTGCGGCGCAGGAACACCAGGCCGCTGCCGCCCTGCTCGCGGGCGTAGCGGAAGCGCTCCTCCACCGCGCCGCCCTGGGCCGTCTGGCGCCAGGGTTTGGTGAACCACGGACGCAGGTTCACCACCGCGCGGATGGGCGGCATGGCCCGGCGGACCATGGCCCACGCGATGTAGAGGAAGTTGATCCACGCCGTGGTGCGCATGACGTGCACCACGAAGCCGCGGGCGCTGAGCGCACGCAGCTCGTTCTCGGCCTCGGGGGGAAAGTGCACCCCGTCGAAGTACCGTGCCCCGAGCACCCGGGACATGGGACCGAATTCCTCCTTCAAGGCTTCTCCTTGCGTCGCGGTCGGCGCCAGCGCGGTGTCCATCGCAGCCCCCCAGGCTACATGTTTTCCGGCGTCGGGATGCCCAGCAAGGTGAGCCCCGCCGCCAGGGTGATGCGCGTCGCGTCCGTGAGCGCCAACCGGGCCGCGCGCACCGCGTCATTCCCCTCCACGAGGATGCGCTTGTCCCGGTCCTTGTTGCCGGCCGTGTAGTAGCGGCTGTACGCCGCCGCCACGTCCAAGAGCAGCCGCGCCACCAGGCTGGGCTCGTACTGCTCCGCCGCCGCCTTCACCGTGTCCGGCAGCCGCATCAGCTCGCGCACCAGGGCCTGCTCCTCCGGGAGCGTGAGCAGGGCCGGGTCGTAGCTCGCCGGCACGCCGCCACCCTTGCGCAGCACGTTCGCGCTCCGGGCGTGCGCGTACTGGAGATAGGGCCCCGTGTGCCCCTCCAGGCTCGTCACCTCGTCCCAGTCGAACGTGTAGTCGCTGGCGCGGTTGTGCTTCAGGTCTCCGAAGACGATGGCGCCCAGGCCAATCTGCTCCGACAGCGCGTCCGCGTCCGTCGTCTCCAGGTTGCCCTGCGCGACGTTCTCCTTCACGCGCTGGAGCACGCGCTCCTTCGCCTCGTCCAGGACCTGATCCAGCTCCACCACCTGGCCCTTGCGCGTGCTCATGCCGTGGATGCGGCCGAACGGCACGTGCACGCACCGGTCCGCCCACGGCTGGCCCATCTCCGTCAGGGTGCGGAACACCTGGCGGAAGTGCAGCGCCTGGTCCTGCGCGACGACGTAGAGCGACTTGTCGAAGTTGAAGCGCGCGTAGCGGTCCTCGGCGGCGGCCAGGTCGCGCGTGGCGTAGAGCGTGCTGCCGTCGTTCTTCTTGAGCAGCACGGGCGGCTCGCCGTCCGCGTAGGGCATGTCCACGATGATGGCGCCCTGGGACTCCTTCACGCCGGGCTTCTTCGCGATCTGATCAATGACCGCGTCCATCTTGCCCTGGTAGCGGCTCTCTCCCTCGATGTGCTCGAAGTCGATGCCCATGCGCGCGTAGACGCGCTTGAAGCCCTTGAGGCTCGTCTCCCGGAACTGGTTCCAGAGCTTCATCGCCTCCGGCTCGTTGGCCTCCATGCGGCGGAAGAACTCGCGGGCCTTCTCGTCGAAGACGGGGTCCTCCGCGGCGCGCTTGTTCGCCTTGACGTACACCTCCACCAGGTGCGCCATGTCCTCGCGGCGCGCCTCGTCACCAAACTCCTTGAAGCCCACTGCCACGAGGCCGAACTGCTTGCCCCAGTCGCCCAGGTAGTTGACGCCCTCCACGCGCCAGCCCAGCGCGCGGTACAGGTTCGCGATGCAGTGGCCCAGGAACGTGGTGCGGATGTGGTGGAAGCCAATGGGCTTGGCGATGTTGGGCGACGAGTAGTCGATGACCACCGTCTTGCCCTTGCCGTCCTCCGCGTCGCTGCCGTAGGCCACGCCGGCCCGGCGCACGCCGTCGATGACCTCCTGGGTGAAGGGGAGGGGAAGGAAGCGCGCGTTGACATAGGGGCCCACGGCCTTCACCTCCAGGCCGGGGACCTGGAGCGTCTGCGCGAGCTGCGCGGCGATGGCGGGGGGCGCCTTCTTCTGCGCCTTGGCGAGAGGGAAGGTGGCGAAGCTCAGGTCGCCGTGCGCGGGTTCGGCGGGCTTGACCTGGGGCTCGATGTCGGCGGCGGGGACACCCAGGGCCCCGGCGAGGGCCTGGGCGAACGCGGCGCGGTAGCGGCTATAGACAGAAGTGCTCATGGACCGCGCGGATACTACCCAAGGCGGGGCGCCTTCCAGCCACCTCTTCTGTGGGGAAGGCGCCGGAGCGTCTTTCAGGTCACGGCAGGGCCGCGGCTCTTGGGCCGCACCACCGAGGCCACGGTGTCCAGCAGCTTGGGCAGCTTCAGCGGCTTCTCGAAGTACCCGTCGATGCGATCCGGCCCTTCACCCGAGGTGAGGGACGCGACGTCGCTCGCGCCAGAGATGATGTAGACGACCACGTCCGCCAGCGACTCCGTGGTGCGGATGTAGTGGAGCACGGAGCGTCCGTCCTCCCCGGACAGCCGCAGGTCCAGGAGCACCATGGCCGGCCGGATGTGGGACAGGATGGAGCGCGCCTCGGCGGCACCGGACGTGGCCATCACCCGGTAGCCCTCCTGCTCCAGCACCTGCTCCAGCACCTCGCGGCAGTCCACGTCGTCCTCCACCAGGAGGATGCCACCCGCCTTGGGCGTGGCCTGGTTCACGTCCGGGGCGCTCACGGCGCTCGCGAACAGGGGCAGGACCATCTGGAACGTGCTGCCCTCGCCCAGGATGCTGCTGGCGTCCACGCGGCCGCCGTGCAGCGCGACGATCTTGGCCACCAGCGGCAGGCCCAGGCCCGCGCCCGGCGGACGGGGCATGCCCGGCTGCGCGCGGTAGAACGAGTCGAACACGTGCTCCAGCGCCTCGGCCGTCATGCCCTGGCCGGAGTCCTTCACGGTGAGGATGCCCAGGCCCTCGCTGGACGACACACTCACCTCGACGACGTCGTCCGTCTCGCTGTGGTGGATGCCGTTCTCCACGAGGTTGTGGATGGCCTCTGAGATGCGCTCGCGGTCGCCGCGGACGAACACCTCCGGGCAGGGGGGAATCACCACGCGCACGCGGCTGTGCTCCGCGACGGCGCCCAGTCCCCGCACCACCTCTTCCGCCACGGCCTTGAGGCCGAAGGGGCGCTGGTTGAGCTGCATCTTCCCGGAGGACAGCCGGGACATCAGCACCAGGTCGTTCACCTGCTGCAGCAGCCGGTCCGCGTTGCGATCGCAGATCTGCACCGCGCGGCGCTGGCCGTCCGTCAGCGTGCCCAGCTTCTCCCGGCCCAGCATGGCCAGGTAGGCCTTGATGGTGGTGAGCGGGTTCTTCAAGTCATGGGACACGTTGCCGAGCAGCTCCTCGCGGTTCTGCTCCAGGCTCTTGAGGCCCGCGATGGCTGTCTGCAGGTCCTTGTTGCGCCGGGCGCTGTCGTCGCGAAGCCGGGCCACCTCGTAGGCGGCGGTGAGCTGCGACGCCAGGGACTGCATCAGGACGTCGGACGCCTTCCTGCGCGCGCCCAGCACCACGAGCACGCCCGTCACGCCCTGCGGCCCGTCCAGGGGCACGGCGACGGTGTCGTCCTCGCGCAGCAGCACCTTGTCGGTGAAGCACCGGCCCACCACGCCCTCGCCCGGAACGGCGGCGGTGACGCGCTCGTCGTAGCGTCCGCGCACGTGCTCCACGTGCAGCTGGTTGCGCGACGGGAAGTGGCGCGCGACGTAGCAGACCTTCGGCTTGAGCAGCGTGTGGAGCGTCTGCAGCTGCGCTCGCAGGGCCTCGGTGGGGCCCGCGTTGTCGGTGAGCTGCCGGCCCATCTCCAGCAACGCCTGGGCGGCGGTGTCCGTGTCCACGGGCGGCGGCGGTTTGGCCGTCCGCTTCGGTGGAGCCTTCTTCGCGATGGTGGCGGGGCGCAGCGGAACCACCTCTGCGAGCTGCGGACCCTTCTTCTTCGATGGCACGCGTGAATCCTGCTTCATGTTCCGCGTGGGAGGGAACCTCACCGAAGCCAGGCGCCTTCCACCAACGCCGAGCGTGTCAGGTGCCCGACAGCCCCCTGGCCCCTTCGGCCGGGCCTACATCGCATGGCCGCCCGGGTGTTCGCTCAAGGACGTCGCTGGATCCGGCCGTCCTTGTCCAGGCTGTAGGGCTCCACGAGGGCGGCCTGCACCTTCTCCTGGTAGCCCTGCACGCCGAACCCACTCTCCGCCAGGGCCGCCAGCGCCACGGTCTGCACGCGGCGCGCGGTGTCCTCATTGGTGAGCAGCTTGAGCAGGGGCTCGCGCGCCGGCTCGTACTTCAGGGGCCCCAGGACGTTGATGGCGGCGATCTTCACATCGTCGGACATGTCCTCAAGGAAGGGGAGGACAGCCGGGGCCACGCGCGGATCCTGCTTGCCCAGCACGTGGTGGAGCAGGACGACCTTCTTCTCCGGGTCGCGCGTGTAGCGGGAGGACAGGTGCTGGAGCGTGTCGATGATGACGCCCATGAGCGCGTCCTCCGCGAGCAGCTCCTGGAGGATGCGCAGCGCCCAGGACGTGGCCTGATCGCCCGTCTTGAGGAAGGCGCTCACCGGCGCGACGGCGTCCTGGCCGAAGTGCTTGATGAGCTCGAAGGTGTGCTCCTTCTCGTCCGCGTCGGTGGTGAGCGGGTCCACGGTGATGGTGAACCGGCTGAGCAGCACCGTGACGGCCTCGGGGTACTTCATCTCCCCCAACTGCTGCAGGGCCTTCTGCCGCGTGGACGGCTCCCCGTACTTCTGGGTCACCTTGGACTTGAGCTTGAGGGCTTTTTCGGGGCCCGAGCCGCCCGTGAGGAAATCGAAGAGACCCATAGGTACGTACCCGCTCCGGATTCGGAAGGTGGAGGCGCCATGTAGGACGGTGCGCCTTCCAGGACAAGTGGCAACGACAACTACAACGACAGCTCCCGGCGCACGTCGCCCCGGTAGGCCCGCGACAGCGTCTCCGCGGCGGCCCGGACCTCGTCCGTGGCCTCCTCGGGGACCTTCACCTGGAGCAGCAGGTACATGTCGCCCGGAGCCCCGCCCCGGAGCGAAGGGACGCCGCGCCCCTTGAGCCGCATCTTGCGGCCGGACTGCGAACCCGGAGGCACCTTCAGCGTCACCTCACCCTGGAAGGTGGGCACGCGCACCTCGCCGCCCAACAGCGCCTCGGACACCGTCACCGGCAGGTCCAGGTAGAGGTCATCGCCCTCGCGGCGCACCAGCGGGTGCTCGGCCACCTCCGTCTCGATGTAGAGGTCCCCTGGAGGGCCGCCCTGGATGCCTGCCGCGCCCTGACCGGCCAGCCGCACCTTGGACCCGGTGATGACGCCCGCCGGAATCTTCACCGTCAGCCGGGTCGTCTCCTCCTTGATGCCGCTGCCGCCGCACTGGGAGCAGGGCTCCGGGGCCTTCCCGCTGCCGCGGCAGGTGGGGCACACCCCGGATCCACCGAACATGGCCCCGCCCCGCCGGGCCCGGCCCGTGCCGTTGCAGGTGGGGCACGTCACGAGCTTCCCCGTGTTGCCCTCGCCGTGGCACTTGGAGCAGCGGCCCGGGCGCTGGAGGGTGAGGGTTCGCTCGGTGCCGGTGACTGCCTCCGCGAGGGAGACCTGCACGCGGGTCGTCAGGTCGTCGCCGCGCTCGGCCGCCGTGGACCGGCTGCCACCCCGGCCCCGGCTGAAGAGGTCGTTGATGTCGAAGCCGCCTGCGCCGCCTCCACCCGCGCCCGCGCGCCCGAAGATGTCGTTGAAGAGGTCCCCCAGGTCCACGCCCTCGGTGCTGAAGGGGATGCCACCGCCTCCGCTGCCCCCGGCCGCCTGGGCGGCGCGGTACTGGCGGTAGGCCGCGGCCTTCTTCTCGTCGAAGCCGATCTTCTCCGCGTCCTCGCCGAACTCGTCGTAGAGCGCGCGCTTCTTCGCATCGCCCAGGACCTCGAAGGCGGTGTTGATGCGCTTGAACTTCTCCTCCGCGCCCTTGTCGCCCGGGTTGACGTCGGGGTGGTGCTGGCGCGCGAGCTTGCGGAAGGCCTTCTTGAGGTCGTCCGCCGAGGCCGTCCGTGGCACGCCCAGAATCTGGTAGTAGTCGTCAGCCATAGGTTTTGAGGGTGGTGCAGTACCCGACAAGGGAGAACGTAACCAGCGGGGCGGTGAGCGCCAGCACGGGATGTCCGGACAGGGCCGCGATGGTTACAGTCGCCGGAAGATGAGGAAGGCCATGCCAGCACCGCGCCCCCGCCGGCCGGCCCCTCTGTGGCTGGCGTGCGGACTGCTCCCTGCGGCTCTGGGGACTGCCCTGGGGTCCGGGGCGACCGCCCACGCCGCCCCACCTCCGCCCGCTCCCGTCGTGGAGGAGGGCAGGGTGGTGGATCGGGTCGTGGCGGTCATCGAGGGCCAAGTCCTCACCCAGAGCGAATTGGAGATGGAGGCCCGGGTGGCCCTGATCCAGCGAGGGGCCGTGCAGGCCGCCGCCCTGCCGCTGGATGAGCAGACGCTCCGGGGGGCCCTGGAGCTGTCCATCAACCAGCGCCTCCAGGTCCTGAGCGCGGACCGCCTGCAGGCCTTCCCGGCCGAACCGGCGGACGTGGAGGCCCGGTTGGACGCCTTCCGCGCGCGGCTCGGTGGGGAGGAGGCGCTCCAGCGATTCCTCGCCCGGCACGACGTGGACCGTGACGCCCTGGAGGCCGTGCTGGCGCGGGGGCTCCGGGCGGAGCGAATCCTCGATAGTCGGGTCCGGTTGAAGGCACAGGTGAGCGAGGCGGAGGTCCGTCACCATTATGACGCGCACCGGGACCTGTACCCTGGTGAGTTCGATCAGGCGGCGCGCACGGCCATCCGCGAGGAGCTGGTGCGGGCGCGCTACGGGGAGCTGGCGGCCCAGGCCCTGGCTGAAGTACGCAGGTCGGCGCAGGTGCGGCGGGTGGCGCCCTTCGCAAGGGAGGCACGGCGATGAGACGGCTGCGGGAGGACGGGACGCCCGACAAGGGGAAGGGCTTCCTCATCCGGCAGATGACCGTGGCCGACATGCCAGCGGTGATGGCGCTGGAGAAGGCGTCCTTCAAGAACCCCTGGTCCACGGAGCTGCTCGGGCGCGAGCTCCAGCACGACTGGTCCACCATCCTCCTCGTGGAAGAGCCGCTGCCCGAAGGCGGCGTGGAGCTCCTGGGCCTAGCCATCTTCTGGATCGTCCATGACGAAGTCCACGTCCTCAACGTCGCCACCGCGCCGGTGCACCGCCGCCGGGGCGTCGCACGCGTCGTGATGGAGGAGGTGCTTCGCCGGGGCGTGGCGCGGCGCTGTTCCCTGGCCACCCTGGAGGTGCGCCGGGGCAACGAATCCGCCCTCAACCTCTACCGCTCGCTGGGCTTCCGGCCGGTCGGCGTCCGCCCGAACTACTACGTGGACGAGGGCGAGGACGCGATCGTGATGGTCCTCGACTTCTAGGGGCGTAAGGGAGTAGAGCGTCCGGCCGTCGTCGCAGTC
Organism: Corallococcus carmarthensis; assembly: GCF_003611695.1. Lineage (GTDB taxonomy): Bacteria > Myxococcota > Myxococcia > Myxococcales > Myxococcaceae > Corallococcus > Corallococcus carmarthensis. The sequence goes on along the minus strand of NZ_RAWE01000221.1, from coordinate 3,651 downwards.
CCAGGTTTTTCGGGTGTGAGGGGAATGCACCCGGGTCCTCTGGCCGGTTCTGGCCCAGGGGCAAGCCATGCTTGACACCCGGGGGGCCCTCCCTATACTCGCGGGCCTTTTGTGTAGCCTGTAGGTAGATATGCTCCGCTCCGTGTAGCCGGAAGCGGGGTCCCCATCGAAGAAGAGGTTTCAGTGCCGACCATCAGCCAGCTCGTCCGCAAGGGCCGCGAGAAGCTCAACATCAAGGGCAAGAGCCCTGCCCTGAAGGAGTGCCCCCAGAAGCGCGGTGTGTGCACGCGCGTCTACACCACGACCCCGAAGAAGCCGAACTCGGCCCTCCGCAAGGTGGCCCGCGTGCGTCTCACCAACGGCATCGAGGTCACCTCCTACATCCCCGGCGTGGGTCACAACCTCCAGGAGCACTCGGTGGTCATGATCCGCGGTGGCCGTGTGAAGGACCTCCCGGGCGTTCGCTACCACATCATCCGCGGCACGCTGGACTCCGTGGGCGTTGCCGGTCGCAAGCAGAGCCGCTCCAAGTACGGCGCCAAGCGCCCGAGCTAGTCCGGTTCTCCCGCGCGTCGTTGGCGCGGAACACCTTCGCGGTACCTGAAGCAGTGTTGGACGCTGGCCCCACACCCTGGGGAGTGTCCCTGGAAGTTCAAAGTTGTCGTTCTTGAAGCCCCTGAACAAGGCTTCCCTCAAAGCGAGGGGAGTGGGGCGTAAGGGAAGAGATGCCTCGTCGTCGCGTAGTCGCCAAGCGGAAGATTCTCCCGGATCCGAAGTTCCAGGACCGGCTCGTCACCAAGTTCGTCAACGACCTGATGCGCAAGGGGAAGAAGTCCATCGCGGAGGGCGTGTGCTACGGCGCCTTCGCCCTCATGGAGGAGCGCGCGAAGGAAGACCCCCTCAAGACGTTCAAGAAGGCCCTGGACAACGTCAAGCCCGTCCTCGAGGTGAAGAGCCGCCGCGTCGGTGGCGCCACCTACCAGGTCCCCGTGGAGGTCCGTCAGGACCGCCGCGTCGCGCTGGGCATGCGCTGGATCATCTCCTACGCCAAGGCGCGTGGTGAGAAGACCATGCAGGAGAAGCTGGCCGGCGAGATCATGGACGCCGCCAACAACCGCGGGAACGCGGTGAAGAAGCGTGAAGACACGCACAAGATGGCGGAGGCCAACAAGGCCTTCGCGCACTACCGCTGGTAGGTCCCGAAAGGGGCTTCGCGGTTGCCGCCCGGATGCGCTGCCAGCGTCCGGGCGGTTTTGTTTGTCAGCCCTGGCAGAAGCCTAAGAGACGTCCGGAAGGAACCGAGTCATGGCCCGTGAGTTCCCCCTCGAGCGCTACCGCAACATCGGCATCATGGCGCACATCGATGCCGGCAAGACGACCACCACCGAGCGGATCCTGTTCTACACAGGCGCCATCCACAAGATGGGCGAGGTGCACGAAGGCACCACCACCACGGACTGGATGGTCCAGGAGCGCGAGCGCGGCATCACCATCACCTCCGCGGCCATCAGCGCCTTCTGGGAGCGGACGGGCCAGCGCTACCGCGTGAACATCATCGACACGCCGGGCCACGTGGACTTCACCATCGAGGTGGAGCGCTCGCTGCGCGTGCTCGACGGCGCCATCGCCGTGTTCGACGCGGTCAACGGCGTGGAGCCCCAGTCGGAGACGGTGTGGCGCCAGGCGGACCGCTACAAGGTCCCGCGCATCTGCTTCATCAACAAGATGGACCGCGTGGGCGCGGACTTCGAGATGTCCGTCGGCACCATCAAGGAGAAGCTGGGCGCGCGTCCCGTGCGCATGCAGCTGCCCCTGGGCAGCGAGGACAAGCTCAAGGGCGTCATCGACCTGGTGCGCATGAAGGCGCTGGTGTTCCAGGACGGGGAGCAGGGCAGCCGCTTCGACATCGTGGACATCCCGGCGGACTACCAGGATGCGGCGTCCGCCGCGCGTGGCGAGCTGCTGGAGGCCGCGGCGGAGCAGGACGACGCGCTCACGGAGAAGTTCCTCAACGGCGATGAGCTGACCGAAGAGGAAGTGCGCGGTGCCATCCGCAAGGGCTGTGTCGGGCTGAAGCTGTTCCCGGTGTTCTGCGGCTCGGCGTTCCGCCACAAGGGCGTACAGCCGCTGCTGGACGCGGTGGTGGACTACCTGCCCAGCCCGCTGGACATCCCGCCGGTGCACGGCAAGACGCCCAAGGGCGAGGACGCCGTGCGCGAGACGCGCGACGACGCGCCCTTCAGCGCGCTGGCGTTCAAGATCATGAACGACCCGTCCTTCTCCTCGCAGACGCTGACGTTCCTGCGCGTCTACTCGGGGAAGCTGGAGGCGGGTACGGCAGTGTGGAACTCCGTGAAGGGCAAGCGCGAGCGCGTCAGCCGGCTCGTGCAGATGCGCGCGGACAAGAAGGACGAACTGACGGAGTGCTACGCCGGCGACATCTGCGCGGTGGTGGGCCTGAAGCTCGCGACCACGGGCGACACGCTCTGTGACGACAAGCAGCCTGTCATCCTGGAGCGGATGGAGTTCCCCGAGCCGGTCATCGACATCGCCATCGAGCCGAAGTCCACCGCGGACCAGGACAAGATCATCCAGGCCCTGCAGCGGCTGGCCATGGAGGACCCGTCCTTCCGCGTGCGCACCAACGAGGAGACGGGGCAGACGCTCATCGCCGGCATGGGCGAGCTGCACCTCGAAATCATCGTCGACCGCCTCCTGCGCGAGTTCAAGGTGGACGCGAACATCGGCAAGCCGCAGGTGGCCTACCGCGAGACGGTGACGGGGACGAAGGACGCGGAGGGCAAGTACATCCGCCAGGCGGGCGGCAAGGGGCAGTACGGCCACATCAACCTGCGAGTGTCCCCCAACGAGCCCGGCAAGGGCTTCGAGTTCGTCAACAGCATCACCGGCGGCGCCGTGTCCAAGGAGTTCGTGGACGCCGCACGCGACGGCGCGAAGGAGGCCATGCAGAACGGCCCCGTCGCCGGCTACCCCATGGTGGACGTGAAGGTAGAGGCCTACGACGGCTCCATGCACGACGTGGACTCGTCGGAGATGGCGTTCAAGATCGCCGGCTCCATGGCCTTCAAGGACGCGGTCCGTGCGGCGAACCCGGTCCTCCTGGAGCCCATCATGGCCACGGAGGTCGTCACCCCGGAGGCCGCCATGGGCGACGTCATCGGCGACCTGAACGGCCGGCGCGGCAAGATTCTGGGCATGACGCCCCGGCCTGGCGGCGTGCAGGCCATCCAGGCGGAGGTGCCCCTGGCCGCCATGTTCGGGTACTCGACCGACCTGCGCAGCAAGAGCCAGGGAAGGGCGACCTACACCATGCAGTTCAAGCACTACGCACCCGCGCCCAAGTCAGCGCTCAACCCGAGCTACTGACCTCCCGCCCGCAGGGGGAGCCGCCGGGCGAATTCTGTTGACGTTCCAGCGGCTTTGAAGCACACGCAGCACCCCTCGGAAGTTCTCTCGAAGTCCTATACCGCCGGGGTTGCACTGGCGGCGTCGTGAGGAGCGGTTCATGTCCAAGGAAAAGTTCGATCGCAGCCTGCCCCACGTGAACATCGGAACGATTGGGCACGTGGACCACGGCAAGACGTCGCTGACGGCGGCCATCACGAAGGTGCTGGCGAAGTCGGGCGGCGC
>NZ_RAWE01000220.1 GCF_003611695.1 Corallococcus carmarthensis | reverse complement strand
GTGATGGGGGACGCGGCGCTGGTGCCGGTGCGGCCCGCCGCCGGGGTGGGGCCGTACGGTGTGGGACGGAACCTCCTCCGAGGGCTCTTCGTGGGAGGTGGCCTCCTGGCGCTGACCCTGTTGGGCCTGGGGATTCGGCGCGCGCGCCGGAAGCGGAGGGAGCGGGCAGGCGGTGGGGCCGCGTGAATCCGGAGCGCGGCGGCGGGGCCCACGCGGTAGGGTGCTGGGGCGATGAGTGACGCGAGCCGTGAGCCGGCGCCGAAGCTGACCCTCGAGGTGCGGGACCTGCACAAGTCGTTTGGCGGGCAGCCCGCGCTCCGGGGCGTGGACCTGGTGGTGCCGGAGGGCACGACCTGCGTGCTGATGGGCGTGTCGGGTTCGGGCAAGACGGTGCTGATGAAGCACATCATGGGGCTGATCCGGCCGGACAGCGGCGTGGTGTTGGTGGAGGGTGATGAGGTGGCGAAGATGGACGAGCCCTCGCTCAACCAGATGCGCCGCAAGCTGGGCATCCTCTTCCAGGCGAACGCTTTGTTCGACTCGCTCAACGTCTTCGACAACGTGGCGTTCCCGCTGCGCGAGCGCACGAAGATGTCCGAGCCGGACATCACCAAGACGGTGAACGAGACGCTGGGGAAGGTGGGCCTGTCGCACGCGGCCACGCGCTTCCCGGGCGAGCTGTCCGGCGGCATGCAGAAGCGCGTGGGCTTCGCGCGCGCGACCATCCTCCAGCCGAAGATCCTGCTCTACGACGACCCCACGGCGGGTCTGGATCCGCTCACCACGGCGGCGGTGAATGAGATCATCGCCACGGGCAAGCAGCAGCTGGGCGCCACGTCGCTGGTGATTACGCCGGACGTGGCGTCCGCCTTCGGCATGGCGGACAACCTGGCGTTGATGCACGAAGGGCGCGTGGTGGAGTACGGCCCGCCGGACCACTTCCGTCAGTCGCAGCACCCGGAGGTGAAGGCCTTCCTGCGCAACTGGCTGCGGCGGCGTTCCGCGCAGTCACCGGCGCCCCAGGCCTGAGGTTCGTTTCCGGGGCCGGGATGTGACAGGCTGCCGGGGCCCGAGGGCCGGCGGGTTCGTGATGGAAGCAGGAGTCCGCATGTCCCGCCGTGCGTTGCGCCCCGTGTTCAAGCGTCTGTGGTTGCTCGCGCCCGTCGTCACCCTGGGGGTGGGCTGTTCCTCGACGTGGGGCTGTGACTTCGACAAGAACAGTGGCCCGCGGACCTTCGCCCTCCCCGCCACGTTGAATGACGGAGGGGTGCCCACGCAGGACACGCCCTGCGAGGACCTGTGCGAGGCGCTCGGGGCCACCACGCCCTGCTCCCGCATCGCGAAGGGCGAGGGCGGCGCCGAGGCCGACATGGTGACCTGCGAGGCTTCCGTCCTCTGCGAAGGGCGGAGGCCGGAAGGGCTGTGCAGCGATGGCGCGGTGGCGGCGGAGGTCCCCCCGCTGGGAGCGCTCTTCGCGAGGATGGCGCACCTGGAGGCCGCGTCGGTGCCGGCCTTCGAAAGGCTCGCGGACGAGCTGGCGGGGCACGGCGCGCCGGAGCGGCTGGTGCGGGCCGCGAGGCGTGCCGCGAAGGACGAGGTGCGCCACGCCAGCGCGATGGAGTCCCTGGCCCTGCGTCAGGGAGCGCCCATGCCGGAGCTGAAGGTGGCGCCGTTCCAGCCCCGGTCGCTGGAGGCGCTCGCCATCGAGAACGCGGTGGAAGGCTGCGTGCGGGAGACCTTCGGCGCGCTGCTCGCGGGCTGGCAGGCAAGGAGCGCGGAGGACGCGCAGGTGCGCGAGTCCCTGGGCGCCATCGCCCCGGACGAGCTGATGCACGCGGAGCTGTCCTGGGCCATCGACGCGTGGGCAATGGAGCAGCTGTCCCCGGAGGCCCGTGAGCGCGTGGACGCGGCGAGGCGCGAAGCCTGGCGTGAGCTGGAGCGGAACGCGGTCACCAGCCACCTGCCGGACGACGTGGCCCGCCTGTCGGGGCTGCCTGCCGCGGACGTGGCCCGAAGGCTCGTGAGGGAGCTGGCGGCCGAGCTGATGCCCGGAGCGCTGGCGTAGTCAGAATCAATAGATTGATTTTTAGAGGCACCAAGAGTCAATCTATTGGTCATGCCTCGCCAGAACCTGTCCGAGTCCACGACGCCGTTCGCCGTGGCCCGGGCCATCACCACGCTGGGACAGAACATCGAGCGCGCCCGGATCCGGCGTGGGCTCCGGCAGGTGGACCTCGCGAAGAAGACAGGGCTGGCCCTCGGCACCCTCCGGCGAATCGAGGAGGGCAGCCCCACCACGGCGCTCAGCGCCTACTTCACCGTTCTCTGGGCCTTGGGCCTCGAACGCGAGTTCGACGCCCTGGCCTCGCCGGATCGGGATGATGAGGGCAAGACGCTGGAGGCGGCGCACCAGCCCGCGCGGGTGGTCCTCAAGTCGAAGGGAGGCCTTGATGGCGACTTCTGATCCGTCCGGTTGCTACGTGTACCTCCAGCTCCCGGCCTCGCTCGATGTTGTCACCTGCGGACGCTACGTGCAGCAGGACGGTGTGGGGCAGTTCGTCTACGGCAGGAGCTACCTGGCCAATCCCCGCGCTGTCGCGCTGGATCCATTCGAGCTCCCGTTGCGGGAGGGCGTCTTCACGACGGCGAAGCTGGGCGGCATCTTCGGCCCGCTGCGGGACGCCTCTCCGGATGCCTGGGGACGCAGGGTCATTGAACGGCAGTTGGGACGCGGAGACCTGACCGAGGTCGGCTTCCTGCTCAACTCGCCGGAGGACCGCGCGGGCGCACTGTCCTTTGGTGAGAGCACCACGCCGCCCGCTCCCGTTCATCAGTTCAACAAGGTGCTCCAGTTGCGGCAGTTGCTCGAGGAGGCGAACCGCGTCGAGCAGGGACTGCCGCCGTCTCCCCAGGTCAACGCGCTGGTGCAACCCGGCAGCTCCATGGGTGGCGCGCGTCCCAAGAACGTCGTCGAGGACGATGACGGCTTGTGGATCGCCAAGTTCCCTTCGCGGAGCGACCGGTGGAACAACGCCGTGGTCGAGCACGGCATGCTGGAACTCGCCCGGGAGTGTGGTCTTCGCGCTGCCTCCGGGAAGCTCCTCCGGGTCGCGGGGCAGGACGTGCTCCTGGTCCTCCGGTTCGACCGGGAGCGGACCGGTCCGGACTATCTGCGCCACCGGATGGTCAGCGCCCTGACGGTGCTGCGTGCGGATGAAGACCCGGGCGCGGGCCCGAGGGAGCGCAGCAGTTGGTCATACCTGCTGCTGGCGGATGAATTGAAACGCTGGGTGCGCGACCCGGACGAGGACCTGCGGGAGCTGTTCTCCCGGATGGTGTTCAACGCGCTCATCTCGAACATCGACGACCATCCCCGGAACCATGCGCTCATCGCGCCCGATGCCCACTGGAAACTGTCCCCCGCCTACGACCTGACCCCGGCGCCACAGGCCAGTACGGAACGCGACCTGGCGATGGAGGTGGGGAGCGCCCAGCATCGCCGCGCCAATCGACGCAATCTCTTGAGCGAATGCGCGCGCTTCCGCTTGTCCAGGGATGAAGCCACCCGGATCATCGACGAGATGAAGGCTCGCGTGTCGTTCCGCTGGCGTGATGTCGTCCGCGGCAGCGGCGGCTCCGAAACGGACCTGAAGGCCATCGAGCGGGCGTTCGACTACGAGGGCTTCGAGTACGGCACGGAACCTTGAGTCACAGGGGCGGCAGCTTCTCCAGCAGGCCGGAGCGTGACAGCCACAGCATCAGCGCGAAGCTGATGGTGTTGAACGCCGCGTGGGCCACGATGAGCGGCAGCAGCCGTCCCCGGTACCAGAGGACGAAGCCGAACCAGGTGCCCATCACGAACGTCTGGAAGACGGCCAGCGTGCCCTCGTAGAAATGCCCCACGGAGAAGAGCACCGCGGCCGTCAGCACCGCCGGCACCCAGCCTCCCAGCACCACCCGCAGGCGGGGCACCAGGAAGCCTCGGAAGACGAACTCCTCGAAGCCCGTCACCACCACCATGATGGCCGCGAAGGCCGGGATGCCCAGCCCCGTGTCCAGCAGCGCCGCCGCCACCCCCTTGCGCGCCTCCAGCTCCTGGCCCGCCAGCTTCAACGCCACCGCGACCGCCGCCAGCGGCACCGACGCCGCCAGGTGCACCACGTACGTGCCCACCAGCACCACCCCGCCCAGCAGCAGCTCCCGCGCCCAGCCCTCGCGCACCAGGCCCACCTGCGCGGGCCCCTGGCCGTCACGCCACAAGAGCACCGCCACCAGCAGGCACATGCCCAGCGCCCGGATGACCAGCGGCGCCATGGACAGCGAGAAGCCCTTGTTCACCTCCGCGTCCGACGCCACCCACGCGCCCGCGCCCGCGCCGCCCAGCGCCACCACCAGGCCCAGCACGCCCCACCACGCCCCGCGCCGTGAAGACTCCCACGGACGCAGGAGCGCCAGGCCCCACGCCAGCAGCGCCAGCTCCACCGCCACGGCGGCCCCCCGGCCCAGCCGGGCCACCGACGATGGGCCCAGCACCGCGAAGAACACGAACGCGGCCTCCGCCAGCGCCTGGCGCTTCGACGGGGCCTTCTCCAGCAGGACAGCGACATCACCACGAAGCACCACGGGCAATCCCTTCCGGCGCCACGGGGCAGGGACCCGTGGGGTTCCCCGCCACGCTAACGGCTTCGCGCTCCTGCTCATGGGTTTTCAGGAACGCGAAGCCCGGTTCAGGACGGGAGGGCCTTCCATGCCCTCCCTCCTGACGCGCCACGGGCCCGCGGCTACTGGCAGGTGATGCCGGGAAGTCCCCGGTACGCACCCTGCGCGGTCCACCGCGTATAGGGCGTGCCGCACGAACCCGCATAGGGGTCATCCGTGCCGTAGCCCGGCACGTAGTACTCGAAGTGCAGGTGCGGCCCCGTGGAGGCGCCGGACGAACCCACGCGCGCAATCCAGTTGCCGCAGGCGAGCGTGGTCCCCCGCGCGAACTGCTGCGTGTATGCCTTCAGGTGCCAGTACCAGGTCTGCGTGTTGTCCGGGTGCCGCATGATGATGTAGTTCGCCGTGTAGAGGCCGCAGGCGGCATAGGGATTGGCCTGGTCCCAGTAGTTGCACCGGTCGTAGTACCCATCCACCGACGCCTCGACGTAGCCCCGGGCGGCGTTCATGGCCCAGACGCCGTAGTCCATCTTGGAGAACCCGCCCACCAGCGCGTAGTCCGTGCCCGTGTGCCCGCTGTAGCGCACGCCGCCGCAGGCGTAGTCCCGGCCGCCGTAGTCCTTGTACGCGCTCACCGTGCAGCCGCCGTTGCCGCACTGGTCCGCCAGCTGCGACGCGGGGAAGCGGAACATCGTCTGCGCGGAGGAGGCCGCCGGAAGCGAAAGCAGCGCGAAGGCCAGGGCCACCGTGAGCCGCTGAAGGGTCGCGCGCATCACTTCGCACCTCCCACGTCCGCTTCCGCATGGCCGGTGCGCACGTTGAGCTTCCAGAACACGCCGCCGCCCGCGTTGTAGCGAAGCACGTCCTCGCTCACCCACTCCATGTGGTGGCTGGAGACGGGCGGGGGCACGAACTCCTTCGGCGGGCCGCCGAACAGCATCCAGTTCTCCAGGCCCACGTTGGTGAGCTGCCGGGGCTCCGCGCCCTCCACCGTCGTGACGAAGAACGACGCCACGCTCGTCCGGCCGGACACGAACACCACCGTCCTTCCGTCCGGCGAGATGCTCGGCGTCGCGTCCACTCCAGGGCCGTCCGCCAGCACCTTCACGCGTCCCTTCAGGTCGATGATGCCCACCGCCGTCTCATGCGGGCCCGCGACGCCCGTCTTCAGCGTGGCCACCAGCGCGTCCCCCTTCGCCGTGGGGAACAGGTCGCCGCCCACCTGCTGGGCGAGCAGCCGCTCCTGGCCGTTGGCGTCACGCAGGCGCAGGGTGCCCTCGCCGTCCAGCAGCGCCACGTCCTGTCCCACGAGCCGCGCCTCGCGGTACTTGAACTCTGGGGCCACCACGCGCACCTCGCCGGTGTCCTCCGCGTACCGGACGATGGCCAGCAGCGGCAGGTCATCCGTGAACAGCGGCTCCGCGGGAATCTCCGCGACGACACCCGCCAGCATCTCCCGGCCCTGGCCGAAGAGCTGGACGAACCGGGCCTTGGGCCCGAAGGCCTTCTCCACGGCGGGGACCAGGCTCTCGCGCGCCTTCGTCACGCGGCGCAGGTCCGCCGGGTTCGGAGGCGCCTCCGCGAAGGCCGGTGCGCCCAACAGCGTCAGCACGGTGAGTGTGAGGAATTGATTTTTCATTTCACTCCAGGGGAAGGGGGGGAATCCCCGGCGGCGCCGAGGTTCCGGGGTTGTCTCAATGTCTGGGATTGAGTTGCCTTTAAACTTGTTATTCAAGAATAAACGGAAAATTAAACAGCCGATGCAAGGGCACGGCCGGGCCCGACGTGTTACGAGCCGTGCATGGCGAAAACCCTTCCCGAGCGCCCGCGCGCCGTCCTCGTCGGTGTCCAGCTCCCCGGTGTGACGGACGAGTCGCATGCCGCGGACCTCGCGGAGCTCAAGCGGCTGGTGCACACGTTGGGCTTCGACGCGGTGGCGACCGTGTCCCAGCGCAGGCAGCGGCTGGCCACCGGCACGGTGCTCGGCTCCGGCAAGCTCAAGGAGCTGGCCGCGCTCACTGGCGGCTCCGGCGTCATCCTGTCCGGCGCGCATGGCAAGGCGTCCAAGGCGCGTGAGAAGTGGGAGGCCGAAGCCGAGGCGGAGCCCGAAGCAGGCGCCGAAGCCACGGGCGCCCCCGGCGACATGGACGTGGCCGCGGACGCGGAGGAGCCGCACGACGAGGACGACGACTCCACGGACACGGACCTGGAGGCCACCGCCATGGAACCGGGCCCGAAGCCCACGGTGGTGGTCGTGGACCACGAGCTGTCGCCCAGCCAGCTGCGCAACCTGGAGCGGGCCACCAGCGCGCAGGTGCTGGACCGCGCGGGCGTCATCGTGGACATCTTCCACCGGCACGCCAAGAGCCACGAGGCGCGCATGCAGGTGGAGATCGCCCGGCTCAACTACCTGGCCCCGCGCCTGCGTGAATCCTCGGGAGGAAGCGAGCGCCAGCAGGGCCGTGGCTCGGGTGACTCGGCGGTGGAGCTGGACCGCCGCAAGATCCGCGACCGGCTGGCGGAGCTGCGCGAGGGACTGGCGTCCATCCAGAAGGACCAGGACCAGCGCCGCTACGCACGGCGCGACCAGCTGCGCGTGGCGCTGGTGGGCTACACCAACGCGGGCAAGTCGTCGCTGATGCGCGCGTTGACGGGCAGCGCGGTGCTGGTGGCGGATCAGCTCTTCGCCACGCTCGACACGACGGTGCGCGCGATGCAGCCGGAGACCCGGCCGCGCATCCTCGTCTCCGACACGGTGGGCTTCATCCAGAAGCTGCCGCACGACCTGGTGGCGTCCTTCCGCTCGACGCTGGACGAGGCGCTGGAGGCGTCGCTGCTGCTCTACGTGGTGGACGCGTCGGACCCCACCTGGGCCGCGCAGCTGGAGGTCACCCGCACGGTGCTCCGCGAGATTGGCGCGGAGGTCGTCCCGAGCAAGCTGCTCTTCAACAAGGTGGACCGGCTGGACGCGGCGGCGCAGGAAGCGCTCAAGGCCGAGCACCCCGAAGCGCTCCAGCTCTCCGCGCACCGGCCGGACGACGTGGCCGGCCTGCGCCGGGAGATCATCACCTTCTTCGAGGCCTCCATGGTGGAGGCGGACCTGGTGATTCCCTACGCGCGGCAGGGCCGCATCGGCGAGGTGTACGAGCACACCACCGTGGTGTCCCAGGCCTACGACGAGACGGGCAGCCGGCTGCGCGTGCGGGGCCTGCCGGGCGCCATCGCCCGGCTGACCCGGTCGTTCCAGGACTGACGCGTCAGCGCACGACGGGCACGGTCACCGGGTCCTTCTCGTCCACGGTGACCTCCACCTTGCCCACGCGCCACAGCACGGGCTGGAACGCGAGGTTCAGGCGGTGCCCGTCCGCGGTCTCCACCAGGGCCGTGCCTTCCTTGGGCAGGTAGTTGCCCACCTCGTACAGGAGCGACGTGAGCGTGACGCGGTCCGTGCCGTTCGGCCCCGTCAGCTCGCCCGGACCGTCGAACACCAGCGTGGTGCCGCCAATGAGGGGCAGCCCCTCGCGTTTGCCCACGCGGCTGTTGATGTAGAAGCTGTGGCCTTCGCGGCCCGGCACCTGGCCTTCGACTTCGGCGAACACGCGCGTCTCGTCGGCACACGTGCCGTAGCCCACCTTCGCCTGGAGCGTCTGGCCATCCACGGCCATCTCGCGCAGGTCGGCGCTCATCTCCATCAGGTCCTCGCCGCCGCGGTACTCCAGCACCGCGCGCCCCGTGAGGCGCAGGCCGTGCACGTCACAGCCACCGGAAGGGAAGGACACGACGACAGCGTCGGTGACGTCGTCCAGGGCCTCCACCCGGGCCGTCGCGCAGCCCACCGTGGAGGACAGCCCCGCCACGGCCTGGTTCAGGAACGAGCGCCGGGGCTCGCCGCACGTGTACACGGGCATGAGGCCCAGCACCTCCAGTGCGCCGCGCACCTGGTGCGTGGAGGCCGCAAGTCGCTCCACGCGGGCCTTCGCGTCATCGATCTCCTCCTTCGTGGGCGCGTTGTCTCCACAGGCGGTGGTGGCAAGGGCGGCGAGGGCAAGGCAGGCGATGCGACGCATGAAGGGCTCCGGAAGACGGTGCGGATTCCCGCGCCATCGCGAGGAACCGTACCCGGCCCATCAGCAACCGTCATGCCCCCCTCAACCCCGCGAATCTCCAGGGAAAGGGGCTTCCGTGACCCCACCTGGCGTGTGCAGCGTGCTGCGCAACCAGGGGCGGCACTGTCCGGGCAGTCCTGTCTTCGGGGGCCGGCCGCGCCCCGGACCCCCGGCGGTCCAAACGGGTCCGACAGTCGGACCAGTTCGTGTGGTCCACCTCCGGCGCGGCCCGGTCCAAACCTGTCCGACAGTAGGACCAGTTCGTGTGGTCCACCTCCGGCGCGGCCCGGTCCAAACCTGTCCGACAGTCGGACCAGTTCGCGCTGGGCGCCGCGGACGGGGCGTCTCCGCAGGGGGCTCAATTTCTCAGCCACCGGGACCGCGCTCAGGTCCGAAAGTCTAGGAGGCGCCTTCGTCCGGGGACGAGGCTTCAAGGCCTTCGCCTTCGTCCTCCGCCGGCCCGTCGTCCACGGCCGACGTTTCGTCGTCCTCCAGATCGTCGTCCGGCTCCGGCGCGTCCACGTCCTCGGGCGCGGTGTCGGACGCCTCCGTGAGGACGGTGCCCAGCGGGTAGATGACCAGGTGGCGCACGGGTTCGCTGCCCACGCTCACGGCCTCCAGGTGGTTCTTCACGACCAGGGTGTGCTGCAACTTCCGCAAGCGCGACGGGCGGGGCGTGAGCGGCAGTCTGATGCCCTCCGCGAGCACGCGCTGGATGGCCTCCTCCGCGTCCGCGACCGCGGCGTGTACGTCCGCCGGGTCCACACCCTCCAGCAGGTGGAACTCCGTGCGCAGCGCGCGGCGGATCTCCGTGGAGCTGTTGCGCTTGATGGCCAGCACCCGAGCCCCCACGCGTTCGGCCGCGCGGCGCAGCCGGGGTGAGTTCGCGCGGCTTCTCAACGTGAGCACCAGCTCCGCGTTCTCCGGGCGGCCCACCACCACCGCCTCCACCGGCAGGTCGCGCAGCACGCGCTCCAGCAGCTCGCGGCTCACCGCGTGCGCCGCGATGCGCGTGGGGCCGGGGCGGGGTGCTCCCAGCGCGGGCGTCCCCTTGGGCACACGGCCACCCGGAGGCGTTGCCTCCACCACCTCGGGCGCGGCCTCCACGTGCACGGCACCGTCCTGCTGCCGGCGCTTCTCACCGCCCACGTCCGCGCCCGTGAGCAGCCGGTCCACCGCGCCGCCCGTGTCGCGGTGCACGCGCACCTCGTCGCGGCTCACCATCTCCACCACGATGTCGAAGGTGGGCGAGCCCTTGCGCTCCGTGACGGTCTTCTGCGTGCCCCTGCGCCGCGCCTCGTCGTCGCTCAGCGTGACGGTCTGCACGCCGCCCACCAGGTCCGACAGCGTGGGGTTCAGCACCAGGTTCTCCAGCGTGTTGCCGTGCGCCGTCGCCACCAGCTGCACGCCGCGCTCCGCGATGGTGCGCGCGGCGGCGGCCTCCGCGGCGGTGCCAATCTCATCCACCACGATGGCCTCGGGCATGTGGTTCTCCACCGCCTCGATCATCACGTCGTGCTGGCGGTCCGGCCGGCTCACCTGCATGCGCCGCGCGCCGCCAATGCCCGGATGAGGGATGTCCCCGTCGCCGCCAATCTCATTGGACGTGTCCACCACCATCACGCGCTTGCCCAGCGCATCCGCGAGCACGCGCGCCACCTCGCGCAGCTTCGTCGTCTTGCCCACGCCGGGCCGCCCGAGCAGCAACAGGTTGCGCCCGGACTCCACCAGGTCGCGCAGCATGTCGATGGTGCCCTGGATGGCGCGCCCCACGCGCAGCGTGAGCCCCACCACGCGCCCCTGCCGGTTGCGGATGGCCGACACGCGGTGGAGCGTTCGCTCGATGCCCGCGCGGTTGTCTCCGCCCACTTCCCCCACGCGGGTCAGCACCGCCTGGAGCGCCTCCTGCTCCACGGGCACTTCCGACAGGCGCGCCACGCCGCTCACGAGGCGCGCCTCCGGAGGCCGCCCCAGGTCCATCACCACTTCCAGCAGCTCCGCCTCGGGGAGCTGCCGCACCGCCTCCTGGAGCGGCGGCGGCAGGACCGCCACCAGCAGGGCGAAGTCAGTGTCGGCAGGAGTTCCAGAAGCCATCCCCCAAAAGTGCCAAGCGTTGCCCTCTTGCGCACGGCTTTCCTGCGCGCATCCGCGAGGGGAACCCCAGGGAAGACACTCCTTCCCAGCCGGGCAGGCGGCCAGGCACACCGCGCGTGACGAAGAGGAGCGGGGCAGGGGCCATCCCTACCTTCAGCCCATGCCCACCGCGACGCAGGACCGCTCCCCTCTCTGGCCCCAGCTCGAGCAGGAGGCGCGCGAGCGCTTTGGCGTGGAGGACTTCCGGCCCGGGCAGCGGGACATCATCGAAGCGGTGCTGGCGGGGCGCGACGTGCTGGGCGTGCTGCCCACGGGCGCGGGCAAGAGCCTCACCTTCCAACTGCCCGCCCTCTTCGTGCCCGGCGCCACGGTGGTGGTGAGCCCCCTCATCGCGCTGATGCACGACCAGCGCGAACACCTCACGGAGCGCTTCGACCTGGACGCGGCGAAGCTGGACTCCACCCTGCGCGCCGGCGAGCTGAGGACGCTCCAGAAGGAGATCCGCCGGGGCGAGCATGAGTTCATCTACGTCACCCCCGAGCAGCTGGAGAACCCGGAGCGCCTGGCGCTGCTGAAGCGCGCGAACGTGAGCCTCTTCGTGGTGGACGAAGCGCACTGTGTCTCGCAGTGGGGTCACGACTTCCGGCCCGCCTACCTCTCACTGGGGGATGCCATCCGCGCGCTCGGCCGTCCCCGGGTGCTCGCGCTCACCGCCACCGCCACACCGCGCGTGCGTGAGGACATCCGCGCGCAGCTGGGACTGGAAGACCCGGTGGTGGTGTGCACCGGCATCCAGCGCGACAACCTCACACTGGAGGTCCACCGCACGGTGAACCCGGAGCTCAAGCGCCAGAAGCTGCTGGAGCTGCTGCGAGGCAACGACGGCAGCGCCATCGTCTACACGGCCACGGTGCGCAAGGCGGATGAGCTCTGGCGCTGGCTGCGCACGGAAGGAATCGAAGCGGAGCGCTACCACGGCAAGCTCAAGGCCTCCGAGCGCCAGGAGAACCAGCGCCGCTTCATGGACGGCACCACGCCGGTGGTGGTGGCGACGAAGGCCTTCGGGCTGGGCATCGACAAGCCGGACCTGCGGCTCGTGGTGCACTACCACTTCCCCGACTCGCTGGAGAGCTACTACCAGGAGGCGGGCCGCGCGGGCCGCGACGGAATGCCCGCGAAGGCGGTGCTGCTCTACCGGCTGGAGGACCGGCGCATCCAGGGCTTCTTCCTGGGTGGCAAGTACCCGCGCCGCGACGAGAGCCAGCGCCTCTACCAGGCCGCGAACACGCTGTGCGCGCAAGGCCGGAGCGTGGCCCTCAAGCGGCTCGCCGAGGCGAGCGGACTGGGCGACAAGCGCACCCGCGTGCTGGTGGCGCAGCTGGTGGCCGCGGGCGTGCTGGAGAAGGGCGCGCGAGGCGTGAAGCAGCTGCGCGCGTTCGAGAAGCCCGAGGAGCTGGATGCGTACCTGGGCGCCTACGAAGAGCGCCACGACGGGGACCGCGAGCGCCTGGACACGATGATGCGCTACGGGAGCACCACCGCGTGCCGCTGGAAGGTGCTGGGCACGTACTTCGACGAGCCGTTGGAGGCCGACTGCGCCCACTGCGACAACTGCCACGCCCGCGCTGAAGGCCGCTTCGACGCCCGGCCTTCCACCCGTCCGCGTCCGCCCGTTCTTCACCGGGAGTCTCAGTTTGGGGTCATCACCGCCCCTGCGGCGTGAGGCCCTTTTTCCCTACCTTCGCGCGACAACAAGACCCGACATTCGTACTTGAAGTACGGGACTCCCAGGTCTTCAGGCCTAGGGGCATTGTGCGCGAATACAGGTATGGCGTATATTGCACAGCATACCTGGACGTAATGCACTTCAGACCTTTCCCCCGAGGTCTTGAAAGGCGGAGACGCGATGGCGGAAGGCAAGTTGAAGGCGCTTGTGGTGGATGATGACCCACTCGTGCTGGAGCTGGTGGAGCGCTCCATCAGCCGCTACGGCTTCGAAGTCATCACCACGCGCGCGGCGCTGGGCGTGGCCAACCTGCTGCGGACCGAGCAGCCGGACATCGTGCTCCTGGACGTGAACATCCCGGCGCTGAGCGGCGACCGCATCCTGGGCGTGGTGCGCCAGTTCGCGGGCCCGGACACGCTGTTCATCCTGTACTCGTCCATGGACGAGTCGAAGCTGCGCGAGCTGGTGCGCGCGTCCGGCGCGGATGGGTACATCCCCAAGGGCGTCACCGGTCCGGAGCTGGCGCTCAAGCTGTCCGGCCTGCACCACAAGCGGATGGCGAACCGTCCCACGCCCGCGGCGCGCGTGGAGAGCGTGCTTCAGCGCGACGTCGCCGCGCCCCAGTCCCAGAGCACCACGGCCCAGGTCTCCATGGCGTCGCGGTAGGTGTGGACGGTCTCGAACCCGACCCTGGCGTGAGCGCGCAGGGAGCGGGGGTTTCTCACCGAGACCTCGGTGACGCAGCAGTCGAAGCGTGAACGAAGCTGTTCGCGGTGCTGGTGGTAGAGCGCGTCGAAGAGGCCCTTCCCCCGGTGGGCCTTGTCCACGCACACCTGCCCCATCACGTAGAAGCGCTGGTCCTTCAGCGGCCGGCCCCGGTGTTCGAGCCCTTCGAGGAGCGCGAACATCGGGTCCAGGACGGGGACCCACGCGCGGCACTCCCGAGGCATCACCAGCGCATACGCCACGACGTCGGAGCCCTGCAGCGCGATGACGCTGGGGGCGAGCGCGTGCATGCGCTCCAGCGTGGGCAGGTCGTGCTGGACGGTGACGAAGCCCTGGGCGTGCTGCTCGTCAGCAGAAAGCGCCGGAGGGAGGTTCCGGCGCTGGAGGGCCAGCACCTGCTCCAGCTCCTCACGGGACTGCACGGCCCTGACGACATACGGATGCGACGGCATGGCGCGGGAGCATAGGCCCGCGCCATGCCTTGAGCGTCAGCGGTCAAAGCCGGCGGGCCCCGGCGGAGGCTTGTCCGGCAGGTCGCTGCGGAGCTCGCCGTGCGGGTCTCGCGGCGCCTCGACGGGTGACGCGTCCAAGCCGGGGGGATCCCGGGGCGGCTTGTCCGGGAGCTCGTTCTGGGGCTTGTCCTTCCCGGGGACCTGACCAGCACTCTTCCGACAGTTCTTCATGTCCGTCCTCCTGAGGGGCCGCCGCGGGCTTGGAGCTTCCGGCCTGCGTGCGGCTCCATCTAGAAAACGTGCTGGGTCCGGTTCTATTTAAATGACCTTACGGGTCGTCACTCGAACAGGAGCACGTCGTGCACCCAGCGGTCGCCGGGGGAGGCCTTGAGCCAGGCTTGCCGCTCGTCGCGCAGGGCCACGGCGGGAACGGCGCCCGCGTGGATGCGCTCGCGCACGTCGTTGAAGAAGCGGCCCGCGGTGTCCGGGATGTCCACCGTGGCGGCCAGCACCGCGCGCGCCCCGGCGTCGAGGAAGGCCACCGGCAGGCTGAAGGACTCGTGCGGGAAGGGCGCGGTGCGCGCGGCGCCGCATGCGGCCAGGAACACCAGCGGTGCCTTGGAGAGCCCGTGGGCGCGCACCTCGCTGGCGGTGAGCGCGTACCGGCCATCCTGCTCCGGGGCCAGCATGAGGAGCGAGGCGTCCGACAGCTCCGGACTGAACACGCCATGCGTGTGGATCTCCACCTCGGTGGCGGTGCCCATCGCCTCCAGCACGCGCGACGGTGTGGCTCGGGCGCCCTCCAGCATCACGCGCCGGGCGTCTTCCCCTGGGGGAGGAGACATTGGAGACAGGTGCGGAAGGCCCAGGGCCGCGGGCGTGTCCACGTTGGAGACGACCACGTGCGTGCCGCTGTCCACCGGCGGAGGCTGTCGCACCGTCGCGTGGCCCACCCGGTAGCTCCAGGCGAGGTCCGGCGGCAGCAGCCGGGGCAGGCCATTCACGGGTGGTGGGGCCAGCACCTGCACCTGATCACACCCGCGCAGCGCTTCCTGCAACGCGGGCGGTACCAGTCCGGAGGCGTCCTGTCCGAGCGGCGCTGTGCGCGTCTGGGTGAAGTCCCCGTGCACCGCGCCCGAAGGGCCACGCGCCACCGCGAGCGTGCGCTCGTGCTGCGCCGACACCGCGAGCACGCAGCGCTCTGGCACCTCGGTCACCTGGAGCTGGCGGCCCGCGAGGGCGAGCGCCTCCACGAACGCGCCCGTGCGTCCGGCGTCGGAGATGAGCGCGGCGGAGGCGCGGGCCCGTGCGCGGTGGGCGTACACGTCGCCAGGCCACTGCTCCGCTTGCGTGAGGGCGCTCCGCAGCAGGGCGCGTCCGGCGGCGGGGTCGCGCTCCAGCTCGAACTCGCCCTGGATGGCGTCCAGCAGCGCGCGCTCGCCGGGACGCGGCTGGCCCTGTCTCAGGGGGGAGAGGGCGCGGGACAGCGCGTCCGCCGCGCCGGGCATGGGGCCGAAGCGGGCCAGGTCCGCCAGCACGCCCGCGCCATTCAGCCCCAGCGGCAGGCCGGAATCCATCGACTGCTCCAGGTGCTGACGGGCCTCGTCCACGCGGAAGTCCATCCACGCCAGGGTGGCCAGGTTGCGGTGCACGTAGTTGAGCTGCGTCCGGTCGTCGGGCACGCGCGCCAGTGACTCCCGGAAGTACGCGCTCGCGGTGGGGGCGACGTGGTGGAAGCGCGCCACCTGCGCCAGCTCCTGGAGGAACATCCGCTCCTGCTGCCATTCCCCCTCCTTCTTCGCCAACAGCCAGCCGCGTAGCGCGTGCTCGTGGGCCTCGGCGGGACGGTGCAGCTCGCCCAGGTACATGTCCGTGAGCCACGCGTGCAGGTCGGCGCAACGGTAGTCCAGCCGCTCCGCCTCACACGTGCGCAGCGCCTCCCGCACGCGCGCCTCCGCCTTCCACCACTGGCCGTCGCGCACCTCCTGGTTGGCGCGCTCGCGTTCGGCGATGAGGTGGAACCACGGGTCGCCCAGGCCGTCCGCGGCGCGAGCGAACGCCGCCACGTCCACGGGCCGTCCCGCCGCGAGCTCGTACCCGAGCGCGCCCACGTACAGGTCGTCCTCGCCGGAGCGCCGCAGCGTCTCCAGGAAGGCCGGAGGGAAGGGCGTCTTGCCGCGCACGGACCGCGCGTAGTCCCCGGCGAGCGGCCCGCGCTTCTGGAAGTCCCGCGCGGCCACGCGGGTGACGGTCGCGCGCAGCACCATGCCACCGCCGTAGGCCCGGTCCAGCGTGTCCGCCAGCGGGAGCAGCCGCAGCGCCGCGGCTTTCGAGGGCGCCGCGCGGACAGCGTCGTAGAAGGCCAGCCGGACGATGCCCGGAAGCTTCGAGGCCTCCTTCAACGGCAGCGGTGCGTTGGAATCCGCCATCAGGTCCTGCGTCGCCGCGAAGGCCTGCTTCCAGGCGCGGCCCCGGGCCAGCGTCTGTTCCCGCAGCAGGCCCGCATGGGTCCGCGCCTCCGCGCTCCAGCCGGGCTCGCCCAGCTTCGCCACGGCGTCGAAGGCATCCGCCGCCAGCAGGGGCAGGTCCAGGTTGCGCAGGACGAGCGCGTGGTTCCACAGGGCCTGCGGGTGGTCGGGTTGCTCGCGGAGCACGTCCTCCAGCACGGCCAGGGCCTCGTCGAGCGCCGGCTGTTCGGAGGCCCCGGCATGGGCCAGCGCCAGCGCCACCGCGCGGTCGGAGTCCACGTCCGGGGAGGCCGCCGCGTTGCCCAGGTAGTTCAGGGCCTGCCGCGCGTCGCCCGCCAGCAGGTACGCGGAGGCGATGCCCCGCCAGTCCTGCCGGTCCTCCATCCGGGCCAGCTCCCGCAGCGGCAGCGGCGCCGCCGCGGCGACCCCTCCGCGCAGGGGCACGTAGGGGCGGTGTCCATCCAGGACCTCGGACGTCAGCCGGGCCTCCAGGGGGCGGGAGGATTCCAGTGACGGCCAGGGCGTGGAGGTGTCACGCGACACGCGCGCCGTCCAGGTCCCCAGGGCCACGAGGGCCAGGGCGAGTGCCCCCATGTGGCTCCAGTGGGGGCGCCAGCGGCGGGGAGGCGGCGGCGCCATGACCTTGGCGGGTTCGGGCG
>NZ_RAWE01000021.1 GCF_003611695.1 Corallococcus carmarthensis | reverse complement strand
ATAGCCACGCCCTTCTGGCCCCGCGCCGGTTCCTGAGCGCGTGGCTATACTGGCCTCCCCCTCCCCCTGGAGACCGTGCATGACCCCGCGGTGGTGCCTGCTGTCCGCCCTCTTGTTGTCGTGCGCCCCGGCCGCCTCCCACGCCGAGGACGCCGCGGCCCTCTGGGACAAGAGCTGCAAGAACTGCCACGGCCCGGATGGCCGCGCCCAGACGCGCATGGGCCAGAAGGAGTCCATCCCCGACATGACCCGGGCCTCCTGGCAGAAGGCGGAGTCGGACAAGGAGATCCGCGGGGTCATCGCCAACGGCTCCTCCCACAACCCCAAGATGAAGGCCTACAAGGACCGGCTCTCCCCGGAGCAGATGGACGCCCTGGTGGGATACATCCGCACCTTCAAGCCCCAGGAGAAGGCCCCGTGAATAACCCCTCGCGCCCGGGCGTCGTGGGGATTGGGAGAATCGGAGCCGCCATGAAGACCCTCACCGTCGCCATCGTGTTCTGCCTGTCCATGGTCAGCCTCTTCACGTCGGTGCGCGCCGACGCCAACGCCTTCCCCCGCCTGGAGCCGGGCGTCTCCCAGCCGGTGGCGCTGATGCCCAAGGGCGGTGACGGCAAGGGCGGTGGCAAGGGCGGCAGCGACGGCGGCAAGGGCGGCGGCGAGGAGGACGAGGAGGAGTACCGCCAGCAGACCCGCGCCCTCTCCCAGAAGGCCGCCCTGGAGCTGGTGGACCCCGGCGTCCTGGACGACATGCTCCGCCTGCGCGCCGCCGTGCGCGGCGGCCAGCGCTGACGCCGCGCACCTACCTCGCAAGAATGAGGGGGCTCGCAAAGTTTGCGGAGCCCCCTGACGTCAGACGGCACCCTCCCGGATCGCGGACACCCCTTATTCCGAAGGGTTGAGCGCCGGAATTCCCGGCACGAGGCTTGCTGTTCAGGGGCTCCCAAGCCGTGCCTCCCCCCAGGGGCACGTGAAGGAGTCCCCGATGGTGCGCCGTCCAAGCCCCCGCCGCCAGCCCCGCGGCTTCACGCTCCTGCTCGCGCTGGGGGTGGTCGCCGTCGTGACGATGGCGGTGATGCTCAGCTTCAGCGTGGTGGGTCGCGAGGCCGACAGCCAGGCGGACACCCGCCGCCAGAAGCAGGCCTTCTTCGCCGCCGAGGCGGGCCTGGCCGAGGGGCGCGAGCGGGTGCGCCTCATCATGGCCAACGCCAGCAATCTCAACGAGCTCACCATCGACCTTCGCGCGACCCTGGGTTCCCCGGTCGTCGACATCCCGGGTCTGGGCTCCCCGAGCCGTCCCTACTTCGAGCTGCTCCCGCCCGGCGGTGGCAACACGTGGAACAACTACGAGTTGCTCAAGACCACCCTGGAGACCTCCGAGATTCCCGCCGGCGTCGACTACCCGGAGCAGCGCAACGTGCGCTACCGCGTCTTCGTGCGGGACGACGAGGACGGTGAGCTCAGCCGGGAGATCGACAGCAACCGCCAGCTGTGGATCGTCTCCGTGGCCGAGGTGGCCAACGCCAATGGCCGTCCGACGCGCGCGGTGGTCCAGGCGCTCGTGACCAACACGAACACCGAGCTGATCGTCACCCCCGGCTGCCCCACCAAGATTGACTGCGGCAACATCTAGCGTCTTGCGAGCGGTGGCACCGCCACATCCCTTTTTCCAGAAACCCTGCCGTCCCCCGAGCCCCCCATGAAACGCCTGACTCCCCTGCTGCTCCTGCTCCCGGCGCTCGCCAGCGCCCAGGACCGAGGCGAACTGGCCTTCAACAAGGCCTGCGCCAAATGCCATCCAGCCGAGGCGCAGAAGCGCTCCTTCGGCGAGCGCGGGCCCTCCGGTCCCCCCATGTCGCTGGTGCTCCAGAAGAAGAACCTGGAGCAGATCCGCACGTGGACCGTGGCCCCGCACCGCATCAACCCGAAGACCGCCTGTGACACGCGGCTGCTGGCCGCCGACGAAATGGACGCGCTGCTGAGCTTCCTGGCGACGGTGACGGTGCCCACGCCGCCGCCGCGCCGGATGCTCCTCCGGCAGCAGTTGGAGCAGGGCGGTACGAAGCCCGTTCGTGAGAAGCCCGAAGACAAGCCGAAGTCCCAGCCCAAGACCCAGGGGAAGAAGTGATGCGGACGCTCTACAAGGGGCTCTTGGCCCTGACGCTGACGATTTCGTCACCGGCCCTGACGGCCACGACAGGCCAGCTGTGCCGGAACGACCTGGACAACGACGTCCAGGGTGACTTCAAGCTCGGGCCGGATGGACTCACCGTCAGCAACAACACCATCGTGCTGCGGACCGACGGCCGCCTCCAGCTCAACACCAACCTCAAGAAGCTGGACTCGGAGAACATCGCCTTCCCGTTCGACCAGCGCGTCACCATCAGCTACGTGTACGAGTCCGCCGGTGCGTCGCACGCGCTCGGCTACATGTACCTGGATGACGTGAAGGCCCGCGGCTACGCGGACGCGAACGGCAACCTCGTCGACAAGAACAACAACGGCATCCTCGACCTGCACGAGGCCCTCTACAACCTGACGCCGGCGGACGACACCACCCTGACCAACAAGTACATCGGCGTGCTGCCGCGCCGCTGTGACAAGACCTTCACGTCCGGAGGCATCAAGTACAACCATCCCGAACTGGCGATGGACAAGGACTGCAACGAGAAGTTCGAGTCCCAGGTCGACACCACGGACGCGCGGCCGGGGCGCACGTCTGGCGCGTACAACATCAACACGGACTGGGTGGGCAAGCAGATGCGCCTCGGTCAGCGGTGGGATGACGACGAGAACAAGTGGGTCGACGACATCGACGACCCCAAGGACCTGTCGGACAACGATGCGTCCGACCGGGGCCTGTTCCCCCACATCCCCAACCTGCTGGAGCCGAGCGCCGCCGCCAACAACTACCTGGGCCTGGGGCGCATGGTCTTCCTGCTGGTGGATGACGACAGCGACAAGGACGTCTTCCGCAAGCTCGGCCCCCTGGCGGATGACTCCGAGGACAACGACGGCGTGCCGGACTACGACGTCTCCAAGTACGACTACCGCGGCCTCGAGCAGTCGGTGAACCCCGACCCCGGCATCACCGCCCGCGACCGTACGGTGGACCTGGGCCTCATCGAGGGCGGCAAGGAGATCGTCTTCTTCGCGGTCGTCTACTACGACACCCGCCACAACCTGGACAACGACACGGTCGCGCCGTGCCTCAAGCGCCAGAAGTACGCGAACAACGCCGCGGAGGACGGCAAGTGCCTGCTGCACCTGCGCACGTCCGTCTCCGTGTTCTTCTCCAAGGCCACCTGGAACATGGATCAGAACTTCCTGGCGCCCGCGGACAACAAGGTGGCTGAGCGCAACATCGGTTGCGAGTACTCCGACCAGTGCAGCGCGCCCACGTACAAGAACGCCTGCACCATCAAGGGCACCAGCGACAAGGCCTGCGGCTGGCTGGACAATGGCACCCTCCAGCGCCTGAACACGAACACCTACAACAACCTGGCCATGCCCAAGGAGCGCGTGACGGTGCTGCGTCCGGGCACGGATCTCACCGACCCGGACGCGGCGAAGGCGCTCGACCGCATGAACTACATGCCCCACGTCATCGTGGGCGCGCCCACCACCGACCCCTTCCGGTGGATCCTCGGCTTCGAGGACCTCAACGGCGGTGGCGACCGCGACTTCAACGACATCGTGTTCCTCATCAACAAGGAGAACGGCGGTGGCGCCAAGTCCAACACCATCACCTCCAACGTGATGAACGCGGACGGCGACAAGCCCGGTCAGAACTTCACCATCACCAAGGTGCGCTTCCGCCGTCAGGACGACGTCGCGCCCTACGCGATTCCCGGTCCCCCTCCCTCGGGGATCCGCGCCGGCTGCACCAAGGCGCCTTGCTGGACCGAGTCGGCCTTGAACGCCTGCACGTCGACCGGCGTCCTGCCCACCATCAACTACTCGATCGCGGTGGACTGCCGCATCTACGACCCGGTCCTGAGCAAGTACGACCCCAACCCCAACCCCACCTGGGTGCCCGTCGTCTTCCCGACCCAGACTCCCGCTGCCCAGGAGGTGGAGATCGACGTCCTGGCGCTGGGCCTCACCGGTTCGCAGCTGTGCTGGAAGGTGGACATCAGCAGCCCCAACGAGAACTGCCGCCCCATCATCGACGACGTGGACATCGGCTATCAGGCCGTGCGCGCGGGCGCCTATTCGCGCGCCACCCCCACCACGGTGGGCAACGTGCTCATGTGGGGCGTGAACGAGACGCCGGGACAGAACTGGGGCGTGGGCTGGAGCTCCGCGGCGGGCAGCCTGCCCTCCCCCGGTATCCGCGCCTATGACAGCGCCAAGGACTACACCCTGCGCGGCCGGCTGTACCTCCAGTCCATCTACGACCCGGAGAACCTCACGGTCACCACGAACGAGGAGCAGTGGGAGTCAGGCCGCGTGATGGCCCTGTCCCTGGCCGGCTCCGACCCGCGCAACCGCAAGATCTACACCATGAACAGCGCGGGGGATCGCAAGGAGGTCAAGGAGCTGGCCAAGACCAGCGAGGGCGCGGCCGCGGGCGCGCTGTTCCCGGACATCCTCTGCAACGACTACAGCGAGATCGACCGTCGCTACCCGTATGACATGAACAACGACGGCATCTGCGGCACCCCCACCATCCTGCTCCCCGTGGGCACGGACAAGTACATCCCCGGCGACAAGAACGACCGCGACTTCCTGGTGGACTGGCTGTACGGCTTCGAGAACCGGCACCCCGCTTCGGGCAGCAACGAGCGCCGGCCCTGGTCCATGGGCGGCATCAACCTGTCCACCGTGGCCGTGGCCGTCCCGCCGTATCAGAACGCCTGGTACCAGAACGCGAAGGCCAGCGAGCGCGACCTCTACTTCAAGAACTTCATGACCCCCCTGAAGGAACGCAGCAGCATCGCCTTCGTGGGGACCATGACCGGCGTGCTCCACGCCTTCGACACGGGCGAGTACCGCGCGGCGCTGAACGACGGGTGCGTGAGCAACCAGTACCGGGGTTACTTCGTCCCGGACAGCTGCGGCACGCCGTCCAACCCCGCGGACCGCAAGTACGGCAACGGCGGTGAAGTCTTCTCGTACATGCCCAACCTGATGATGGGCCAGTACCGCAACCAGTACGTGCGCTTCCGCAACTCCGGCACCCTCGTGCGTCCCACGATGGATGCCTCGCCCTCCATCGCCAACGTGGACCTGGGTGACAAGAACGACTGGAACGCAACCATCAAGTACACCTGGACCCCGCTGACGACGGCGAACAAGAAGCAGGGCGCCAAGACGGTGCTCGTCTCCGCGACGGGCAAGGGCTCGCCGGTGATCTTCTCGCTCGACGTCACGGATCCGAAGAAGTCGTGGTACCCCCTGCCCCTGTGGGAGTTCAGCCTTACGGACGTCCCCATGGCCTCGTACTTCACCGCGGCGCGGACGGCGACCCCCTCCCTGCTGCTGCCGGACAACAGCGGTTCGCGGCACGCCCCCAACGTCGCCCGCATCTCCTGGGGTTCGGCGGATGACAAGGACCGGCGCTGGGTCTCGGTGGTGGGCACGGACTACACCCCGGCCAGCAAGCGCGCGGGCACCGTGTACCTGCTCGACATGAAGACGGGCCGTCCGCTCGAGTACGGGTCGGATCCGAAGGGTCAGTACGCGGGCGTCATCACCCTGGAAGAGGGCTCCGGCATCGCCGCGGAGTCCATGATGTTGGACCTGGACCGGGACGGCAGCTACGACGTGATCTACGTCCCCACCACGTCAGGCAGCGTCTGGCGCATCAACCTCAAGTCGGTGACCCCGACCGCGACGAACGCGGGCAACCAGGTCAAGAAGTGCATGGTGGCGCATGCCTCCAGGGCCCTGCTGAACCACCCCGACGCCAACCAGACGTCGCTGGAACTCCAGCAGCTCTACTCCAGCATGGCGCTGCAGATGGTCACCACCCAGACGGGGCCGGCGGTGCGGTTCTACTTCGGCACGAGCGACAATCCGGATGAGTACTCGGACGGCTTCGACGAGGCGGATCCCACCAAGCCCACCTACCAGTACCACCTGCTCGCGTTCGAGGACACGGACCCCAGCGGCAGCAAGCCGTGCGCGGAGCTCAACCCCCTCTGGGTGCAGAAGCTGGATCCGGGCCAGAAGCTGTGGGGCGGTGTGACGCTCAACGCGGACAAGGTCTATGCCGCTACCGCGGCGGGCCAGGCCGCGGACATCTGCAACCTGAGCGACACGACGAAGGGCCACTCGTACGTCGCCTCCCAGTCCACGGGCACCATGCTGTCCAACACGGAGAACGACGACCACTCCATCGTCGCGCCCATCATCCACGACGGCTTCATCCTGCAGGGAACAGTGACCGGAAAGATCAAGTCGACCAACACGGCCGCGAACCCGACCGGGAAGCACAACAACCCGACCGGCACCGGTGGCGTTCCCCGCTCGCAGATCATGATGTGGGAGCCGCTGCCCGACGGGAGACTGCCGCAATGAAGCAGCGTGCCTCACGAGGCGTCACCATGTTGGAGGTCATGACCACGATGGCGGTCATGCTGCTGGGCGTCGCGGCGGCCATGACCGTCGTGAGCCAGACGACCCTCTCCAACCGGCGCACGCTGACCGCCAACCAGGCGCAGGTGATCGCGGAACAGGCCCTGGAGCAGATGCTGACGGAGGGGTGCCAGTCCGCGACCTGCACCAACCTGAAGGACAAGACCTACACCCTCTGGCAGACGGCCGCGGGCGCCTTGCGGACCACGGCGCCCGCGCCGAGCCTGGTGGCGAGGATGTACACGGTGAATGTGGACGTGGACAATCCGAAGGAGGCCAGCACCATGGAAGGGGCCAAGCTGGGCTCGCCGCCCCTCGACCGCATCGTCGTGGCGGGAGAGATCGGCACCATCGTGAACGTGCGCGTGTCCGTGAGCTGGGATGAGCCGGGGATCCGCACGGGCCGGCAGATGGTGGTCCTCCAGACGCGGATGTCCCCATGAAGACCGCCTCCATCCACGGCAGGGGCTTCACGCTCCTCGAGCTGATGATCGCCAGTGCCCTGGGGATCATCGTCATCACCACCGGGTTGGCGGTGGGCGCGCAGATGCAGAAGCGCGCCCTCTTCGAGGAACAGACGATGATGGCGCAGGTGACGGGCCGCGCCGTGAAGGACGTGATCCTCAACGACGTGTGGCGGGCGGGCGTGGGCATGGGCAACACGCCCATCTCCTTCAGCAACACGGACGAACGGTCCGCCATCACGGTCTGGCGCAAGCCCGACCTGACGGCGGGAGTGTTGCCCGCCATGCCCGCGGACCCGACCTTCGTGCAGGCGCCCACCACGGACCTGGCCTCGGATGCCCTCCAGATCTACTGGGGGGAGACGAACGGGGCCCTCACGCTGGCCCAGTGCTTTTCGGGAAAGGTGCGTGACGGCAACACCTTCTGCGCGCCGCCCGCTGCCTCCACGGCCCTGGCTACCCCCGGCCCGACGTCCGCGATCATGGTGAGCGGTGGCACCCGGCTGGCGTGCCCCGTGACCATCACCGGCGTGATTCCGGGTTCGGGCCTCTCCACGTCCACGATCAACATCGACGGAACCCCCACCCCATCCACCGCATGCAACAACACCTCCGCCGCCTGGGCAGCGACGTCGAGCTCCCCCTCCGACGTGGTGAACTGGATGGCCATGCGGCTGGGAGGCGTGACCTACCGGGTGAACTGGAGGAACAACATCCCCACGCTGGAGTACCAGCCCGCGGGGCAGGCCGGCTGGTCGGTGCTGAGCCGTGACGTGGAACAGCTCACCGTGCGCGAGGGAATCATCGACTTCGGCGAGACCGACCACTCGCTGGAGTGGTTCCCCAGTGACGGCACCCTCCCCGCCCCTCCGGTGGCGCACCCGGCCATCTCCGAATGCACGCTGGCGAAGTTCGATACCACGGCCTGCTCGCTGGGAAGTCAGGAGGCGGACGGCTCCGCGGTGGTGCGGCCCGCCACGAATCTGGAGCTGATCAAGAAGTTGCGCCAGCGGGTCCGCCAGCTGGAGGTGACCCTGGTCATCCGGACCCGGCGCGCCAACCAGGACGCGGTCCAGCCCGGAGTGGACGATGAAGGCTTCGTGCGAGACGGCTACAGCCGCCGGCGGTTCACCTTCACGGTCGAGCCCCGCAACTTCATGAGCGTGGGAACGTTCAAGCTGCCGACGGGGGGGGGGACGCCATGAAGAACATGCGAGGCATGACGCTGTTGGAGGTGCTGACGGCCGTCGCGGTCTTGGGAGTGCTCGTCACCCTCGCCGTGACAGGCATGCGGGGCAACATCAGCACCCAGCGTGAAAACACCGCCACGCGCGAGCTGTGGTCGTCCGCGCTGCGAGCACGCCAGCTGGCCATCAGCACGAACCAGCCCGTGCGGTTCGTCGTGGACAGCAACGTCACCCTGCCTGACGGCTTGCAGCACACCGTGGCCCGTTGGGAGCGGCTGAAGTGTGGCACCGACCTCAACACCCCGGATGAGTGGACCGTGGACAACTGTCCCAACCCGGCCTGCCTGGCCACGACCTGCCGCAGCACTCCCGCGTGCTGTAGTGAGACGGGGCCGGACATCGCCATCCCGGCGACCATGAACGCGGCCAACATGCACGGGCTGTGCTTCCTGCCGGGCTCGGGCCGGCCCGCGTTCAACAGCATGAACTGCCTGCAGGGGCTGCTGTCCCAGCCCGCGCAGATCGCCGCCGCCGCGCCGGTGGACAGCTCCATCCAGTTCCGCTTCACCTCCAAGCGCGCCAAGAGCGTGCTGATGGTGGAGCCGCTGACGGGCCTGTCCAGCGTGATGGACTGCGACTCGCTGGCGGCCACCACCACCGACGTCTCCCGCAAGGACGTGCGGCTGGCGGCGGCGTGCCTGGTGCCCTGAGCGGGTGATGCCTCGCGCCCGGGGGCCCTTCCAGGTCCCGGGCGCGCCTGCGCCTCCCTGCCCAGCGGCCGTCCCGCTGTTCTTGAAGACCTGACACGGATCCGCATCCAGCGTTGATTTGGGACAGGGCGCACCCTAATTAGCCGAGGGCCCCACACGGGCCCCCGAATGGATACCTCCCTCCCTCCGAAGTCCGACGGCACGTCCTGGCCCGGCGGCCCCCCCTCTCCCTCGGGTGATGCCTTCGCCCGGCTCCTGGCTTCCCTGCGCGCGGGGCACCGTGCGCGGACGCAGGGGGTGAAGGGCGCGGCGCGCGGCCACCTGCTCGCCCGCCTGCACCGCGAGCTGCGCGCGCCCCTGGTGTGCGTGGCCGTGGATGAAGAAGCGGCGGACGCGCTCGCGCACGACCTGGCCTTCTTCCTGGGCGGCACCGGCAGCCTGCTGGAGCCGCGCGTGCTGCGGCTGCCCGCGGACGAGGTGCTTCCGTACGACGAGCTGTCACCGGAGGCAGGCCCCATCACGGAGCGGCTGGGCGCGCTGTTCCACCTGGCGCGCGGCACGCCCTTCCCCGCGCTGGTGCTGTCCCTGCGCGCGCTGCACCGCCGCGTGCTGCCGCTGGCGGTGATGGAGGAGCTGGCCCAGCGCGTGGAGGTGGGCCAGGACTTCGACCGGGACTCGCTGGCGCGGAAGCTTTCGCTGATGGGCTACCAGAACAGCCCGCTGGTGGAGGACAAGGGCACCTTCAGCGTGCGCGGCGGCCTGCTGGACGTCTTCAGCCCGTTGTACGAACGGCCGGTGCGCCTGGAGTTCTTCGGGGACACCATCGAGTCCATCCGCGTCTTCGACCCGGAGTCGCAGCGCACCGTGGACGCGCTGAAGACCGTGGACCTGGTGCCCGCGCGCGAGCTGCTGCTCACCGACGACACGCGCCCGCGCGCGGAGGCCGCCGCCCGCGCGGTGGCGGACCGCATCAACCTGCCCACCATCAAGCTGCGCGAGCGGCTGGAAGCGCTGCGGGAAGGGCTGCCGGGCTTCGGCCTGGAGGGGCTCCTGCCCGGCTTCTTCGAGGGTGGCCTGGCCACGGTGTTCGACTACCTGCGCGCGTGGGCGCCGGAGCCCGTCGTCTACCTGGACGACCCGGTGGGGCTGGACCGCGCCCTGGAGGAGCTGTCGGCGGAGCTGGCGAAGGGCGTGGAGGAAGCGGACGCGCGCCAGGACCTCACCTATCCGCCAGAGCACCACTTCCTCACGCGCGAGGGCGTGGCGGCGGGCCTCCAGGCCCTGCGCGTGGTGGAGGGCGGAGGCCTGTCGCTCTCGCAGTCCGAAGTGCCCGTGGCCTTCACCTTCGGCACGACGCAGGACCTGCGCGAGGCCATCCTCGCGCACCACGGTGAGGAGGGCGCGCTCACCCCGCTGGTGGAGCGGCTCCAGCGCTGGCGCGACACCGGCGTGGCGTGCGCGGTGGCGTGCGGCACCTTGAGCCAGGCGGACCGGCTCAAGCGGCTGCTGCTGGACCGGTCCGTGATGGTGAAGGTGCACACCGAACCCTTGCAGGACCCGGCGAAGCTCTACGAGCCGGCGGTGTGGGCGCACCTGTTCACCGGCGAGGTGAGCCACGGCTTCACCGACCCCGAAGGCCGGCTGGCGGTGCTCGCGGATGAAGAGATCTTCGGCGTCCGTTCCCGCCGCCGCGTCAAGCGCAGCAAGAAGCTGGACGCGTTCGCCGCGGGCTTCAAGGACCTGAAGGAAGGTGACCTCATCGTCCACACCGACTTCGGCATCGGGCGCTACGCGGGCCTGACGAAGATGGAGGTGCAGGGCGTGCCGGGGGACTTCCTCGTCCTGGAGTACGCGGGGCGGGACAAAATCTATCTGCCGGTGGGCCGCATGCGGCTCATCCAGAAGTTCACCGGCGGCGACCCGGAGAAGGTCCAGCTGGACAAGCTGGGCACGACGAGCTGGGAGAAGACGAAGAAGCGCGTCAAGGAGCAGCTGCTCAAGATGGCGGCGGAGCTGTTGCAGATGGCCGCCGCGCGCAAGGCGCACCCGGGCTACGCGTTCGGTCCGCCGGACCGCTACTTCGCCCAGTTCGAAGCGGACTTCGAGTTCGACGAGACGCCGGACCAGGCGAAGGCCATCGAGGACGTGCTGTCGGACATGCAGAAGGCGCAGCCAATGGACCGGCTCGTCTGCGGCGACGTGGGCTACGGCAAGACGGAGGTGGCGATGCGCGCCGCCTTCAAGGCCACGTTGGACCGCAAGCAGGTGGCGGTGCTGGTGCCCACCACGGTGCTGGCGCAGCAGCACTTCCACTCGTTCAAGAAGCGCTTCAAGGACTACCCCGTCACGGTGGAGGTGATTTCCGGCATCCGCAAGCCGCCGGAGATCCGCGACATCCTCCGCCGCGCCAAGGAGGGCAAGGTCGACATCGTCATCGGCACGCACAAGCTGCTGGCGGGCGACGTGTCCTTCAAGGACCTGGGGCTGCTGGTGGTGGACGAGGAGCAGCGCTTCGGCGTGAAGCAGAAGGAGGCGCTCAAGCGGCTGCGCACGCAGGTGGACGTGCTGACGCTGACGGCGACGCCCATCCCCCGCACGCTGCACATGAGCATGTCCGGCGTGCGCGACATGAGCATCATCGCCACGCCGCCGCAGGACCGCCGGGCCATCCGCACCTTCGTGATGAAGTACGACGAGGCCGTCATCAAGGAGTCCGTGGAACGCGAAATCGCCCGCGGAGGCCAGGTCTTCTTCGTGCACAACCGCGTGGAATCCCTGCCCTCCATGGAGCAGGAGCTGAAGAAGCTCTTGCCCAACGTCTCCATTGGCGTGGCGCACGGCCAGATGGGCGAGGGGCAGCTGGAGAAGGTGATGCTCCAGTTCACGGAGCACAAGTACCAGGTGCTGCTGTGCACCAGCATCATCGAGAGCGGCATCGACATCTCCAGCGCCAACACGATGATCGTCAACCGCGCGGACCAGTTCGGCCTGGCGCAGCTCTACCAGCTGCGCGGACGCGTGGGCCGCAGCAAGGAGCGCGCGTATGCGTACCTGCTGGTGCCCACCCGCCGCCCGGTGACGAAGGACGCGCAGCGGCGCCTGGAGGTGCTCCAGAACTTCACGGAGCTGGGCGCGGGCTTCTCCATCGCCAGCCACGACCTGGAGATCCGCGGCGCGGGCAACCTGCTGGGCGAGAAGCAGTCCGGCGCCATCGCGGAGATTGGCTTCGACCTGTACGCGCAGCTGATGGAGGAGGCGGTGGCGGAGCTGCAGGGCATGCCGCCCAAGGTGCACGTGGAGCCGGACATCAACCTGCCCATGCCGGCGCTCATCCCCGACGACTACGTGGCGGACGTGCACCAGCGGCTGGTGTTCTACAAGCGCTTCAGCCAGGCCAGCCACCCGGACGAGGTGACGGACCTGCGCGCGGAGCTGGTGGACCGCTACGGCGAGGCACCCGACGAGGTGGACGCCCTCTCCGAGGTGACGCTCCTGAAAATCGACATGCGCGAGCTGCGGCTGCGCGCGCTGGAGGCGGGCCCGGGCCGGCTGTCCCTGGCGCTGGGCGGCGACGCGCTCCTGGACGGCGCGAAGGTGGCGGGGCTGGTGCAGCGCTCCAAGGGCTTCTACCGGCTGACGCCGGACATGAAGCTCATTGCCCGCGTGCCCGCGGAGGTGAAGGGGCACGCCCTGCTGGCGGAGGCGCACAAGATGCTGCGCGACGTGGGCACCTGCGCGATGCCCCGGCACTGACGCGCGTTGGGCGAGTGGGCTAGGCTGGCCGCCGAATGGCGATTGAGAAAGCGCTGTTGCTCATCGCGGACATCGGCGGCTACACCC
This sequence comes from Corallococcus carmarthensis, assembly GCF_003611695.1. GTDB lineage: Bacteria > Myxococcota > Myxococcia > Myxococcales > Myxococcaceae > Corallococcus > Corallococcus carmarthensis. The sequence goes on along the minus strand of NZ_RAWE01000021.1, from coordinate 62,402 downwards.
GCTTCATGCGGCAGCACCGCTTCGGCCTCGCGCACGCGCAGGACACGGTGGCGCAGCTGCTGGAAGCCGTCATTGATGCGTCCGGACGGTTCAAGCTGGCGAAGCTCGAAGGCGACGCGGCCTTCTTCTACGCCGTGGGCGAAGACGTCACGCCGGTGGCCCGGCAGGTCGCGGCCATCCGCCGTGCCTTCCTCGCCCGCAAGGAGGAGCTGGCCCTGGACCGCATGTGCCAGTGCGCCGGGTGCACGCAGGTGGGGGCCCTGACGCTCAAGTTCGTGGCCCACGCCGGTGAAATCGCCTTCCAGAAGGTGAAGCACCTCACGGAGCTTGCGGGGGTGGACGTCATCCTCCTGCACCGGATGCTGAAGAACGACGTGCCCGTGTCCGAGTACGTCCTGATGACGGACGCGGTGCACCAGGGCCTGGAGCCGGAGCTGCGCCAGCTCAGCCAGGGCCTGGAGCATGACTTCGAGGGCATGGGCCGCACGGCGACGCACTACCTGGACCTGAGCACGCTGGTGTCGAGCGTGCCCGCGCCGCGCCCCAACCTGCTGCGCAAGCTGTGGCACAAGCTGACCATGGAGCTGCGCTCGCTGAAGTACGTGCTCGGCTTCAAGGAGGCGTGCGAGGGCTTCCGCAACGTCGAGGTCGTCGACGCCGCGGCAGAGAAGCCCTGAGCGCGGCCGTCAGCGGCCCGTGCAGAAGCGGGCCACGGCCTGCGTGAGCGCGGACTCGCAGCGCACCAGGTCCTCCATGGGGACGAACTCCCCCGTCTGGTGCGCGACGCGGATGTCGCCGGGGCCGAACACCACGGCCTCCGCGCCCAGCTCCGTGAGTTGAGGGGCCTCCGTGCCGAAGGACACCGTTTCGGACGCGTTGCCGCTGACCTCTTCCAGGAAGCGCACCACGTCCGCGTCGCCGCGCGTGTGGACGCCCCGGTCCATGCGCAGCACCTTGATGCGCGCCTCGTAGGCGGGCTCGTCGCGGGTGAGCTCCTGGCGGATGTGCTCCATCATCTCCGGGACGCGCTCGGCGGCCTGGCCGGGGATGGGGCGCCACTCCACGGTGAAGCGGCAGGAACCGGGCAGGACGTTCTTCGCCTTGCCGCCCTGGATGAGGCCCACGTTCACGGTGGTGAAGGGCGGCTGGAAGCCCTCGTCGCGGTCCTCGCGCAGGACGGTGTGGGCCAGCGTCTCCAGCCGGTGCAGGAAACGGCCGGCGCGGAAGATGGCGGACGCGCCCAGCTCCGGGTACGCGCTGTGCCCTTCCTTGCCCAGCACCTCCACCTCCGCCAGGCAGTAGCCCTTGTTGGCGCGCACGGGGATGAGGCGCGTGGGCTCACCGACGATGGCGTGCTTCGCGCGGCCCAGGCCCGCGGCCACCAGCTTCTTCGCGCCCACGAGCCCCACCTCTTCGTCCGCGGTGAGGATGACGAGCAGCGGCGCGTCCAGCTTCGGCAGGTCCTTGCGCGTGGCGGTGTGCAGCGCGCAGGCGATGAAGCCCTTGGTGTCACAGGCGCCGCGGCCGTACAGCTTGCCGTCGCGTTCGGTGAGGCGCAGCGCGTCCGTCCAGGCGGCATCGTAGGGCACGCAGTCGGAGTGGCCCACCAGGGCCAGCGCGGCGCGGTCGGCGTCGCCCTTGCGCGCCACCAGGTTCACCTTCGCCACGCCCGCGTCGTCGGTGTAGTGCTGGCGCTCGGCGGAGAAGCCCGCGGCCTCCAGCCTCGCCTGGGCGTAGTCGATGAGGGGCGCGTTGGGGCGCGAGGACGTGGTGTCCAGCGCCACCAGTTCCGCCAGGGTGGCCCGCAGCGCGGGCAGCGTGTCGCTCATGGGACGGCCTCCAGTCAGGCCACCTCCATGCCACCGCCCGCGCCGCGACGCCAGTGGGCCCGTGGCCCCGGCGTCGCGCGGAGGCCACCGCGGCTGCTTACAGGCCGGACGTGGAACCCGATACGGGCGCCGCGTCCGGGTTGCCCAGTCCCTTGAGGATGGCCGGTTCAGAGGCCGTCACGTGGCCCACGTAGAAGACGCCGTGGTAGCCCTCCAGGTTCGGCGAGCTCCAGGCGTGCACGAAGAAGCGGTCGCCGTTGTCCTTGCCCTTCGTTTCCTTCACGCCGCAGTCCAGCTTGTTGCTTTGCTTGTTCGCCGCGCAGATCCACGCCGTGCCGCTGTCGTAGGCCATGTCCAACGACGTGACGTCGTCGAGCTGGTCCTTCAGCAGGTAGCCCATGGGCATGTACTGCGCGTCCCACGGCAGCCCCTTCGCGGTGCGTGAGTGGATGTTGCCGCTCACCACCAGATGGAAGCGCTCTGGCTTCGCCTTCACCTGCGCCTGCACCGTCTGCGTCAGCGCGTCTTCTCGCTTCTGCCCCGACAGCTTCGGGTGGTCGTAGACGAACACCGCCACGTCCAGCCCCTGCGCTCGCAGCTGGCGCAGCTGCTCCAGCATGTTCGCCACCGCTTCGCTGCCCCGGCCATCCGGGTACGGGCTGCGCCAGAACGGGGCTTCCATCAGCTTGAGCCAGTCCACCTCACCGCCCTGACTCTGGAGGAACGCGGTGATGCGCTCTTCGTTCTCCACCGGCAGCTCCAGGCCCACCGTCACCGGCATGCCGGAGGTGACGAGCTGGCACACCGTCTGCGCGATGAAGCGCGGCACCTCCCGCGTGCCGTGCAGCTCACCCAGCAGCATCACCCCACCCGCCTTCGCCTGCTTCTTCAGCCCGAGGATGGACTGGCCGCACTCGGTGAACGCCGGCGCGGGTTTCGCCACCTGCGGCTGTGCGCTCACCGGCTGCTTCTTCGCGAGCTTGGGCATGACGCCCCGGAACACCCGCCACTCCATGGTCAGGTCCCGCGTGCCCTGCCCTGACTCCATGTAGAACGCGTTCTCTCCCACCGGGAAGGCCAGCCGGGCCGCGTCGTCTTCCGGGCTCAGGGCAACCCCGTCATTGCCACCCGGCCCCCGGAAGACGCCCCAGTCCAGCTCCTTGCCGGGCTGCGACAATGTCTTGTTCACGGACTTGGTGATGCGGGTGATCCACAGCTTGCTCTTCGTCGGCGTCTCCCGCTTGCCGATGACCATGTAGCGGTGCCAGTAGCCCGCGATCTTCGAGCCGCCGAACTCCTGCTTCCACTCGGTCTCCAGCACCAGGCTGCCCCGGTCCTCGCGGTAGGGCAGGTTCGCGTCCGTGAAGTACTCACGGACCGACGGCCACATCTCCTCCAGCGGCACGTCGTAGATGGCCTCGTAGTCCGGCGTCTCCAGCTCCTGACGCCCGGCGCAGCCCACCGCCAGGAGCAACGCCAGCCATGCCACGTTCAACGTCGAGCGCATCCGCAAGGTGCCTCCCTCTCATTCCGCGATGCGCTGAACAACGTTGCGTAAGCGGTGGGCATATCGTGTGCCCGCGAAAAGCCAGAGGCCGCGCGGGCCACCGTCCCGGGTGACTCGCACGGCCCCTGTCATCCCCCTCGGGTGCCTGTTACGAGCCGGACGTGGACTCCTCCGGAGCGGGCGCCGCGTCCGGGTTGCCCAGCCCCTTGCGGATGGCGGGCTCGGAGGCCGTCACGTGGCCTACGTAGAAGACCCCGTGGTAGCCCTCCTTGTTGGGCGAGTCCCAGGCGTGGACGAAGAAGCGGTCGCCGTTGTCCTTCCCCTTCGCCTCCTTCACGCCGCAGTCCAGCTTCCGGCCCTTCTCATCCGCCGCGCAGATCCACGCCGTGCCGCTGTCGTAGGCCATGTCCAACGACGTGACGTCGTCGAGCTGGTCCTTCAGCAGGTAGCCCATGGGCCGGTACTGCTTGTCCCACGGCAACCCCTTCGCCGTGCGCGGATGGACGTTGCCGCTCACCACCAGGTGGAAGCGCCGCGGTGACGCCTTCACCTGCGCCAGCACCGTCTGCGTCAGCGCGTCCTCGCGCTTCTGGCCCGACAGCTTCGGGTGGTCATAGACGAACACCGCCACGTCCAGCCCCTGCGCTCGCAGCTGGCGCAGCTGCTCCAGCATGTTCGCCACCGCTTCGCTGCCACGCCCGTCCGGATACGGGCTGCGCCAGAACGGGGCCTCCATCAGCTTGAGCCAATCCACCTCGCCGCCCTGGCTCTGGAGGAACGTGGCGATGCGTGCCTCGTTCTCCACGGGCAGCTCCAGGCCCACCGTCACCGGCATGCCGGACGTGACGAGCTGGCACACGGACTGCGCGATGAAGCGCGGCACCTCCTGCGTGCCGTGCAGTTCACCCAGCAGCATCACCCCGCCCGCCTTCGCCTGCTTCTTCAGGCCGAGGATGGACTGGCCGCACTCGGTGAACGCCGGGGCTTCCTTCGCGCCCGGTGCCTTCGCCACCTGCTGCTCGGCGCTCACCGCCTGCTGCTTCGCGAGCTTCGGCATGATGCCCCGGAAGACCCGCCACTCCATGGTCAGGTCTCGCGTGCCCTGACCGGAGTCCACGTAGAAGGCGTTCTCTCCCACCGGGAAGGCCAGCCGGTCCTCGTCATCCTCGATGGAGACACCGTAAGCGGTGCTCGAGGACGCATCACCCGGCGCCCCCGAGCCGCGCTCACTGGGAGGTCCGCCGAGCCCCCGCCCTGCGCCCCAATCCAACTGCCGGCCGGGCTGCGCCAGCGCCTTGTTCACCGTCTTGGTGATGCGGATGATCCACAGCTTGCTCTTCGTCGGCGTCTCCCGCTTGCCGATGACCATGTAGCGGTGCCAGTAGCCCGCGATCTTCGAGCCGCCGAACTCCTGCTTCCATTCGGTCTCCAGCACCAGGCTGCCCCGGTCCTCGCGGTAGGGCAGGTTCGCGTCCGTGAAGTACTCACGGACCGACGGCCACATCTCCTCCAGCGGCAGGTCGTAGATGGCCTCGTAGTCCGGCGTCTCCAGTTCCTGACGCCCGGCGCAGCCCCCCACCGCCAGCCCCATCAACATCACCAACCACAGCCAGAATCTTGAGCGCATCCACATCCTCCCGTGGAAAACCCCACGTCGCGCTTCGTCAACGTCCCGCTCCGGCACGGCATATCGAACCGTGCCCCAACCCTATGGGTAGAGGCGCCGGGCGAGCTGCTGGAAGGCCCGGCCGCTCTCATCCGTCAGCGGATGCCGGCCGTCCCGGACCATGAGCCGGCCCGCCACCGCCACCTCGCGCACCGCCCCTCCCGCCGCTCCGAAGACGATGCCCGGAAGCAGCGACGTGGGTCCCGCGCCCACCAGCGACGGGTGGTGCAGGTCCACGGTGAAGAAGTCCGCGGGCGACCCCGCTGAAAGCGTGCCCGTGCCCATCCCCAGGCTTCGCGCGCCCTGCACCGTGGCCATGTCGAAGAGCCGCGCCGACAGCCCGTCCAGCGTCCCCGTCCCCGGGTCCAGCACCGCCCGGCGCAGCCGCACCAGGCGCAGGTGCTGCTCCAGCTGCCGCGCTTCGTCCAGCAGGTCCACCACCGTCTGGCTGTCCGAGCCGAAGCTCACGCGCGCCCCGGCCTTCACCAGCGCGTCCGCCGGCACGATGCCGTCCCCCAGGTTGCGCTCCGTGGACGGGCACGCGCACACCGTGGCCTGCGCCCGGCCCAGCAGCGTCACCTCGGCTTCCGTCAGGTGCACGCCGTGCACGGCCGTGAAGCGCGGCCCCAGCAGGCCCACGTCCGACACCAGCTCCACCGGACGGCGGCCGTGCTCCGCGAGGCACGCCTCAATCTCCTTCGGCTGCTCCGCCACGTGCATGTGGATGGGCATGCTGGCGGGCGCGGTGCGGGCCACCTGCGTCAGCCAGTCCCGAGACACCGCGCGCACGCTGTGCGGCGCGAGCCCCACGTTCACCCGCGGGTCACCGCGCGTCGCGTGGGACAGCGCCTCCGTGGTGGATAGGAACGTGTCCACGTCCGCGTCGATGAAGCGGCGCTGACGCGGGTTCGAGGGCGCGTTGAAGCCCGCGCGCGCGTAGCCCACCCGCAGCAGACAGATGCGCAGTCCCACGTCCGTGGCCGCGCGGATGACCGCGTGCGCCAGCGCGTTGCGGTCCGCGTAGGGCGTCCCATCCGGCTGGTGGTGCAGGTAGTGGAACTCGCCCACCGTGGTGATGCCCGCGAGCGCCATCTCCAGGAACACCTGCCGGGAGGCGACGTGGATGTCCTCGGGCGTGAGCACCTCCGCGGCGTGGTACATCGCCTCGCGCCAGGACCAGAAGTCATCCTTCCCGCCGGCGGACGCCACGTATTCAGTGCGTCCGCGGATGAGCCGCTGGAACGCGTGCGAGTGTCCGTTGACGAGCCCCGGCAACAGCGCCCGCCCCGCGAGCCGCTCCACGCGCGCCCCTTCGGGCACCGCGCCGAGCACACGGCCATCCGCGCCCACCGCCAGCGCACGGCCTTCGTGGAAACGTCCTTCCGCGAAGAGGAAGTCGGGTTGGTAGACAGTGATGTCGCTCACGCGCGGCAGCGTATGCCAGTTCGCCACGACGCGCGGTAGCGGCTTCAGGCGCCCATTTCGGCGGTGTCCATGAAGGGCATGCGGCTCTCCGCCCAGGGACGGGTGCGCACCGCGTCGCGGATCCACGTGCCGTGACGCCGCTCGTCCTCGCGGTGCTGGCGGATGAGGACCTTCACCTCCGGGGACCACTCGAACTGGAGCGCCAGCTCATAGGCCCGGTCGAACAGCTCCTCGTTGCCGAGCATGGCCCACAGCGTGGCCTCCGTTCCCATCAGCCCCGTCATGGCCGTCAGGCCCTTCATCGCCGTGCCCTTCAGGTCCGGGCGCAGCGTCACCGGTTCACCTCCGAAGTGACGGATGAGCGTGTTGAGGTCCTGCACGTGGCGCAGGTGGTCCGCGCGGAAGCTGTTGAGGCGCTCACGAACCAGGGCCGGCCCGATGCGGGCGATGGCCACGTCATACGCGCCCACGGCGTCGGCATCGAGCTGGGCCAGGCTGTGCAGGCGAGCCACTTCGGACTTGTCGGCCATGGGTGCCTCCTCCAGCCGGGTACGGCAAGTGCTGGGGCCCGAACAATGTGGGGACGCCGCTTCCGCGAACCAACCGCCATCCCATGCACCCATCCCCCTTCCGCACCCAGGGCAGGCGGACGGACGGGGCACCCCTTCCAGGGTGTGGCCGGAAAATCAGATGCCGGGTCCACGGGGAGCGCCTGCCTCCCTGCCCGCCCACCAACCGATGGGAGGAATTGCGCGCCCGCTCTCCTGTGCAGAGCGTTGGAGTGTGAAGACCTCCGACACCCAGCAGCGGCTGCGTCACTACCGGACGAAGCGCGACTTCCAGCGCACCCCCGAGCCGTCCCCGGACGTGGTGGCTCCGAAGTCGAACGCACCCGTCTTCGTCATCCACAAGCACGACGCCACGCGCATGCACTACGACCTGCGCCTGGAGATTGGCGGTGTGCTGGTGAGCTGGGCCATCCCCAAGGGCCCCAGCCACGACCCTTCCGTGAAGCGGCTCGCGGTCCAGACGGAGGACCACCCGCGCTCCTACGCGGACTTCGAAGGGCACATCCCGGATGACCAGTACGGCGGCGGCGATTCGCTGCTCTGGGAGTCCGGAACCTTCGAGGTCGTGCCTCCCGGCGACGCCAAGGCGCAGCTCCAGCGCGGACACCTGGAGGTCGTGCTGCACGGCGCGAAGCTCAAGGGACGCTGGCACCTCATCCGCACGCGTCCGCGCGCTGGCAAGGCGCAGTGGCTCTTCTTCAAGGCGAAGGATGAACAGGCCAGGCCCGGCTACGACGTCACCGTGGAGCGTCCCGAGTCCGTGAAGAGCGGCCGGGTGGAGACGCAGGGCCCACGCAAGCCCGGGGTGCCGCGCAACAAGAAGCCCGCGAAGAAGAAGGTGGCCCGCCCGCCTTCGTCGCCAGAGGCGCTGCTGGAGCGCGTGTGGCCGCCCATGCTGGCGCGGCTGGCGGTGTCCGACGAGGTGCACGACGAGACGCACGCCTACGAGGTGAAGTACGACGGCTTCCGCGCGGTGTGCGCCCTCACGCACGGGAAGCTCGCCTTCCAGAGCCGCCGGGGCAATGACCTGGCGGGCCGCTTCGCGCGGCTCACCGCTTCGCTGCGCGAGCTGCCCGCGCACGACGTGGTGGTGGACGGCGAGATTGTCGCGCTCGACGAGAAGGGCCGTTCGCGCTTCCAACTCCTGCAGCACACGGAAGAAGGCGCGGAGCAGCGCTTCGTGATGTTCGACCTGCTGTGGCTGGACGGCGAGGACCTGCGCGAGCTTCCCTACGAAGAGCGCCGCGCGCGGCTGGAGAAGCTGATGACTCACGTGAAGCTGCCGCTGCAGCTCTCCGAGAAGCTGGACCTGCCGCTGTCGCGCGCCCTGCTGGAGGCGCGGCGCAAGGGGTGGGAAGGCATCATCGCGAAGCGCAAGGACTCGCCCTACACGGGCACGCGCTCCGGGGACTGGCTGAAGCTGAAGGTGGTCGCGGGCCAGGAGGTCGTCATCCTGGGCTACCTGCCCATCAAGAACGCACGGGCGAAGTCGGAGATTGGCGCGCTGCGCGTGGGCGTGCGGGGCAGGACCGGCTTCCACGACGTGGGCAAGGTGGGCACGGGCTACACCTCCGCGGACCGCCGCGAGCTGCGCTGGCTGCTGGACGCCACGCGCGTGAAGAAGCCCTCCGCCGTGGATGCGCCGAAGAACACGGACACCGTCTGGGTGAAGCCGAAGTACGTGGCCCAGGTGAACTTCACGGAGTGGACCAAGGACGGCCGCCTGCGCCACCCCGTGTTCCAGGGCCTGCGCAGCGACAAGGTGCCGAAGGAGGTCGTGCGGGAACATCCGGCCCCCATCGAGGGCGCCGCCCGCCGGGGCTCACGCCGCGCACCGGCGCAGGCCGCCGCGCGCACCGCGACCCAGAAGGCGCCCGCCGTGAAGACAGCGCGCGGGAAGTCCGCGCGCGCGCCGGAGGTGGTCCTCACGCACGGCGACCGCGTGCTGTTCCCCGAGTCTGGCCTGACGAAGGCGGACGTGTTCGCGTACTACCAGCAGGTGGCGCCGCTGCTGCTGCCCCTGCTCGAGGACCGGCCCCTGGCCCACCAGCAGTGGCCCGCGGGCATCCAGGCTTCGGGCTTCTTCCGGCACGAGCTGTCCGGCATCCCCGCGTGGCTGCCCACGCTGCGCGTGCGCCACGAGGACAAGACGCTGCGCCATGTGAACGTGAAGGACGCGTCCGCGCTCCTGTGGCTCGCCAACCAGTCCGCGCTCACGCTGCACATGTGGCTGTCCCACGCGCCCCGGCTGGCGCAGCCGGACTTCGTGGTGTTCGACCTGGACCCCGGCACTGGCGGCTGGAAGGACGTGGTGAAGGTGGCCACCCTGCTGCACGCGCGCCTGGACGAGCTGGGCCTCAAGTCCTTCCCGAAGACATCCGGCAAGCGCGGCCTGCACGTGCTGGTCCCCCTGGCGCCGGGCCACACCTACGCGCGCACCCAGGCGTTCGCGGACGCGCGGGCGCACGAGCTGGAGGAGGAGCTGAGCGACATCGCCACCACGAAGCGCTCCATCCGCGAGCGCGGCGGACGGCTCTACATCGACGCGGGCCAGAACGCGCGCGGCAAGACGGTGGTGGCGCCCTACTCCCTGCGCGCCGTGGAGGGCGCACCCTTCTCCGCGCCGCTCGCATGGAGCGAGGTGAACGGCCGCCTGGACCCGCACCGCTTCCGCCTCAAGACGCTGAAGAAGCGCCTGGACGCCGTGGGGGACCTGCTCGCGCCCGTGCTCCGGGTGAAGCAGGTGCTGCCGGACGAGTAGACCCGCGGCTGACGCGTCGCGCCCTGAACGGATGTTTCCCGGAAGGGGGCGGCGCGTGCTACCTCCCGCGCCGCCATGTCGTCCGTGACCGTCGTGAGCCCCGTCGCGAAGCCCGCGCCGCGGTGGAAGGTGTCCCTGGCCTACGCCACCTGCTTCATCCTCTGGGGCTCCACCTGGGCCGCCGTGAAGGTGGGGCTGGAGGACCTGCCGCCCCTGCGCTTCGTGGGCACGCGGATGCTCGTGGCCGGGCTGGCGCTGCTGCCCTTCGCGCGCTCGCGCGGGACTGCATTGGGAGGCGGGACCGGGTGGCGCATCGCGGGGATTGGCGTGCTCCAGCTCGCGGTGCCCTTCGGCCTGCTCTTCGTGGCGCAGCAGTGGATTCCCTCCAGCTGGTCCGCGCTCCTCTTCTCCACCTTCCCTGTGTGGCTGCTCCTGGTGGGGCGCATCGTCCTGCCCGACCAACCCCTCACCGCGCGCAAGCTCTTCGCCGCGGGGCTGGGCCTCACGGGCGTGGTGGCGCTCCAGCACCAGGAGCTGGTGTCGCTCAGCTTCTCCGGGCAGGTGCTGCTGGGCTGCGCGATGACGCTGGTCGCGGCGTCCGTGGTGGCGGTGGCCAACGTGCTGGTGCGCCAGCACATGACACATGTGCCGCCGCACCTGCTCACGCTGGTGCAGACGCTGAGCAGCGCGGTGTTGCTGCTCTCCGCGTCCGCGCTGTTGGAGTGGAACCAGCCGGTGCACTGGACGCCCAAGGCGGTGGGCGCGCTCTTGTACCTGGCGCTGGGCGGGACGGTGCTCACCTACCAGTGCCTGTACTGGCTCCTGCCGCGCATCTCGCTGGCGGCGCTGGGGGCCATGGCGCTGTTGGACACGCTGGTGGCGGTGACGCTGGGCGTGGCGCTGCTGGGCGAGCCGCTCACGCCGTCGCTCCTGGCGGGCGGCGCGCTCATCCTCACGGCGGCGGCGCTCGCCAACCGCGACGAGGCCCCGGAGGCGAAGGTGCCTCCGGAAGCCCCGCCCGCGGCGTGACTCAGAACGGCAGGGGCAGCGAGTACGCCGTGCCGTTCTGCGTGCCGGTGCGATAGCTCCTCGGCGCGCCGATGACGGCCGTGGGCGGCGAGCCTCCGGAGCCGGGGACGACGGAGATGGACTGGCCCAGATAGGAGCGCTCGGCGCCGTCACCCACCACCAGCAGGAAGGGCGACAGCGGGCCCGTGGACTTCGCGCCACCGGCGAAGAGGAACGCCGCGCCGTCGCCATCCGAGGCCACCGACGCGTTGGGCGCGCCCACCCACAGGTCTGGGATGCCGTCGCCGTTGAGGTCCCTACCGCCCGACAACGAGGTGCCGAAGCTCACCGCGCGGGCGCGGTAGGTGAGGTTCAGCGGGGCCAGGTTGACCACGTCCAGCAGCGTCTCATCGGGGGAGGCGGTAGGGGTGAGCTTGGAGGTCTGGATGAGCAGCACCGCTTGCTGGCTCACGCCGTCCACCAGGTAGTTGTTGGCGCTCACCGCGAGGAAGTCCGCCCCTGAGGTCCCCAGGAACTTCCCCGCGCGCGTGGTGGCCACTCCCAGGTTCATCAACGAGCGCCCCACCTCCGCGTCCCCGGCGATGCGCACGGTGGCCCCCACCTTGCGTCCACCGCACCGCGCGCCGCCCGCGTCGTGGCCGTAGGCGATCACGATGCCCGAGTGCGTGTTGTCCGAGTAACGCCATGCCACCTCGTCGCAGCCGTCCCCGTTGAGGTCGCCCACCGTGGCGATGGCGGAGGTCTGCGGCAACGCGGTGGTGTTCCACTGCGCGGGCGGCCAGACGATGGGGATGGAAGGCCACGAATAGGCAGGGTCGCAGGCGAGCGTGAGCTTCGCGAGCGACGCGTCCTCTGGAGCGCGGCCCAGGAACACATCCATGCCGCGGTCGCGCAGCACGGCCAGGTCCTGCTTGCCGTCGCCGTTGAAGTCGAAGCCGCCCACCACGCCGCGGCCGATGGTGGTGCGCTTGCACTTCGTGGCCGCCGCGTCGTCGCAGGTGGCGACCACGGACGGCGCGAACACGCGCCAGGCCGGCTTGAAGGTGCCGTCCGCCTGCCCCGCCGACACCAGCAGTCCACCCAGCGACTGCGTGGCCGCTGTCATGCAGGCGTTCGCCACGTAGGGGTCGCGCTCCGTCGCGACGGAGTTCGTCGCCGGGATGACGAGCGCCGTGGCGCCGGCCACCATGTCCGGCCGCCCGTCGCCGTTGAAGTCCGTGAACGCCACGTCCACGCCCACGTTGCGGCCGCCGTACCACGGCGAGCTGGCGCCCTCTCCCGCCACGGTGGCCTTGCCGGGCTCCGCGGTGTCGAAGGTGTACGCGCGGCCCACGGTGAGGTCCGCGCCGTCGTTGTTGGGACCCGGGCCAGAGAAGCCCGGCGAGCCCACGAGGGCCATCACCTTGCCGTTGAGACGCGACACCGCCACGGTCTCACCGAAGCGCTCCACGCTGGCCTTCGCCGCCACGTCCAGGCCGCTGCGCGACCAGTCCGCGAGCGTCGCACCGGCCTTCTGGAAGATGTCCACGCGGCCGGTGAACGCGCCCGAGGCGGACGACGCGCGGCCGGAGAAGCCCACCAGCACCGGGCCGGACGGCAGGTTCCACGCCGAGAGGCCCGCGCCCAGCACCTCCGCCTTCGCCGCGCCGCCCAGCGCCGCGAGCGGCTTGTTCATCGCCGTGTCCTTCGTCAGGCCGGTGAGCGGGAACACCAGCACCTTGCCCGCGTTGCCCAGCGTCGTCGTGCCCACCGTCACGGACGCATACGGCGCGCCCAGGAGCAGCTCCGGCCCTGGCGTGCCGTCCACATCCATCACCGCCCAGCTGCGCGTCGCGGTGATGCTCCGCGCGTCGCCGTAGAAGCGCGCGAACGCGTTCGTCAGCGGCACCTTCACCGGTTTCACCGTCGCCGGGTCCGCGGCCAGCGTCGCGCCCCGCAGGTCGAACAGGTACGCACCGCCCGCGTCAACCTGCGCCGCCACGCCGCCCGTCGTGCGCAGGTCGGGCGCATCCGCCCTGTCCGCCATCACCAGCAGGAACGGAGGCCGGCTGCCCTCGCCGGGGATGGCGCCCAGGCGGAAGGTGCCCTCGTTGGCCATCGTCTCCACGGCGGTGTTGGACACCAGCACGTACTGGTCCGGCGCGGAGCGGTAGCGCGGCGCCGTGTCGCGCGCGAAGTACACCGCCACGGCCATCTGCTGTCCGTCGGCGGTGTTGTCCGCCTTGAAGCGGGTCAGCCGGTGCAGCGCCGCCAGGTCCGGACGGCCGTCGTCATTGAGGTCCGCCACGACGATGGCGCGGCCCAGCTCCGTGGTGCTCTTCAGCTCGAACTCGCCGGTCACCTTCACGTCCTGGCCGCCCAGGCGCACCGCCGGCAGGTCCGGGACAGGCTGCCCCTTGGTGAGGGTGAAGATGTCGATGACGCCGCGCCGGCTGATGCCGGCGAGGGTGGACAGGTCGCCGCCGGGCGAGCCCACGAACAGGTCCATGTCGCCGTCGCCGTCCGCGTCCGCGATGGCCATGCCCGTGCCGAACCCGCCGCGGCCCAGGCCGGTGAGCGCGGGCCTCAGCAGCGCGGGCGCCTGGCCCGGCTTGAACGTGTAGAGGTACACCGCGCCCGAGTCACCGATGGTGACGTCCGCGCCCGGCGAGGACACCGCCAGGTCCGCGAGCCCGTCGCCGTCCAGGTCGCCCACGGCCAGCATGTCGCCGAAGAGCGCGCCCTCCGTCTCGCCGGTCAGCACCCAGGTGGGCTTCACGGGCAGGCCGGAAGCGCTGCCCTTGTAGATGAACACCGCGCCGCCCGTGGGGCGCGACAGCTCGCTCTCGCGCTGGCCCACCGCCAGGTCCTGGATGCCGTCGCCGTCGAAGTCCGCGGTCACCATCATGGCCACGTCCGACAGCTTGCCGTGCGCCAGCAGGGGCCGCGTCAGCTCGTCCAGCACGCGCACCGACACCGGGGCGACGTCACCGGTGAAGGCGTCCTTCGCCTCCAGCACGACGGTGCCGGTCGCCCCCGCCTCCACCACGATGCGGCCATTCACCACGGAGCCGGGGCCGGACTTCTTGCTCCACGTCACGCGGTCCGTGCCGCCCGCCGTGCCCAGCGGCGCGGAAGAGCCCGACGGCACGCCCAGATACTGCGGGTCGCCCACCAGCTTCGCGGCCTTGCTCACGGTGTACTGGAGCGCCACCGTGTCGCCGGACTTCGTGTCGCGCACGGTGATGACGTCCTGCGCCTCCACCTGCCCCGCCGTGTAGACGCCCGCGTCGGTGAGCGTGGCGCCGGAGCCGTTGGTGGTGAGCGTGAAGGTCGCCGTGCCCACCAGCCCTTCGATGAGGATTTGAAAGGACGTGCCCGGCCGCAGCATCGCGCGCGCGGGCGAGACGCCGAAGCCCGCGATGACCTTCACCTTCACGCTGGTGGAGCCACCGCACTGGTCGTCCACCACCGTCAGCGTGTCCTCGCCGGGCGTGGAGCCCGCGACGAAGCGGTTGCCGCGCATGTCGCCGGAGGAGCCGCCCGCCTCCGCGCGGAAGGTGTAATGGCCGCTGCCGCCGCCGGCCGTCAGCGTGGCCACGCTTTCGGAGCGCACCGTCGTGGGCTCCGCCGACAGCGTCAGCGGGGCCAGGCCCTCGCAGGGGCCCACGTAGGGAAGCTGCTCGGCGGGCTTGAGCTCACCGTCACAGGCCAGGGTCAGCAGCGCTGCGAGGGGGGTCGCGCGGAGGAGACGTTTCATGGGGGGTGCCTCGGAAGGGGGCGCCCGTCCTCCCCGGGTGGAGGAAGACGGGCGCATGCACTCAGGGGAAGCAGTCGCGACGAAGGGACTTCAGGGCAGCGCGCCAGACGACACCCAACGCTGGATGAGGGCGATGCCCTGCTGATCCAACGGCCCGTCCGCGGGCATGCGCAGGTCGCGCACCGCCGCGTTGATGAGCTGGGCGTTGGACTTCCACAAGTCGTAGGTGTTCAGCGGCCGGCCAGGGCTGGTGGTGTGGCACTTGGCGCAGCGGGCCTCGTGGATGGGCCGGATGTCGCGCGCGTAGCTGGGGGTGGTGGTGAGCGGCTGGTAGAGGAAGGGCATCTGCCGCCGCGCCTCCGAGCCGTCCTCGAAGCGGGACACCACGCCCAGCGTGTGCCCGCCCGGCGCCAGGTTGGTGAAGGAGAACGCCTTGAGCGTCTCCCCATCCGCCTCCAGGCCGCCCATGCTGAACGCGGGCCCAGTCGCTTCGACCTCCTGGCCCTCCAGCTGGAAGTGGACGCTCTTCGGCGGGCTGCCCGGCGGCAGGTGGGCCTGGACAATCAGCCCGTCCTCCACCACCAGCATGCCCTGGTGCATGCCCGTCACGCGCGGCGCCGGCGTCTGGCTGATGGCCAGGGCCTGGTCACCCACGCGCACCCACGCACAGCCGCTCTCGTCCGCGGCCAGCAGCGTCACCGACCCGGAAGGCAGCCCCTCCGCGGAGCCCCAGACCTTCGCGTCCGCGTCGTAGGTGTAGAGCCGGTCGCCCGCGCGGGCCCAGAGGTAGCGCCCCGCGCCCAGCAGCTGTTCGGGCCGCGACGGCAGCGCCACCGTGCTCCAGCCGTCCGTGTTCCGGCGCAGCAGGCGGGTGCTGGTGAGCACCCAGATTTCGCCCGGCGCGCCCGTGCCGGCGCCCAGCCCCGCGAGCGTCTGCACCGTCTCACCGCCGTTGAGCGGCGCGTCCGTGCCGCGCACCTGGTAGACGCCCGGCGCGGACGCGACCACCACGTTCAGCTTGCCCTCGCGCGCGAACCACAGGCCCGCGAGGCCGTCCTCCGCGGGCGCGGCCGTCATGGTGGTGATGCCGGTGAGCGGCTGCCCGGACAGCTTCAACGACGCGAGCACGCCGCCCTGGATCTGGAACAGGCCCGTGGGGTGGGCAATCCAGGCGGCGCCGTCCGCCGTCTGCGCGGTGGCGACGATGCCGGTGCCCAGCACCTCCTGCCACAGCGGTTCGATGAGCCAGCCCTGATCCGCCAGGAACAGGCCGCGGTCCGTCTCCACCAGGGCGCTGTGCGGCCCCAGGCGGAAGGTGGCGCGCACCGCGCCCAGGGGCGCCGTGTTCTGCGGATGGGCGGCGAGCGCGGCCCTGGAGCCGTCCAGCCGCAAGCGCACGGCTTCACCTGTCGCGGTGGCGAAGATGCCGCCGCCGGACTGGTCCGCGAAGCCGGGCATCGCGGCCAGGGACTGCGCCGTGGAGACCTGGGTGGCCGTGAATGCCGCGGGCTTCGCCGGGTCGCTGCCCGGGGGTGCGTCCTCGCCGCACGCGGACAACAACACCGCGGCGCAGAGCAGGATCGAGGGGGAGAGGAAACGCGCCACGGTGGGGGAACCGTGGCGCGGCCGGGGACGCGAGGAGGGAGTGCTCATCAAGGTTCAGGCAAGGATGAACCGCAGCGGGTCCACCCGCGTGATGCTGTAGTCCAACTTCGCCGAGGCCAGCACCGTGGCGATGATGTGCTCGGGGAAGATGTTGGAGCCGTTGGGGTCGTTGGCGCCCGTGCGCAGGTCCACCGTGCCCGGCGACATGCCGATGTCACCGCTGCGGCCCACCACCAGGTTGTGCTTGATGCCCGCGCCCATCAGCAGGCAGCTGTTGGACAGGTGGTGGTCGCGCCCGCCCGTGGCGTTGATGGTGGGCGTGCGAGCGAACTCGCTGAACACCAGGATGGTGGTGTGGTCCATGAAGTTGCCGCCGCCGGGGTGAGACGTCTGGCGGAGATCATTCACCAACAGGTTCAGCGCGTCGAATCCCGCCCGCTGGTTGCTTGCATGGGTGACTTGCGTGCCGAAGTGGGTGTCCAGGCCGCCAGCCAGGTTGATGGACACGCACTGGCTGATGCCCTTCTTCAGGGCGGTGGCCACCATGGCGGCGCGGCCCGCGGCGCTGTTGTACGGATAGGACTGGCCGTTGAGCCCGTAGAAGTCGCGCACGGACTGGTTGGCCGCCAGCTGGAAGCGGAACGAGTCCGACAGCTTGTTCTCCATCACCGACTGCATCTGGCCGCGGCTGCTCTCGTAGGCCGAGCCCACGCCCCGCGCGGTGAGCGCCTGCTCCTCGCAGGTGATGGGCATGCCGTTGAGGTCGATGAGGCTCTTCTCGATTTCGCTGTCCAGCTGGCGCGCCGCGGTGGGCGGATCCAGCGTGAGCACCAGGTCCGCCAGGCCGCTCACGCGCAGCGCGTTGGCGTAGCCGCCGTAGCGGTCGTTGTAGGACTCCACGCCCTGGGCGATGGACGGGATGGGCACCGTGGGCTTCATCTGGCCCACGATCTCCGTGGCGGTGGAGGAGCCGCGCGCCGCGCTGCCGATGGGCATCTTCCCCGTGAGGAAGTAGCGGTAGCCCACCTCGTGGGTGAGCGTGCTCATGTTGATGCCGCGCACCACCGTCATCAGGTCGTAGTGGTCCGACAGCGCGCCCACCGCGGGCCCGAAGGTCATCGTCGAGGGGCCGGCGCCCGCGCGCTCCTTGGGAACGATGGGCACCTGCTGGAAGCGGGAGTCCGTGGAGAGCAGGCTGTAGCCCGGCATGATGCGCGTCTCGGAGACGCGGTCGGCGGTGAACACCGCCGGGTCACGCGGGTCGAACGCGAGCAGCTGATCCCACCCGCCGCTGAAATACACGAACACGAAGCAGCGGTCGGGCGCGGCCAGGTTGGTCGCCTGGGCCACGGCCTTGAAGGGGATGCCTCCCAGGAGGAGGGAGCCCATGAAGCCGGCTCCGGCCTTGAGGAAGGTGCGGCGCTCGGGGCAGCTGAGGTCGTCTTGGCGTGTCTTCTTCATCGCAGGCACCGTCAAGGTCAGTAGGTGATGAAGCGCGAGTCCGTCAGCATGGCGATGCACACCACCGCCAGCGCCTGGTCACGCTTCTTGAGGGTTTCGGCCCGGGCGGCGGCCTTGCGGAAGAACGTGGAGTAGCGCGTGAGCTCGTCACCGGAGAGGGGCGCGCCCCAGAACCGGGTGGAGAGGTACACGAGCGTTTCGTTCACCTGCGCGTCCGTGAGCTTGGTGAGGTCGCTCATGGGCGTGGGCAGCGTGCGGCCCAGGGTGCGCAGCGTCACGTCCGCCTGCGCGATGTCCTTCTGCGCCTGGGCGATGCAGACCTTGCGCGCGCCGTCGTCCAGGAAGCGGGCGAAGACGAGGTTGGGCTCCGTGTTCTCCGTGGTGATGAGCGCGTAGTCGGCGCGGCCCAGCGACGCGGCGCGCGACTCCAGCTCATCCCACTCCATGCCCACGGCGATCTTGATGGACTCCTTGAGCTGCGCGACGGTGAGGCGGCGGGGCGCGCGGCCCACGCTGCCGCCCTGGGCCTCCGGGTCCGGCAGCGGGTCGATCTGGTCCGTGTTCCCGTGCGGGTTGGGCACCGGGTCCAGCTGGGCGTCCAGCGGAACGGGCTTGGCGGGGACGTCCACGGAGCCCTGCGTGCAGCCCGTGGCGAGCGCGAGCAGCGCGGTCAACAGTAGGCGGCGCATCAGTCGATCCTCCGGTACGCGTCGGACATCACCACCTGCTCGATGAGTCCCTTGAGGCTGTGGTTGTTCTTGGCGAAGTCCTGCGACAGCGTCTGGAGGTACATCCGCTGCTCCTCGGCCGTCATCGCGCGGCCCAGGAACTCGTTCCAGACGCGCTTGACGGTGCAGCGCTCCAGGTCGCCCGTCTCCATCATGCGCTTCACCAGCGCCTGCGGGCCGCCCTCGATGTTCTTCTCCTCGTCCGTGGTGCGGTAGAGGTAGGTCTTCAAGAGGCCCAGCGAGTTGGCGCCGTCGCCGTCGAAGGCCTGCATCACGTACTGGCTGCACTCGCCGCCGCAGCTGGTGTCACCGTTGATGGCGCAGTCGCGGCACTTCACGTCCAGGCGGGGGAACTGGTCCGCGGACAGGAACAGCGCGGAGCGCTCCGCGTAGCGGCCCCAGTGCGCGCCCGTGGGCTCGATGGTGGCATGGCAGTAGTTGCAGCCGCAGCGCTTGGCCAGGTTGTTCTCGCGGTTGCAGGCGTCGTCCGGGGGCGGCAGGGACGCGTCCGCGGCCGGGGCGAAGTGCTTGCAGAGGAACGCCTCGTAGAACTCGTTCACGCGGGCGCGCTGGGTGGGGAAGCGGTAGAGGAACGCGGGCGTGGTGAGCACGCCGGAGTGGGTGTTGTCGCGGACGTACTCGCTCCACTGGGTGGTGCTGGCGTACGTCACGGAGGGCAGCACCGCGCTGTCCGCGGGGGCCTTCACGCTGAAGACGCCCACGCCCTGGCGCTGCCGGTAGAACTCCGACAGCGGGCCGTTCACATAGGAGCGGCGGGTGGTGAGGATGTTGAAGTAGGGCTCGTCGTTCCGCACCACGGAGTCCGTGATGTAGAGCGGCTCTTCGTTGAAGGCGGCGACGCGCGCGGTGTGCACCTCGGTGATTTCGCAGCGGCGCATCTTGTCGCCGCAGCCGCAGCTGCGGTCGCCGTTGAAGCGCGACGTCTCACAGGCCGCGCCCGTGTACGGGTTCGTCGGGCGGTCCTGCGCCTCGATGGCGCACACCTTCACGGGCTCCGTGGTGGTGGACCAGTAGGGCTGCACCGTGGTGGTGACGTAGCCCTCGCGCTGCACGCAACCCCGCCTCGGGCTCCAGACGCCCGCCTGGCTCGTGGAGATGTCGAACCCGCAGCGATCCAGCGTCAGGGTGCCGGTCCCACCCGCCGGCTGCACCCAGGAGGTGATGACGCCCGTGGCCGGCGACGGCACCAGCACGTTGGTGGTGTTCTTGTTCGGGTCCGGCAGGCACAGGTAGCCCACGGACTTGCCCGCGGAGGCCAGGTAGCGGTTGTCGCAGAAGTTCACGTACTTGCCGTACGTCGCGTTCGCCTTCAGCGCGTTGCAGTCCGCGAACTTCAGCTCCGGCGCCGTGGCGTTCACGTCCAGCTGGCGGCACTGGTAGAAGTTCGTGTCGTAGTCGTAGCTGACCGGCAGCGGCACGCCCTGCGCGTCCCGGCAGGCGGGGGCCGTGGAGTTGTCCTGGTGCGCGTCCTGCGGGTTCGCCTTGCAGCTGTCCTGGGCAATCTCTCCGTCACAGCGCTGGCTCTGGCCACCGCGCAGGGCGTTGGAGTTGTTGCCGGCGAAGCTCAGCGGCGTGCCGGACACGCGGTAGTCGCCGTTGCCCTGCACGCTCGAGTTGATGTTCGAGCGCAGGAGGGCGCGGTGGAACTCGCGCATCCGGGCGTAGAAGGACTCTTCACCCATCATCTTGCGGACGTCCGCAGCGGTGACGGAGCCTTTCGCCTGGAACGTTTTGTACTCCTCCATGGTCGGAGGACGTCCCAGCAAATCGAGAGAGAGCTGCCTTAGATGCCGCTCCAAGGGAACCTTCGCCACGGGCGCGCACACCGCTTCTTCAGCGGCGGCGGGCAGGGCGAGCAGGAGGGCGGCGCTCGCCAGGGGGGCAAGGCATCGCACGCTGAACACGGTGAACCTCCGAGAGGGGGGGTCGGGGGTGACGCAGTGAACAAGAGTATGAAGGATTTTCCGGTTTGAGATCCAGTTAACCTAACCGATTCCATTCAACCGACATATCGGTCGATGTAGGCCCCTGC
This sequence comes from Corallococcus carmarthensis, assembly GCF_003611695.1. Lineage (GTDB taxonomy): Bacteria > Myxococcota > Myxococcia > Myxococcales > Myxococcaceae > Corallococcus > Corallococcus carmarthensis. The sequence continues at coordinate 42,030 of NZ_RAWE01000021.1, read as the reverse complement.
TCGTACGCGCGGTTGCACGCGGGCCCTGGCGCGAGCCACAAGGGGGCATGTCCAACGCCGCTTCCGGGCTTTCCCCGTCGTCTCCGTCCACCCACGACCGCTCCTTCTTCATCGCGATCGGCGTGGTGTCCGCTGGCGCGCTGGCGCTGCTGGCGTGGCTGCTGCTCATCCGGCGCGGAGGCGCGGGCATGGGCGTGGACCTGCGCTTCATGCCGGCGGTGAACGCGGGGTTCAACGCGACGGCGGCGGTGCTGCTCTTGGGCGGATGGGTGGCCATCAAGCGCGGCGCGCGGCGGGTGCACCAGAACCTGATGGTGAGCGCGTTCATCGCGTCCGCGCTGTTCCTGGTGGGCTACCTCGCCTACCACTTCGTGCACGGGGACACGCGCTACGTGGGCGACTTCCGCGGGCTGTACCTGACGCTGCTGGCCAGCCACGTGCTGCTGTCCATGCCGGTGCTGCCGCTGGCGCTGGTGGCCTTCTACTTCTCCTGGCGGCAGCAGTTCGCCCGGCACCGCAAGGTGACGCGGTGGCTGGCGCCCATCTGGCTCTATGTGTCGGTGACGGGCGTGGTGGTGTTCTTCATGCTGCGCGGCAGCGTTCCCGCGGTGCCCTGAAGTCCCGCGCTAGGGCGCGGTGTGTTCGGGGCCGCCGCTGGCGGGGGCGGGCCCTGGCGGGGCCGGCGTGGGGCCCGCGCTGAGCGGGATGCCCCGGGGCAGGCGCACCGTGAAGGTGGACCCCTGCCCTTCCACGCTCCGCACGGCGAGCGTGCCGCCGTGCAACTCCACCATGCGGCGCGCGCTGGCCAGGCCCACGCCGCTGCCGGACACGTCCCGGGACACGTTGCGGCCGCGGTGGAAGCGCTCGAAGACGAAGGGCAGGTCCGCCGCAGGAATGCCGATGCCCTGATCCGTCACGGCGAGCAGCACGAACTGCTGCGCGTCCGCCTCCTCCACCGTCAGGTGCACCGTGACGGTGGAGTCCGCGGCGCTGTACTTCACCGCGTTGCCCATCAGGTTCTCCAGCACGCGCTCCAGGGCGTGCGCGTCCCACTCGCCGGTGAAGTCGCGCCCGTCCGGCGCCTCCAGGACGAAGCGGTGGCGCGAGGCGGTGGCTTCCATCTCACGCACCTTGCCGCGCACCATGGCCAGCAGGTCCATGGGCTCGCGCTTGAGCGGGCGCTCCTGACCGCGCGTCACCTCCAGGAAGTGGTCGATGAGCTCCGCCATGCGGTGCGCCGCGCGCACGATGTGGCCCAGGCGCGTCTCCAGGCCGGGCGTCATCGACGCGGCGGGAATCTGCCGGCGCAGCACCTGCGCGTTGAGCGTCATGATTTGAAGCGGGCCCTTGAGGTCGTGCGTCGCCAGCGAGAAGAGCTCGTCGCGCACGGCCAGGGCTTCGCGGGCGGCGGCCTCGGCGCGCTCGGCGCGCAGGCGGCGCTCCTCCAGCTCGCGCGTCATGAGCACCGTGTCCACCGCGGTGCGCAGGCTGCGGCGCAGGCGCTCCGGACTGAAGGCCTCCTTCACGAGGTAGTCCTGGGCGCCGGCCTTCATGGCGTCCACCGCCACGCGCTCGTTGCCGCTGCCGGTGAGCACCACCACGGCGGGCACCTTGGGCAGGCCCAGCTCCGCCAGCTGCCGCAGCATGGAGACGCCGTTCATGCCGGGCAGGTGGTAGTCGAGCAGCATCGCGTCCACCGCGTTGGCGGACAGGTATGCCAGCGCATCCTCCGCGGAGGACACCGGCACCACCTCCCATTTCATGTCCGGATCACGCGCCAGCGCACGGCTGACCGCGAGCCGGTCCGCCATGCCGTCATCGACCAGCAGCACGCGCAGGCTCATGCCTCTGACTCCTGGGCCTCGGGCAGGCGCGCGGCCCGGAACCAGAAGGCATGCAGTGCTTCGGCGGTGGCCTGCAACTGGGGACCGACCTCCGGCTTGAAGAGGTAGCTGTTGGCGCCGTCCGCGTAGGCGCCGTCCACGTCCCCCGCTTCCAAGGAGGAGGAGAAGATGATGACGGGGATGGAGCGCAGGCCGGGGTCCGCCTTCAGCGTGGTGAGCACCTCGCGCCCGCCGATGCCGGGCATGTGCAGGTCCAGCAGGATGAGCACCGGGCGCTCCGCGTCCGCGTGGTCACCGCGCCGGTAGAGGTAGTCCAGGGCGTTCTCGCCGTCGCGCACGCGCACCACCGGCACGGGCAGCGGCAGACGCTTCGCGATGCGCATCAGCGCCTCCGCGTCCGGATCACTGTCCTCCACCAGCAGGAGCGGCTTCATGGTCGCGGTTCCTCGCCCAGCGTGAAGAAGAACGTGGAGCCCTTTCCCAGCGCGGAGTCCACCCAGAGCGCGCCGCCGTGCAGCGACACCAGCCGGCGCGAGATGGCCAGCCCCGCCCCCGTGCCGCCGCCATAGGCCTGCGCGGGGTGCAGGCGGCGGAACAGCTCGAAGATGGCTTCATGGAAATGCGGTGCGATGCCGATGCCGGGGTCCTTCACGTAGAAAAGGTAGGGCGCGGTGACGTGGCGCGCCGCTTCCGGCCGCGTTTCTCCCGGCCCCAGGAAGCCCACCTCCACCCAGCGCGGCTCGGCTGTCTGGTACTTGGCCGCGTTGCTGATGAGGTTGGCCCACACCTGACGGATGCGGATGGGGTCACAGGCCGCGGTGGGCAGGCGGCGGGGCAGGCGGACCTCCACCCTGCCCTCCTCCAGCCGCGCGCCCAGCGTCTTGAGCACGTCCTCCACCAGGGCCTGCTGATCCATCTCCTCCCACGACAGCTCCAGCCGGCCCAGGCGGCTGTACTCGAAGAGGTTGTCGAGCAGCTCGTGCGTGCGCTTCGCCAGCCACGCCAGGGCCTCCAGCTGCGCGCGTCCGTCCGCGCCCAGCGTGGGGCCGAAGTCCTCCTGGAGGAAGGAGCTGTACTGGAGGATGCCGCGCAGGGGCTCCTTGAGGTCGTGCGCCACGGTGCCGCCGAACGCGTCCAGCTCCGCGTTGGAGCGGGCCAGCTCACGCGACAGCCGGGCCAGCTCCTCCGCGTGCCGCAGCACCACGCCCACCAGCGCGCCCTTCAGCGCGCGCCCTGCCTCCAGGTCCTGCGCGGACCATGGGGTGGAGGCGCCCCGCATCTCCTCGCGCCACACGTCGAAGGACGCGCGAGGGCGCAGCCGTTCATGGCCCGGCTCCGGGCGCACGGGCTTGTGCGGGTTGCCGGCCCACGCCACGGTGCGCGCCACCTCCGGGCGGAACCACAGCGCGAAGTGCGGCACGGAAGGGTCCAGGCGCACCGCCAGCAGGCCCGCGGCCACGTCCGCGCGCGAGGCCAGCGGCGGGTACACGTCCCCCAGCCGGTCCACGTAGAAGACCTCGTCCGGCAGCTCCCGCGCCGAAAGCCATGCCACCAGGGCACGCACCTCCTCCGCCGACGGCGTGGTGCCGAGCAGCAGCGGTGACGCCTCCGAGCCCGCGCTCGCGCCCAGCACCAGCGCCACGCCGTGCGAGCCCGTGAGCTCCATCAGCAGCGGGGCCTGCGCCTCCAGCGCGTTCGCGGGGGTGCGCTCGCCCAGCTTCGGCATGACCAGCATGTTGAGCAGCGACGCGCGGCGCGCCTGGGCAGCGGCCTCCAGACCGCGCTCCTCCGCGGAGAGCTGGAGCGCCAGCAGCCGCGCCAGCACCTCGCACGCCTGTCGCCGCGCGGCGGACACCTTCCGGGGCGTCAGGTGGTGGCAGGCCATGAGCCCCCAGAGCTGTCCGTCCTTCAGCAGCGACACGCTGAAGGACGCGCCCACGCCCATGTTGCGCAGGTACTCCAGGTGGATCTCCGACACGCCGCGAAGCGCGGCGCCGGACAGGTCCAACGGGCGTTGGGTGCCGGGCAGCACCGCGGGCACCAGCGCCACGACCTTCGCGTTCACGTCCGCGATGAGGCGCACGGGGTGGCGCGTGTAGAGGGCGCGCGCCTGCACGGGGATGTCGGTCGCCGGGTAGTGCAGGCCCAGGAAGGAGTCCACGCCCTCGCGCAAGCTCTCCGCCACGACCTCGCCGTGGAAGTCCGCGTGGAAGCGGTAGACCATCACCCGGTCGTAGCCGATGAGCTCCCGCACCGCGTCCGCGGCCTCCTGGAGCAGCGCGGTGGACCCCTTCGCGCGCGCCAGCGGCGACACCAGCCGCTGCACCGCGCCCAGCGCGGTCTCCTCCGCGCCCACGTCCTCGTCCGCCAGCGGCTCCAGCTCCAGCACGCGCAGGCCGTCGCTGTCGTGCAGGAGCGCCGAGCAGCGCTGTCCCGACACCTCCACGGTGACGGGCCCCGGGCCCACGCCCGCCTCCACGCGCGCGAGCAGCCCGTGCGGCAGCACGCGGGAGAGGGGCTTTCCCAGCAGCGCGTCCGGCCCGGCGCCGAGCAGCGCGTGGACGTTCGCGCTCACGACGGCGACAGCCTCCGTGTCCTTCCGGAACGCGACGAGCACGCCCCGGGGCTGGATGCCCCCCAGCAGGTGGATGGGCTCGCGATCACAAACGCTGAGGTCGGCATCAGAGACGGACGGGGACATCGTGCTCTCGCATCAACCAGGCGGCGAAGGTGTCGAAGGTGTCGCGGGCGCCCTGTACGACGGCCGCGTCGAAGGACTCGGAGGCAGCCCGTTCGGACGCCTGGGTGACGGCGGCACCGAAGGCGCGCCACATGGGGCCCACCTGCTCACCGTAGGCCCGGAAGAAGGCGAAGGTCCCCACGCGCGCGTCCGGACCGAAGTGGCGCGTCAGGTGGCGCAGGATGAGCTGGCCACCCAGCGTGGAGCCCTCCAGCACGTACGCGCAGCCCAGCGCCTCGGCCAGCCCCGGCAGGGATGGCAGCGGCGAGGCACGCGGCAGCCGCGCGAGTGACGCCGTGTCGTGCCCCATGGCGCGCAGGTCCTCTTCCAACAGCGGCGTCTTCCAGCGCGCTTCCAGCTTCAGCGCCGGCTCCAGCGCCGACAGGGGCCCGGCGAGCAGTGCTTCCAGCGGCAGGTAGAGGCCGTGGAAGGCCTCCAGATGGCGCTGGTAATCCTGGGGCGTCAGGCGCGCGTCCATCAGGCGCACCACGCCCTCCGTGCGCTCGTGGTGCGGGCGCGTCTCCGTCTTCAGCCGCTGAAGCAGTGCCAAGGTCGCTGGAAGGATGGGAAGCGGCACGGCGCATGGAAAGAACCAATTGCCCTGAATGTTGGCCGTTCATCGCAGACGGCTGTTGTCCGTCCATCCATGCACGCGGCGCGGGACGCACCCAGCGTGAGGTTTCACGCGGGGCCTGTTTCCCCGGCACCACTCCACGCGGTGACTCGACCCCCTGGACCACCCTGTCTTTACGGGGTGCGACACGGCGCGTTAGCCTGCATGCTCCACAGCTTGGCTTCCCGCGTCAGGCGGGAAAGGGGTCCCGACGATGCCGTTCACCCGCCCTCCGCGCTACGGATTGTATGAGCCGGAGACCGAGCACGACGCCTGCGGTGTGGGGTTCGTGGCCCACATCCGGGGGCAGCGTTCGCGGGGCATCGTGGAGGACGCGCTGGAGCTGCTCAACCGGCTGAGCCACCGCGCCGCGGCAGGGCGCGACCCGGAGACGGGCGACGGCGCCGGCATCCTGGTGCAGTTGCCGCACCGCTTCTTCAACCACGAAGCGCCGCGGATGGGCTTCGAGCTGCCGCCGCGCCGCCAGTACGGCGTGGCGCAGGTGTTCCTGCCGCCGGAGCCGGAGGCGCGCCGCGCGTGCGAGGCGCTGTTCGAGGACGTGGTGGAGGAGGAGGGCCAGCGGCTGCTCGGCTGGCGCGACGTGCCGGTGGCGCCGGAGGAGCTGGGGCCGCTCGCTCGCCAGGCGGCGCCGGTCATCCGGCAGCTCTTCATCGCGCGGCGGCGCGTGGTGCCCAGCGCCTTCGAGCGCAAGCTCTACCGCATCCGCAAGCTGGTGGAGAACCGCGTGCTGGCGCGCGGCGTGGATCCGCAGGGGCGCTTCCACGTGGCCAGCTGTTCGTCGGAGACGCTCATCTACAAGGGGCTGCTCCTGCCCCGGCAGCTGCCGCGCTTCTACGCGGACCTGCGGCACCCGGAGTTCGTCAGCGCGCTGGCGCTGGTGCACTCGCGCTTCTCCACCAACACCTTCCCCACGTGGGAGCTGGCGCAGCCGTTCCGCTTCATCGCGCACAACGGTGAAATCAATACACTGCGTGGCAACCGCAACTGGATGACGGCGCGGCGCGGGCTGCTCCAGACGGCGAAGCTGGGCGGCAGCCTGGAGCCGCTGTGGCCCATCATCGTCCCGGGCAAGAGCGACTCCGCCCAGTTCGACAACATGGTGGAGCTGCTCTACCTGGGCGGCCGCACCCTGCCCCACGCCATGATGATGATGATCCCGGAGGCGTGGGAGGGTCACAAGGAGATGGGCGACGAGCGCCGCGCCTTCTACGAGTACTCCGCGTCCCTGCTGGAGCCGTGGGACGGCCCCGCCGCCATCGCGTTCACGGACGGACAGCTGATTGGCGCGACGCTGGATCGCAACGGCCTGCGCCCCGCGCGCTACCTGGTGACGGAGGACGACCGCATCATCCTGGCGTCGGAGACGGGCGTCATCGACGTGCCCCCGTCGCAGGTGCGCCGCAAGGGGCGGCTGACGCCGGGCCGCATGCTGCTGGTGGACACCACCGAAGGGCGCATCCTGGAGGACGAGGAGGTGAAGCGTGAAATCACCTCACGCTGGCCCTACCGCCGCTGGCTCCAGCGCAACGTCTTCACCTTCGAGGACCTGCCCGCGGTCCCCGCCCCCGCGCGTCTGAAGGGCGAGGCGCTGTGGCGGTTGCAGCGCGCGTTCGGCTACACGGACGAGGACGTGCGCACCACGCTGGTGCCCATGGCGGAGACGGGCAAGGAGCCCACGGGCTCCATGGGCACGGACACGCCGCTCGCGGTGCTGAGCGACCAGGCCCCCACCCTCTTCAACTACTTCCACCAGCTCTTCGCGCAGGTGACCAACCCGCCCATCGACCCGCTGCGCGAGGCGCTGGTGATGACGCTGGCCACCGCGCTGGGCCCGGAGGGCAACACCTTCGAGGAGACACCCGAGCAGTGCCACCGGCTGTCCCTGCCCGGCCCCATCCTCACCAACGGGCAGCTGGCGCGGCTGGCCAACCTGCGCGGCGACACGGGCCTCTTCGAGCCGCGTCCCTTGAGCCTGCTGTATCCGCACGCGGGCGGCGCGGCCACGGCGCTGGAGGTCGCGGTGGAGCGGCTGTGCACGGCGGCGGTGGACGCGGTGGACGCGGGCGCGAGCATCCTCGTGCTGAGTGACCGGGGCGTGGACTCGGCGCACGCGGCCATCCCCGCGCTGCTGGCCGTGTCCGCGGTGCACCAGCGGTTGGTGCGCGACGGCACGCGCATGTACACGGGCATCGTCCTGGAGACGGCGGAGGCGCGCGAGGTGCACCACTTCGCGTGTCTGTTCGCCTACGGCGTGTCCGCGGTGAACCCGTACCTGGCGCTGGACACGCTGCGCGCGCTGGCGGACGCGGGTGAGCTGAAGGCGGACGCGGACAAGGCGCAGGCCCAGTACCTCCACGGACTGGAGGAGGGCCTGCTCAAGGTGATGTCCAAGATGGGCATCTCCACGCTCCAGTCCTACCGCGGCTCGCAGCTGTTCGAGGCGGTGGGGCTCCAGCGAAGCCTCATCGAGAAGCACTTCACCGGCACCTCGTCGCGCGTGGAGGGCGTGGGCCTGCCGGAGCTGGGCCGTGAAGTGGCGGAGCGGCACGCGCGCGGCTTCGGCGCCGGAGCGGACGGTGAGGAGGACCTCTTGCCGGTGGGCGGGCAGTTCCGCTGGCGCCGGCAGGGCGAGCGCCACAAGTGGAACCCCTCCACCGTGGCGAAGCTCCAGGCGGCGGTGCGCGCGAACGACGCGGCGCAGTTCCAGGAGTACTCCCAGTTGGCGGACGACGAGACGCGCGAGCACAGCAACCTGCGCGGCCTGCTGGACGTGGTGACGGACGGCTGCACGCCGGTGCCGCTGGACGAGGTGGAGCCCGCGCTGGAGCTGGCGCGGCGGTTCGTCACCGGCGCCATGTCCTTCGGCTCCATCAGCGCGGAGGCGCACGAGACGCTGGCCATCGCGATGAACCGGCTGGGCGGCAAGTCCAACAGCGGCGAGGGCGGCGAGGAGTCCCGCCGCTACACGAAGGACGCGAACGGCGACTCGCGACGCAGCGCCATCAAGCAGGTGGCGAGCGCGCGCTTCGGCGTCACCGCCGAGTACCTGGTCAACGCGGACGAACTTCAAATCAAGATGGCCCAGGGCGCCAAGCCCGGCGAGGGCGGCCAGCTGCCGGGCCACAAGGTGGATGAGCGGATCGCGCGCGTGCGTTGGAGCACGCCGGGCGTGACGCTCATCTCCCCGCCGCCGCACCACGACATCTACTCCATCGAGGACCTGGCGCAGCTCATCTACGACCTCCAGTCCGTCAACGCGAAGGCGCGCGTGAGCGTGAAGCTGGTGAGCGAGGTGGGCGTGGGCACCATCGCCGCGGGCGTCGCGAAGGCGGGCGCGGGCTGCGTGGTGGTGGCGGGCTACGAGGGCGGCACGGGCGCCTCTCCCCTCTCCAGCCTCCAGCACGCGGGGCTGCCGTGGGAGCTGGGGCTGGCGGAGACGCAGCAGGTGCTGGTGCACAACGGCCTGCGCTCGCGCATCCGCGTGCAGGTGGACGGCGGCCTGCGCACCGCGCGCGACGTGCTGGTGGCGGCGCTGCTGGGCGCGGAGGAGTTCGGCCTGGCCACGGCGAGCCTCGTGTCCGTGGGCTGCATCATGCTGCGCAAGTGCCACCTCAACACCTGTTCGGCGGGCATCGCCACGCAGGACCCGGCACTGCGCGAGCGCTACCAGGGCACTCCGGAGAACGTGGTGAGCTTCTTCCTGCTCCTGGCGGAGGACCTGCGCCGGCACATGGCGAAGCTGGGCGCGCGCAAGCTGGAGGACCTGGTGGGCCGCGTGGACCTCTTGCGCCAGCGCGCGGCGGTGGACCACTGGAAGGCGCGCAGGGTGGACCTGTCCGCGCTGCTCACCGCGCCGTCCGCGCCGGCCAGCGAGCCGCGCCACTGCCAGACGCCGCACCGCAAGGACGTGTCGGACCACCTGGACCACGAGCTCTTGACCAAGGCGCAGCCGGTGCTCGCGGGCGGGCCGCCGCTGATGCTGTCGCTGCCGGTGTCGAACACGCACCGCGCGGTGGGCGCCATGCTGTCGGGTGAGATTGCCCGCCGCCACGGCGCGCAGGGGCTGCCGGACGGGAAGCTGCGGGTGAAGCTGAAGGGCTCCGCGGGCCAGAGCTTCGGCGCGTTCCTCGCGTCGGGCGTGACGCTGGAGCTGGAGGGCGACACCAACGACTACCTGGGCAAGGGGCTGTCCGGCGGACGCGTCATCGTCTATCCGCCGGAGGGCAGCCGCTTCACGCCCGAGGAGAACGTGCTCGTCGGCAACACGGTGCTCTACGGCGCCACGGCCGGTGAGGTGTACCTGCGGGGCCTCGCGGGCGAGCGCTTCGCGGTGCGCAACAGCGGCGCGCAGGCGGTGGTGGAGGGCGTGGGCGACCACGGCTGCGAGTACATGACGGGCGGCGTGGTGGTGGTGCTGGGCCAGACGGGCCGCAACTTCGCGGCCGGCATGAGCGGCGGCACCGCGTACGTGCTGGACCGCGAGCGCAACTTCCGCGAGCGCTGCAACCTGGAGATGGTGGAGCTGGAGTCGCTGGTGGACGAGTCCGAAATCTGGCTCGTGCACGGGATGATTGAACGCCACCTGCACCACACCGGCAGCGCACTGGCGCGGCGGGTGCTCGACAACTGGGAGCTGATGGTGCCGCAGTTCATGAAGGTGATGCCGTCCGACTACAAGCGCGTGCTCCAGGCGCGCAGGGCGGCGCGCAGGCCGCCACCGGCCGCGGGCGTGCAGCAACTCCACGTCGTCGGCGGGGGGGCCTGAGCCATGGGCAAGCCCACGGGTTTCATGGAGTGGCAGCGCGTCCCCGCCCCCAAGCGGGACAAGTCGGAGCGCCTGGAGGACTGGCGTGAGCTGCACCTGCCGCTGGCGCCGGAGGAGGCGAAGCGGCAGGCGGGGCGCTGCATGGACTGTGGCATCCCCTTCTGCCACCAGGGCTGTCCCCTGGGGAACCTCATCCCGGACTTCAACGACGCGGTGTACCGGGGCCAGTGGAAGGAGGCGTACCAGGTGCTCAGCCGCACCAACACCTTCCCGGAGTTCACCGGACGGCTGTGCCCCGCGCCGTGCGAGGCCGCGTGCGTGCTGGCCATCGACCGGGACGCGGTCACCATCGAGCAGATGGAGAAGGAGATTTCGGAGCGCGCCTTCGCGGAGGGCTGGGTGAAGGCCCGGCCTCCGGCGCGGCGCACGGGCAAGCGCGTGGCCGTGGTGGGCTCCGGCCCCGCGGGCCTGGCGGCGGCGGCGCAGCTCAACGCGGCCGGGCACAGCGTGACGGTGTACGAGAAGGACGCTCGCGCCGGAGGCCTGCTGCGCTACGGCATCCCGGACTTCAAGCTGGAGAAGGCGGTGCTGGACCGCCGCATTGCGCTGATGGAGGCGGAGGGCATCGTCTTCCGCACCGGTGAAGACGTGGCCGTGACGCCGGGCTGGCGCGCGCTGCGCGAGCAGTACGACGGCGTGGTGCTGGCCCTGGGCGCACGCAAGGCCCGTGAGCTGGACGTGCCGGGCCGCGAGCTGTCCGGCGTGGTGCAGGCCATGGACTACCTGGAGCACCAGAACCGGGTGGTGACGGCGGGCGCGCAGCCGGACGCGCGCCTGGAGGCCGAAGGCAAGCGGGTCATCATCCTGGGCGGTGGCGACACGGGCTCGGACTGCCTGGGCACGGCGCTGCGCCAGGGCGCGGCGAACGTGATGCAGGTGGAGCTGCTCCCCGCGCCGCCGCAGCTGCGCGCGAAGGAGAACCCGTGGCCGCGCTGGCCGCTGGTGTTCCGCACGTCGTCCAGTCAGGAGGAAGGCGGCGAGCGCGCCTTCGCGCTGATGACGAAGCGGCTGGAGGGCGAGGACGGCCAGCTCAAGCGGCTGCACGCGGTGCGCGTGGAGGTGCAGCGCGAGCCAGGCGGTGCGCTGAAGCTGGTGGAGGTGCCGGGCTCCGAGCAGGTGTTCGAGGTGGACCTGCTGGTGCTGGCCATGGGCTTCACCGGCCCCCAGACGGACCGGCTGCCGGAGGAGCTGGGCGTGACGCTGTCGCCGCGCGGCACGGTGCAGGTGGACGCGAAGTTCGCCACCTCCGCGCCGGGCGTGTACTGCGCGGGCGACGCCAGCCGGGGCGCGAGCCTCATCGTCTGGGCGCTCGCGGACGGCCGTGAAGCGGCGCGCGCGCTGGACACCTGGCTGTCCGGCTCCGCTTCCGTGCTGCCCACGCGCGGCCAGGACTGCGCGTTCTGACAGGCGCTAGCGACCCGCTCAAAGTCAGACGCTTCACAGGAAAACGGGACACCGGGTTGCCTTTCCATCCTGGACCCGCCGGACTCCCGACACGGCCCCCGTCCTGGAGGGCCGCTCGGGAGGCAGCATGCGGAAGCTGGGAGTGTCTGGAATCCTGACGGCGCTGTGGGCGGTGGCGGTGCTGGGCTGTGGCGGTGTGGCGCCCGCGGAGGAATCGCTGGCGACCACGGAGCAGGCATTGGAGCTGTGCGAGGAGGGCGCGGTCTATTGCCGTGCGGACGGCAGCCGGGTCTGTGACTACGACGGCATCTGCCGCGCCGCGTGTGAGCCTGGAGGCCCGTCGTCCCAGTGTCGCAGCAACGAGCAGTGCTGCCTGGGCTACTACAACGCCTCGACGGGCGTCCTCGTCCAGCCCCACTGCGCGCCCTCCTGCAACTACCCGTAGTCGGAGCTGAACGTCAGTGGACGCGGGCCGCTGGCGGCTGGAGGAAGTCGAGCGGCAGCTCCTGGAGCTGCGTCCTGAAGCCGGGGCGCAGCTCCAGCAATTGCTTCACCACGCCGACGTCGCGGATGGGGCCCACCGTGAGCGCCGGCTCGGGGGAGCCGGGCGGCAGGTCCAGGGGCACGCTGCCGGCGAGCGCCTCCATCCGGGCCAGGTAGCCCACATCCAGGTCGATGAACCATCCGCACGTGGTGCAGTTGGCCAGTTCCTGGAGCCGCTGGTGCCGGCGCAGCAGGTCCGCGAACGGCCACGACGTCACCTGCGCCCCGAACTGGGCATCCGGCACGACGAACATGAAGCCGCTGCCCCCACCCGTCAGGAACTTCGACAGGCGGGCCGGGATGCCCGACGTCGGGCTGACGTGCGTGAAGGCGAGGTTGTTCACGCCCGAGAAGTCATTGGTGCCCGTGTCCTTGAAGTGACAGCCATTGCAGGTGTTGGCGGAGAACTCCTTCCGCGCGCAGACCTCCGTGGCGTCGGTGGGCACCACGGTGAGCCCCTCCCAGTGGGTGGGCGGCGCCACCTGCGCGTTGGCGCCCAGGAATGGCCTGCCATTGACGGTTCGAGGCATCGTGAAGTGCGCGGAGCACCGGGTGGGCACGGTCACCGGCTGTTCAACACCGTTCTTGACGTGCGTGCGCACGACGAAGTCCACGTCGGGGTCCGTCCGGAAGTCGTGGGTCGCGTCATCGGGGGTCAGCGCCATGGTGTGAACGCGCAGGAACCCGTTGGAGGGGGTGTTCTGGCCGGTGACGGGGTGCTCGTCCACGAGCCGGAACTCCCGCAGCTCCCACGGAAACCCCAGGGCCACTTCGTTGGTGCGAAGCTGGTTGAGCGCGTTCCCGTTGCCCTTCCCCGGAGCGCGACCTCGCTGGACGACGCTCTCTGTCATCAAGGCGAGCCGCGCGCGGTAGGCCACGTTGAAGGTGGCGTAGCTCCCCATCCCGGCCCACTGCCGCGCCCAACCCATGAGCGCCGGACACCCCTCGCCCGGCACGCCGTACTCGAAGATGACGGTGAACGGCTTGAGGTTGCAGGTCGCCTCCGTGCCGCCGCTTCCCCACGGCGAGGGGCGCGTCAGCCCGAAGAGGAAGCGCAGCTCGCCCGGGTTGGACGGCCGGCTGTAGTCGCCCGAGCTGCCCGCCAGGTCGATGCGGTTGACGATGGACAGCAGCCGGAAGGGCGCGATGTCCAGGTCCAGCGGCTTGCTGAGCATCACCTCCCAGCGGCCCGTGGAGGCGTTGAGCTGGAGGGAGCTGGACGCGCCGCTGGCGGCGGCCCAGGGGGCAATCACTTCGTCATACATCTTGCGGCGCGCGGGCACCGTGTCGCCGTTGGACTGGAAGTCATTGAGCCAGAGGGACAGCCAGTTCAGCACGAACGCTTCCGGACGCGCGCCAGACCCCTGGGCCATCTCCCGCATGAGGTGCGCGAAGGTCCACACCCCACCCTTCGTCCCCGCGCCGGTGCACGGATCCCACGTGCGCGCCGGGTCCAGCACCACGGCCGGGTCGCGGATCAGCAGCGTGCGCTCCCACCAGGCCTGGGTGGAGGACGGCATCTGGGGACAGCTCGTGAGCGGCACCAGCCCGCCCTGCCCGAAGGCGTCGGCGTCCACGGGAAGCCCCTCGTAGCGGGCAGCCGGGTGGCGGCCGTTGAACAGGATGGTCTCCCGGGTGGGCGTCCCGAACTCGCCTGACGCCAGCCGGCGCTCGTTCTCCCTGCGGCGCTCCAGCTCCGAGTCCGGCAGCTGCGAGAAGAGGGTGAAGAAGTCCGGACCGGGGCTCGAGGGAATCGCGCCCAGCCGGGCCAGCGTGTCGGAGCGGAACAGGACCGTGGGCCGGGCCGGGTCACCCACCACGCGCACCAGACTGTCCGCGAGCAGCCGGTTGGCCGGAGGCGGCAGCTTCACGTGCACGGCCGTGGTCTCCCCCAACGGCGTGGGCTGCTCCAGCTTCTGGGCGAAGGTTCCGGCGACCGACAGGCCCGGCACGAAGGGCAGCTCGCCCAGGCTGGTGGTGTTCCCCTGGCCGGCCTGCACGTCATCCGGGACGTCCCGCACCGGCGGGGCCTGCGCGGGCAACTCCTCCTTCGCGCATCCGCTGACCGCCAGCACGGCTCCCAATAAAGCGATTCTCAATTCCTTGCACTTCCGCAACATGCAGTTCCTCCGGCGAATCCAGCCTTTGCCTTTTCATGGCTGGCATTGGCTCAACGCCGCAGGCGCGCGTGCATGTACAGACGTTCGATCCATGGCAGGTCGAAGTCGGGGCCCGGACAGGGAGCTGCCCGCGTGAATGATCAGCGGGGGCGCTGCCCATCCCCTTCCCGACAGGTTCCGGCCTCGTGGGGCCCGCACGCTTGGAGCCCCAACGCACCACGGGGCCCACCCGCGTGAAGCGAGGGGCCCCGTGACCACCGGCAGGACTGGAAGCAGGGTGCTACGCGGGCACGGGCTCCGACGGAGCGGCGTGTCCCGGGGGGGTGGCCGCCGCGGTGGACGCGCTCGCGGCGGGCGCGGGCGGCGTGGGCACGGCGAGCGCCGCGGTGGGGACCTCGCCCACGGTCTCTCCGTGCTGGCTCAGGTCCAGGCCCTCCTCCTCCTGCTCACGGGTGACACGCAGCGGGACGATGCGGTCCACGATCTTGTAGAGGATGTACGAGCCCACGAAGGAGAAGACGGAGACGACGACCAGCGCCAGCAGGTGCATGAGGAAGGTGCGCGTGGTGCCGTAGATGAGGCCCACGTCCTTCGCGAGCACGCCGGTGAGGATCATGCCGACGATGCCGCCCAGGCCGTGGCAGGGGAAGACGTCGAGCGTGTCGTCCAGCGCGGTGCGGCTCTTGAAGTGCACGGCGGCGTTGCTGACGAAGCTGGCGACCAGGCCCACCAGGATGCTCTGCCCCACGGTGATGAAGCCCGCGGCGGGCGTGACAGCGACCAGGCCCACCACCGCGCCCACGCAGGCGCCCATGGCGCTGGGCTTGCGGCCGCGCAGCCAGTCGAAGGCGATCCACCCGAGCATCGCGGCGGCGGAGGCGGTGTTGGTGGTGGCGAAGGCCAGCGTGGCCAGCGACGAGGCGGACAGCGCGGAGCCCGCGTTGAAGCCGAACCAGCCGAACCACAGCATGCCCGTGCCGAGCATCACGAAGGGCACGTTGGCGGGAGCGTGCGTGGCGTGCGTCAGGTGCACCTGGCGGCGGCCCAGCACGATGGCGCCCGCGAGCGCGGCGAGCCCCGCGGACATGTGCACCACGGTGCCGCCCGCGAAGTCGAGCACGCCCCACTGGCGCAGGAAGCCCTCCGGGTGCCACGTCCAGTGGGCGAGCGGCGCGTAGATGAAGAGGCTGAAGAGCACCATGAAGAGCAGGTACGCCTTGAAGCGCACGCGCTCCGCGAACGCGCCGGTGATGAGCGCCGGGGTGATGATGGCGAACTTGAGCTGGAAGAGCGCGAAGAGCAGCAGCGGCACCGTGGGCGCCAGGTCCGGGTGCGTCTCACCGCCCACGCCGCTGAACATGAAGAAGGTGCGCGGGTCGCCGATGAGGCCGTGGAAGCTGTCACCGAAGCACAGGCTGAAGCCCACCACGACCCACAGCAGGCTGATGACCGCCATGGCGATGAAGCTCTGCATCAGCGTGGAGACCACGTTCTTCAGCCGCACCATGCCGCCGTAGAAGAACGACAGGCCGGGCGTCATCAGCAGCACCAGCGCCGTGGCGGTGAGCAGCCACGCGGTGTCCGCCGCGTTGATGGGACCGCCCTGCTTCACCTGCGCCGCCGGGGCCACCACGAGTCCCGCCACCGCCACGCCCACCAGCAGGACCATCGCCATCCACTTCTGCATCACCGCACCTCTCCAGAGAGCTGACGCGATGCATTGTAGGCTCCAGGTGGACTATTTTCAATCCTGCTTGAGCTAGATTCAGAAGAATTAAGCCTAGATTGCACACTGGGAAACCCAGAAGCCCTGAAACGAGCGCTTTCAGCAGCAACCATCAAGCCAGGCCCCTGGCGACTCCTCCGGGCAGCCAGGGGCTTTTGACGCAACCCGCAACCGGACGCGCGGGCGGGGGTTCAGGGCCGAGGCGTCAGCCGGTACACATGGCGGAGCAGGAACGGCTCGCCGGGACGGCGTGTGAGCCGGCTGAGGGAGAGGACGTCGCCACGACGGGTCAGGACCGTGCGCACTTCGACAGGCGCTCCGTTCTCGTGCCCGGACCCATCCGCCACCAGGGTCAGCTCGCGGGCGTCGGGGCCTCCACGGCGTTCGAGGATGCGCATCCGCTCAGTGGAGGTCTCTTCTTCGCTTTCGAGTCCCCCGCCGTCCGCGCGGATCCGCAGGACCTGTGATGCGCGGACCGTCTTGCCGGGGCCGTCATCGAACGTGAAGGCGAGGCGGGCTTCGTTCCCCTCCCCTGTCACGGTGAGCAGCGTGGGGAGGACGACACGCCGGTCGCTTCCGAAGTCGCGGTAATCGAGCGTTCCGCGCCAGTTGCCAGCCAGCGCGGACGCGAGGGACGGGACAGCGGGCGGAGTGGAGGCCTTCGCAACCTCGGTCACGCGGTCCCTTCCTGCTTCGAAGTCGAGGAGCGTGGGGAGGACCGTCTCGTCCACGGGGACGCCCCGTCCGGCGAGGAAGTGCTCCACGTTCGTCCGGTTCCAGGCGATGGGGATGCGGATCCGCAGGCCGCTGTGAGGCAGCGTCAGGAGGAAGATGCGGCCCGCCGTGGGGCCTTCCGCGCTGCCCGCGCTCTCCTCGCCTGCCAGTCGCGCCCCGCCCTTCTCCTTCAAGTGCGCGAGGATCATCGTCGTGCCCGAGGCGTTCATGGGACCGGTGAGGACCGTCAGCCTTCCGGTGAAACGGTCTGGCGAGGGTTGTTGGGGTTGCCTCGCCGCTTCATCCGGACGCGGCAGCCGTTCCCACGCGCCGTCCCTCGTGCGGTGGAAGCCGTCCAGGGGCGGCTCGAAGATTTCCTGGCGATTGCCCCAACTCTCGATGTGCTGGGGAAGGTCTCCGTAGCGGACCGCCTTGAGCAGGGCGGGTTTCAACCAGGTGAACGGCTCGGGAAGCAGGTAGCGCCCCAGCGCGACCGCCACGTCGTCCGAACCGCCGCCGCTCTCGCGCAGGTCGAGGATCAGATGTTGGACCGCACGGGCCTTCAACACCTGGAAGAAGGCGCCCAGGAAGGCGTCGGCATCCACGGGGTTGCGGTAGTTCACGAAGGTGCCGATGCGCAGCGTGGCGACCTTGCCGTCGAGCCTCCAGTGGATGGCTTTGTAGAACTCGTCGCGGTAGGGGCTGCCCGGCCAGGGCAACGCGGTCCACTGGGTGAACGAGACGGGCTCCAGGCTGACATGTGACGTGTGAAGCGCTCCCGGGCGCTTCCAGTCGAGTTCCCAGCGCGACGGGAACCCATGGAAGGCGGGCCAGGCTTCGTTGAAGTCGTCTCCCATCAGGTCGCCGTCCGAGCCCAGCTTGGCGGCGATGGCCTGATCCGTGCGGCCGTCATAGGCGACGGTGCGGCCCAGGGTGATCAACACCTGGGGCACCCGGAGGCCGTTGATGGTGACGAGCTCGGCGCCGGGCGGTGGGGCGCCGGGCTGGCCGTCGTTCGACACGACGATCATCCGGCCTTCGATGAGCTTGAAGCGCAGCGGCAGGTGCGAGGGCTGAGCGCGGCGCCACGCCTCCATCGCTTCCGGAAGCTCCACCTTGGTGTGGTCACAGTGGATCCCGGCGAGGAGCAGCGAGACCTCCCGCCACAGCGCAAGGTCCGTGATGGGCCGTGACGCCGCCGCCTCCAGCCGGGCGAAGGCGGCCTGTGTCTCGGCCTTGCCGCGATAGCGGTGGAGGCCTGGATGGATGGTTTCCAGCGCCCGCCGGAGGAGCGCGGCATCGGCTCGCGCCTTCGCCGGGTCCAGGGTGATGGAGGGTGGAGCAGGAACCGCGAGGAGCAGGGTCAGGGCCAGCGAAGGGAGCAGCATGGCCCTGAGAGCTAGGCCGGGACCTCCTCGTCCGTCGTCTCAAGTCCTGGAGGCGTGCGGTTTTTCGTTTGTTGAGCCGTCCGCCACGCTGAGGGGCTGAGGCCCGTGTGTTCGCGGAAGATGCGGTTGAAGCTGGCCTTGGATGCGAAGCCTGCGTCCAGCGCCATCGTCAGCAGGGAGGCCGGGTCGCCGGAGGCCAGCCGTTCCTGCACCGCGGCCACGCGCATGGCGTTGATGACGGCGTTGAAGTTGCGGCCCAGTCCCGGTCCGGAACAGGGGTGCCCTCGGCTCGGAGTGCCCACTGGGGGAAGCGGTGGCCCACATGGCGCCAGCCTTCCAATCCCAGCCAGAAGACGATGGCCGCGAAGAGCAGATATTGCGGGAAGCGGTCGTAGTAGCTCAGGGGCGTCAGGAACCGGTCCACGAACGCGAAGCCCACGGTGACGGTCCAGCCCAGCTCCAGCGCCACGAGCACGGTCGCGATCCACGGCTGGCGGTGCGAGTCCCGGTCGCTGACATGTTCCACGAGCCAGCGCTGATAGCGGCCGTGGAAGCGGACCGTGGCCACCAGGTAGACCGCGAGCGAGAGCATTTTCGCGGCGGATTCCAGAGGGGCCACCCACGGCTCATGGACGGAGTCGTTCCAGCGCAGCTTCTGCTCCAGCGGCAGCGCGAAGGCGCACAGCGTGTAGCCGAGCATGACGCCCGCGGGAACGAAGTGCCGCCATGCGCGACCGGGCAGCGTGGGCGTCACGAGGCGGTGGACGTAGAGGTAGAGCAAGGGCCCGGTGGCGAGGCCCAGGTCGAACGGCGCGAAGGACAGCCACGGGTGGACGTCATAGAAGCCCGCGAAGCCCAGCACATAGGGCATCAGCCGCAGCACGGAGACGCCCAACAGCCCGGCCAGGATCCGGTTCGCCGAACGGTTCCCACGAGCCGTCAGGAGCAGCCCGCACACCAGGGCGCCAAAGCCCGCGGCCAGTCCCAGGGTGGTGCTCCAAGGGCCGAATCGAATCACCGCTACCTCCCAGCGGGACGGATATCGCGCGCGAAGCCGAACTGTCCAACCGGGTCAGTCCTCCTCCGGTTCCATCGCGTTCAGTTCTTCTGGCAACGGGGCGTTCATCAGGGTGAGTCGTCCTGGCAGTTGCACCACCAGGAAGCCCTTGCCTCCGATCCGGATGTGCATGCCGTGTGCGGCCGTACCTTCCTTGAGCCACGCCTCGGCTTCAGCACGCGTCTCGAAATCCCGTTCGACCTTGATCTTGAAATCGGGGTCGAGGATCTCACGGTAGTAGCTGGTGAAGTCGTCCAGCTTGTTCATGTGCCGGACGTAGACAAGGCAGATCGCCGCAACCTGGAGGGCATTCCATTCTCGTGAGCCCTTTTCGTGACGCTGGGTCTCGTCATTCAAGACAGAGAGCACATCCTCCACATCGACTTCCGGCGCCTTGCTCACGGATGCCTCCTTTCAGATGGGACTCAACACCAATAATCCCGCAGGAGCCACGGCGAGCGAGAAAGCCACTCCCGCGACGACGACCACGGTTCCCAATGCCACCTCGGATTTGTGCTCCCTGAGCCAGCCCAATGCGGCCGCCATGTCAGGGAATCGCAGCTCCCGTTTCGCGCCCTGTTGCTCCAGTGCCTCCTGTTCCTTGAGGCATTTCATGAACGCTTCAAGGCATTGGCTCGTGCAGAGACGATGGTGGCCCTCCGAATGCTTCTCCATGTCTTCCACGGTGGGCTTGCGGCTCCAGCACTTCTGGAAACATTGCTTCTGTAGCTCGCCGCAGTAGGCCTCCGCGCCAGAGCCGCCGGTGCCAGGCCCTTCCGCCGTCCCGACGCCTCGCGCATCTTCGGAAACGACGTAGGTCTTCCGCTCGGGACGCTGGGTGTGTCCACAGGCGGCAGCCATCATCACCGTGAGGACGAGGACGGCCCTGACGTACGAACCGGGGCCTCCGTGCCGGATGCGGGGGTTCATGGGGAGTCACTCCACCCATGAACCCCAGACGCACACAACGTCTCGACCGCTCCCTGTCCTGCTCCGGTCAGTTCACCTGGGCGAGCGGCCCATCGACTTCCGCGTCCTCGTTCTCCGACGCGTCCTCCACCGCATCCACGCCCTGCGGAATCCCATCCACGTAGGTGACGACGTTGTTCGGCAGCGCGGCCACGCGCGGGCCCGGTGTCACCACGCCCGTGAGGTTCAGCGGATCCACGCCGGACAGCTGGATGCGCAGGCCTGACGGGGCCGATCTCCGCACCGCTCGCGCCATGTCCACCGCTTCCGGCAGCGCGAACTGCTCACCCACGAAGCCGGACACGAAGCGCCCACCTCGCAGCTCGCCTCGCGCCTCCATGCGCCGGTAGACCAACAACAGGTCGCGCCACGTGGGCGCCAGCGACTCGCGCATCACCAGGTCTCGCCAGACGATGCCGTAGCGCTGGAGGAACAGCTTCGCCAGCGACTCCGTCACCTCCTCCTGCGACTTCGGCTCCGACGGCGCCAGCAGGCTCCAGCGGCCCGGGCCGCCCCGGTTGAGCAGCTTCTGCCGCTTGCGGTGCACCGGGCTCTGCAGGATGCGCAGGTTCTGCACCGCGTCCGCGGTGACGAGCCCCTTCGCCACCAGCTCCCACAGCGCGTCCTCCACCTCCGCCGGCAGCCGCCGCGCCCGCGTCACCAGGTCCTGGAAGAAGCACGCGCCCCGCCGCTCCAGCACGCCCACCACGTCCTTCGCCGCCGCGCTCAGGTCCGGCGGCGTCCACACGCCCCCATCCGCCAGCACCGCGTGCGGACGCGCCGCCGCCAGCATCCACTCCAGGTCTTCCCGCACCGTGAACGTCAACGGCGCGTTGCGCGTGGGCGACGACCGCTTCGCCACCACCGGCTCCGGCGCCTCCAACACCGGCGCACCCCGGCGCGGCCCCGGGGGCTTCGGCGGATCCTTCAGCGTCACCCGCCCCCACGCCACCTCGCCCGCGTAGCACGCGCGCTCCATCAGGTCCGGCGTGTAGCCCCGCATGCGCGCGGGCAACAGGAAGCGCTCCCACGCGGAGGCCGGCGCTTCGTATCCCTGCAGCAGCCGCACCGCCTTGAGCAGCCCCGTGGAACCCCGCAGCGCGTCCACGTCCTCCAGGTGGTGCCACCGGAAGAGGAAGCGCATGAAGTCCTGCGCGCTCAGCGGCTCGATCTCGCGGCGCAGCCGCCCCACCGTCAGCCGGTGGATGCGCTGGAGCAGCCGCCGGTCGCACCACTCCAGCACCGGGCTTCCATCCGCGTCCCGCGCCACCGGCACGTCGTCCTGCGCGCGGAACTGGCCTCGCAACACGCTGCCCTGGCTCTCCAGGTTATGCAGCGCCAGGTTGATGTCGTCCGGCTCCAACAGCGTCAGCCGCGCCAGCTCCGTCACCGTGATGGGCCCCACCATCTCCATCCGCCCCCGCACCACCTGGAGCACCGCCGCGTCACGCTCCACCGGACGGTCGTACTCCAGCACCGGCAACACCGGCTCCGTCACCGCGTCCGGAAACAGCGCGCGCACCGCGTTGCCCCGCTCCGCCGACACCAGGAACCGCCCGCCCGGCCGCTCCAGCCACGCCACGCGCCCCTGCTTGAACAGCCCCACCTCTTGCCCTCGCGGCACCTCCGACGCGCGCACCAGCACGAACTGCAACAGCGCGTCGTGCAGCTCGTCCTCGTCGCGCATCGGCGGCGCGGCGTCCTCCACCACCTGCCGGATGGCGTTCGCGTCCAGCGCGCCGAACGCCGCCGCGTCCTCGGCCGGCATCGCGCGGCGCAGGGCCACGTTGCGCACGCGGCGCTCCTCGGCCGGTGCGTCGTCCAGGAAGGTGTAGGGCTGGCTGTTGATGAGCGCGTGCGCGAAGACGCTCGGCTCCGGGACGTCTCGCGCGACCAGCTGGATGCGCCCGTCCTTCATGCGCCGGAGCACCTCGCGCAGCCCGTCGATGTCCATCGCCTCGCGCAGACAGTCGTCCATCGTCTGCTTCACCAGCGGATGGTCCGGCAGCTCCACATCTCCGCCGCCGTGGTTGTCCTGGCAGCCCACCTGCGCGGGGAACACCGCCGCCAGCAGGTCCTCGCTGCGCGCGCGCTGGAGGTTCGGCGCCACGCGCTTGCCCCCCATCATCCGGTGCAGCGTCAGCGCCCGCGACGCCACCCACCGGAAGCGCGTGCCGAAGATGGGCGCCTGGAGGATGGCCTGCACCAGCACCTCCTCCACGTTGTCCGGGTGCAGGAAGTCGAAGATGTCCGCCAGCGGGAACGAGTGCTGCTCGCCCAGGCTCAGGAGGATGCCGTCCTCCGTGGCCGCCGCCTGCAACTCGAAGTCGAACGAGCGGCAGAAGCGCTTGCGCAGCGCCATGCCCCACGCGCGGTTGATGCGGCTGCCGAACGGCGCGTGGATGATGAGCTGCATGCCGCCCGCCTCGTCGAAGAAGCGCTCGGCGACGACCTGCGTGTGGCTGGGCACCACGTCCCCCAGCATCTTCTTGCCCAACCGCAGGTAGCCCAGCAGCGCGTCCACCGCGGGCGGCGGCATGCGCAGGAGCTTCTCCAGGAAGCCCGCCGGGTCGTCGTGGCGCAGCAGCTCCTCGCGCAGCCGGCCCACCTGGAGGCTCAGCTCGTCCGTGCGGCCCGGCGCCTCGCCTCGCCAGAAGGGCACGTTGGGCGGAGCACCCTTCGCGTCCTCCACCATCACCGTGCTGCCCATGACGCGCTGGATGCGCCACGCGGTGCTGCCCAACAGGAAGATGTCCCCGGGCGAGGACTCCACCGCGAAGTCCTCGTCCAGCGTGCCCACCACCTTGCCTTCCGGCTGCGCGGTGACGCTGAAGCTGAACGTGTCCGGGATGGCGCCGCCGTTGGTGAGCGCGGTGATGCGCACGCCCCTGCGCCCCTTGAGCCGCTGGTTCACCCGGTCGCGGTGCAGGTGGATGCTGCCCCGGCCGCGGCGCTCGGAGACGCCTTCCGAGAGCATCTCCAGCACCTGCTGGTACTCCTCCCAGGTGAGGTCCTGATACGGATACGCGCGCTGGAAGATGCTGAAGAGGGCGCGCTCGTCCCATTCCTCGCACGCGCACGCGGCGACAATCTGTTGCGCCAGCACGTCCAGCGGCTTCTTGGGGATGCGGACCGCGTCCAGGTCGCCCTCGCGCACGGCGTTGAGGAGCGCGACGCACTCCACCAACTCGTCGCGCGTCATGGCGAAGAGGATGCCCTTGGAGATGCCCGCCTTGTGGTGGCCCGCGCGGCCCACGCGCTGGAGCAGCACGGAGATGGCCTTGGTGGTGCCCAGCTGAACGACGAGGTCCACGTTGCCCACGTCGATGCCCAGCTCCAGCGACGCGGTCGCCACCATCACGCGCAGCTGGCCGGCCTTGAGGCGCTCCTCGGCGGACAGGCGCATCTCGCGGGACATGCTGCCGTGGTGCGCGGCCACCCACTGCTGGCCCAGGCGTTCGCCCAGGTCGTGCGCCACGCGCTCGGACATCTTGCGCGTGTTGACGAAGATGAGCGTGGTGCGGTGCTCGCTGGCGAGTTGGATCAGCCGGTCATAGACCTGTCCCCACATCTCGTGGCTCGCGATGGAGGACAGCTCCGCGTCCGGAATCTCCACCTTCAGGTCCCACGGGCGCTGGTGGCCCACCTCCACGCGCTTGCACTCGGTGAGGGACGCGCCGGTGAGGAAACCCGAGATGGCGTCCAGCGGCTTCTGCGTGGCGGACAGGCCCAGGAGCTGGGGGCGCACGTCGGTGAGGGCCTTGAGGCGCTCCATGGACAGCGCGAAGTGGCTGCCGCGCTTGTCTCTGGCGAGCGCGTGGATCTCATCCACGATGACCGTGCGCACGTAGCGCAGGGTGGCGCGGGCGCGCTCGGCGGTGAGGTAGAGGTAGAGGGACTCCGGCGTGGTGATGAGGATGTGCGGCGGGCGGCGCACCATCTGGGCGCGCTCGGCGGCGGGCGTGTCGCCGGTGCGCACCTGGACGCGCAGGTGCTGGGGCTCGTAGCCCTCCTCGCGCGCCAGGGCCATCAGCTCCTCCAGCGGCTGGAGGAGGTTCTTCTGCACGTCGTTGCCCAGGGCCTTCAGGGGTGACACGTAGAGGACGCGGGTGTGGTCGGGCAGCGTGCCGTCGAGCGCCAGGCGGAACAGCGAGTCCAGCGCGGCCAGGAACGCCGTGAGCGTCTTGCCGCTGCCCGTGGGCGCGGCGATGAGCACGTCATGGCCGGCGTGGATGAGGGGCCAGCCCTCCACCTGGGGCCGGGTGGGCTCCCCCAGGCGTGACGTGAACCAGCGCCGCACCACCGGATGGAAGGCGGCGAGCGCTGGATGGGCCGCGGACTCGGACGCGAAGGCGAGGGCGATTTGAGGGGACATGGCGGGCTCCCAGAGAGGCAGCCTGAACACAGGTACAGCGCGGCGTCAACGGACGCCAGGTGCCGCCATTTGGCCCCCAGGTCAGGGGATGTCGGAGGCCCCGCGTATCCCCCCGAACCGTCGACGGCTTCGTCTCCCCAGCAGGACGCCGGGCACTCAGGCGGGCAGGCTTCATGTGCCCGCGATGTCGCCTTTCCGGTGATGCCTGACTCCGTGCATCACCCTGGTGGCAGATTGAATGCAGCTGGGACGTCAGTGGATTTCTACTGAGTTTCCAAGGCGGTATTCGAGGCCGGTCCAGGCCGCCGCGTCACATTCATGAACCCAAAGCATCAGATGCTCGCAGAGGACAACTCGCCCTCCATCACCCGGCTGGAATGGACTGCAGGGGAGGAAGGCCGCGTCGTGCTGCCCGACAGTGATTTCGACCGGCTCGTGGACGTGTTGGAGAAGCCAGCGAGGCCCCTGCCCCGGCTGCAGAAGCTCGCGCGCAAGAAGGCCCGCTGACGTCCTGGTAGGAAGAAGGGGCGCCGTCATGACGGCCTCCCTGATGTTTCCCAGGCTCACCGCCATTCCCAGCAGGGAGTCCGATGCGCTTCTACCAACTCCAACGTCCGGCACCTTCCACTCCGAGACACTGGAGCGGCAGCCTCTCCGCCGAGCACGTCTGGAGGCTGCCTGGTGTGGAGTGCCCGACCTGCCATGAGACCTGGAGTGGCGAGTTCACGCATCCCAGCGTCGACCTGTCCTCTTTGTCCGAACGCGACCTGCTGGTGGAACCCCGTGTCGAAGCCCATGCGGAATACGCACGCCTTGCGTCCCACGTGCAGCCGTTCCTCCCATCCGGCCTGCCCCCGGAACCCGGCATGCGGTTCGGCCCGCTTAACGGCACGGCGCACGGAATCTTTGGCCCCTTGAGCACTCGATACGGTTGGGAGGTGCTGATCACTCAGGAAGCATTGCGGCACCTTCAAGCCGTGGGGATCCGGGGGCTTGTTCCCGTGCGCGCGGAGTTACAGGGGCTTGATGCAGGAGTCGTGCTGTATGAGCTGGAGCTTCCCTTGCGCGGGCTTCTGCACCGGGACGCAGTCCTGACAGGTCCCAAGTGCCCGACCTGTGGATGGGACGAGGTGCGAATCTCACCCGAGCCATGGCTGGAGGGAGATGCCCTCCCCCATGACGTGGACCTCTTCCGTCCCAGGAACGGAAGCACGTACACCTTCGTCAACGAACACTTCGTCGAAGCCATCGAGGCCCTGGGCCCATCCGATGTGACGTTCCGCGAAGCCGGTGTCGTACCGGCATCCCGCACGGGCTCCATTCACTGAGTTCAGCGGCGGAAGCGCCGAGGCCAGGCCGTCCGGCCTGCCACCGACATCGAAGTGAGCCGCTCACCTCAGCCGGAGATCGCAGTGCGGGCAGCGGTCGAGCGACAGCGTGGGCTGGGCTTCCTCGCCCGACGCGAGCGGATCCGGATCCACATGACGCACGTCGTTCCCACACGACGGACACAGCAGCTGGTGGCGGATGCTCCACCCGTGGGCCACGGAGGCGCCAATGAAGACCAGCGCGACGGGAAGCCCGGTCAGGTCCCAGCCCTCGGGGCGAGGCAGGTCCCGCGCCACGGCCCAGAGCACCCCGCCCACCAACAGCCCCACGAAACCGCCCGCGAAGACCAACGCCTTGTGCCGCGTCCACCGCTCGCCGAACACCGCTCGCAGCCGCGCCAGATCCTGGAAGTCCCTGCGCGCGAACAGGGGCTGACGGCTCCCAGCGACGGGGACCTCGCTCCGGACCGCTTCACGTGCGGCATCCGCTTGCGAGCGGTGCTGCTCCGCCGCCCCCCGCAACGCCGAGGCGAGCCTCGCCAGGTCCCGCAGGAGCGCCCGGCAGGCCTCCTCGTCGAAGTCCCCTCGCACGGGAGCGAGCAGTTCCTGGCCCGTGAGCTGGATCCGCACGCCCTGCTGCTGGAGCGTGAGGAGCGCCTCCCGCACGGCGGGCTCCTGCATCAGACGGAGGACGGCCGCCGGATTCGCCCCCTGGATGAGGTACGCCGCGTCCAGCAAGGGCTGCCCCACCTGGAGGTCCTGAATCTCCGAGGCGCCACGCAAGCCCCGCCGCTGGGGCGTCAACGCGAAGCCCTCCGGCAGCTTCGCATCCAGGAGCAGCCGCAGCCGCGAGCCCCCCGTGCGAGGCAGGGACACCTCCACCGGATACCCCCGGTGGCTGCCCACCAGCAGTTGGCGTGCAGGCACCACCGAAGGGGACAGCTCCAGCTTTGGCCCGAGCGCCCGCCAGCGACGCCGGATCCGCTCACGGCGCCAGGCCTGGAACACGATCGGTGACATCGCCAGGGCGGCCGCGACGACGATCGAAGAAAGCCAGGGGTTCATGCGCGGCCCAGGTTAAGCGCCTGCCCATCCCCAAGGAAAACCACGCCTGCCGCGACACCGCCGCCCCGGTCCGCCCCACGGTGCGGCCTGGCCTTGCCCGTGGGTGTGCCCTGGCATCTCGACTGCACAAAGGCCGCATCCCCACTCCAAGAAAGGATGCGTCCTCATGAAGCGTTGCCTCCTCGGGCTCGCGGTCCTGCTCACGCTCACACGCTGCACCTCCGGCACGCACAGCTGCGACACGAACGCGGACTGCTCCGAGGGACTCCTCTGCATCCACGAACATGCGCACGACATCGACGCGGATACCTGTCAGCAGCCCTGCACCGACTCGAGCCAGTGCGACGCGCCCGACGTCTGCGCCTGCCCCGACTCGCCCGGGGGCTCGGCGTGCAGGACCGATGATGGCGGATTCAGCCGCTACTGCGGGTTCTCATGACGAAGCAGGGCGGCGCACCCGCCTGAACTGGGGCACACTGCCCCCCTCGAAAAGGAGCCACACCATGAGCTGGGAAGAAGACCTGCAGGGCCGTGAGCCCCCGCCCTCCCTGGAGACGCTCATCGTCCCGCGCGTGCGCGACCTGGGCGACGGCTTCCACGTGCGCCGCGCCCTGCCCTCCGCGCGCCGCCGCATGGTCGGCCCCTTCATCTTCCTGGACCAGATGGGCCCCGCGGACTTCGACCCCGGCCGCGGCCTGGACGTGCGCCCGCATCCGCACATCGGCCTCTCCACCGTCACCTACCTCTTCCAGGGCGAAATCCTCCACCGCGACTCGCTGGGCATGGTGCAGCCCATCCGCCCCGGCGCCGTGAACTGGATGACCGCCGGCCAGGGCATCGCCCACTCGGAGCGCACCGCCCCGGACACGCGCGCCGCCGGTGGCCGCCTCTTCGGCATCCAGGCCTGGGTGGCCCTCCCCAAGAAGCACGAGGAGGTCGCCCCCGCGTTCGTCCACCACCCCGCGGACACGCTCCCCGTCATCGACGGCGAGGGCATCCACCTGACCGTCATCGCGGGCCAGGTGCACGGCGGCAAATCCCCCGTGCGCGCCCACTCCGACCTCTTCTACGCGGACGCGAAGATGGAGGCGGGCTCCCGCCTGAAGCTCTCCGCCGAGTACGAGGAGCGAGGCCTCTACCTCGTCGAGGGCACCCTGGAGGTGGAGGGCACGCGCTTCCAGCCCGGCGAACTGCTGGTGTTCAAGCCGGGCAGCGAGATCATCCTCAAGGCGGAGTCCTCCGCGCGGATGATGCTCCTGGGCGGCGAGCCCATGGACGGCCCGCGCTACCTGTTCTGGAACTTCGTGTCGTCCTCCAAGGAGCGCCTGGAGGCCGCCAAGGCGGACTGGAAGGAAGGCCGCTTCGGCCAGGTGCCGACGGAGACGGAGTTCATCCCCCTGCCGCCGGATGATCCGCCCGCGCCCGTGCGCTACCCGTAGAGCCGGCGCACCGGCGCCAGCGTGCCCGCGGGCCGCTGCGACTTCGCCTGCGACCACGTCAGCCGGTACGTCGCCGCCGTCCCGTCGAAGGCGATGGGCTTCACTTCCGGGGAGCCCGCGCCCGACGCCCGCAGCGTCTCCGCGAGGAAACCGCAGGCGAAGAAGGGGTTGTCCGCCAGCACGTCCTTCACCCACAGGGTGGCGTCCTGCTGGGTCAGCTCCTCCACCCGCACCTCGTTGAAGTTGTTGCCCGCGCGCAGGTTGTACGGCACGCGCTCCAACGTCTTCTTCGGGCCCAGGTGGGTGACCAGCTGCATGCTCGCCCGCCCCACGGACGTCTGCTGGAAGCCCTTCAGGTAACGGGCGCCCAGCTCCAGGTAGGCCGCTTCCAGGGGCTGGCCAGGGAAGACGTCCTTCGCCGCCACGTCCAGGAAGAGGCGCCACTGCTCCAGCCCGTAGTGGGGGCGCAGCGGCTCGGACAGGTTCAGGCCCGCGGCCTTCAGCTTCTGGCGCCCGTCACGCGTCAGGTAGGGCCCCAACGCACGCACGAAGAGGGCTTCCACGCTCTGGGCGAAGATTTGCTTTTCGGATGGGACCATGCCCCCAGGGTGGAGTCGCCCCTGCGCATCCGGAAGGGCCACCGCAACGCATCCGTCCACGAGTCGTCAAACCCGTAGCTTTTTCAGCCTCGCGGCAGACGCACCGTGAAGGTCGTCCCCTGGGCCTGGGTGGAGCTCACCTGCACGGTGCCGCCGTGGGCCTTCACGAGCTGCTCCGTGATGTAGAGCCCCAGCCCCAGCCCCGCGGTCACGCCGCGCTCCCGGTCGCTGCGGCCGGCGCGGCGCCACGCGGCGAAGAGGTGCGGCAGCTGGTCCTCCGGGATGGGCGCGCCCAGGTTGTGCACCCGCAGCACGGCCTCGGACTCCAGGCCCTCCGCGCTCACGCGCACGGGCGACTCCGGCGGGCTGAACTTGAGCGCGTTGGACACCAGGTTTCCCACCACCTGCTCCAGCCGGTCCGCGTCCCACGCGCCGCGCCCGTCGCCGCGCACGTCCAGCAGCACCTCGCGGTGGGGCTGGCTGGCGCGCGACTCCTCCACCGCGCCGCGCACCACGTCGAACAGGTCGCACCGCGAGCGCACCACCGGCAGCCCCGCGCCCAACCGCGCCCGCGCGAAATCCAACAGCTGGCGGATCATCCGGTCCATGCGCTCCGCGCTGGTGAGGATGCGCTCGGTGAAGACGCGCTGGCGGTCGGACAGCTCGCCCTGCCGCTGGAGCTGCTGCGCGGACATGGACAGCGCGTTGAGCGGATTGCGCAGGTCGTGGCCCAGGATGCCGATGAACTGCTCGCGGAAGTCCTCCGCGTTGCGCATCTCCGTGACGTCCTGGCCGGTGGCGATGATGGCCTCCACCGCGCCCGTGGGCCCGGTGGCCGGCGACATCGTGTACTCGAAGTGCCGGTTGCCCCGGTCCGAGGACAGGGAGACACGGCCGCGCTGCACCTGGCCCGTGCGCCGCGCCAGGTCCAGCGACTTCGCATAGGGCTCCAGCTGCGGGTCCAGCACGCGCAGCCCGTCCATGGTCCTGCCCGGGATGTGCACGTGGTGCGAGCCGCGCGACGCGGCCACCGCCTGGTTCGCGTAGATGAGCGTCCCGTCGCCGTCATAGAGCGCGATGGGGTCCGCCGCCGAGGCCATGGCCAGCTCCAGGAGCCGGCGCTGCTGCTGCACCTGGTCGGAGAGGACGCGCACCTCGCGCTCGGCGCGGCGCAGGCGCAGGAGCGCGTGCACCTGGGCCACCAGCTCCTCCGGATCCACCGGCGCCACCAGGTACGCGTCCGCGCCGTGCTCCAGCCCCTGCGCCCGGTCTCCGGGGCCCACCGCCTGCGCGGACAGGTGCAGCACCAGCGCGTTGCGCGTGCGCGGAGAGGCCTTCAGGCGCCGGCAGACGTCCAGGCCGCTCATGTCCGGCAGCCGGACGTCCAGGATGACCAGGTCGGTCTGCTCGTCCGCGAGCGCCAGCGTCTCTGCGCCCGTGCCCGCCTCCAGCACCTGGAAGCCCGACAGGGACAGCACGCGCGACGTGACGTAACGGCTGGCCAGGTCGTCGTTGACGTTGAGGATGATGGGCGCGGAGGGCATGCGTGATGAGAGAACCGTGGCCCTCCTTCGTAATGGCTGGCCCCCGGCGCGCCAAGTGTCGCACGTGGGAAAATGTCTTCTTCGAAGGAACAGCCAGGGGGCCGGGCGTCCGCCGCCGCTCGCTGGCCGACAGGGTGACTCCCACGCTGGCGCGTTTCGCGGTAGGGATGACCCATGCGCCCTCCCTGCCGCCCGCTTCCCGCTGATGGCCGCTTCCTCCAGGCCGTGGGGCCCACGCCGCTCGTGCCCGTGCGGCTGGACCCGGAAGGTCCGACCATCTGGTGCAAACTGGAGTTCCTCAATCCCAGTGGGTCCACCAAGGACCGCATCGCCCGGTACATGCTGGAGAAGGCGTGGCGGCTGGGGGAGCTGTGCCCGGGGGGCGACGTGGTGGAGGCGTCCAGCGGCTCCACCAGCATCGCGATGGCGCTGGCGAGCGCGCAGATGGGCTGCCGCTTCACGGCGGTGATGCCGGAGGGCGTGACGGAGGAGCGGCTCATCGCCATCCGCGCCTACGGCGGCGAGGTGGAGCTGGTGCCGCGCGCGGAGGGCATCCGGGGCGCCATCGCCCGGGCGGCAAGCCTGGCGAAGGAGCGCGGCGGCTACGCGCCCCGCCAGTTCGAGAACCCGGACAACGCGGAGGCGCACCGCGTGTGGACGGGGCAGGAGATATTGGCGCAGGTGCCGGGCGGGCTGGTGCACGGCGTGGTGAGCGGCGTGGGCACGGGCGGCACCATCGTGGGGCTGTTCCAGGCGTTCGCGGAAGCGGGCTGTCCGGTGACGCCCTTCGTGGCGAGGCCCATCGCGGGGCTGGGCTGCGACATCGAGTGTTGCAGCTTCAGCGCGCGCGTGCCGGGCGTGGTGGACGGCCTGTCGAAGCTGTACCGCGAGGCGGACATGCCGGGCCGGGTGGAGCTGGACGTGTCGGATGACCTGGCCATGCGCACCGCGCGGGCGCTCATCCGCCGGGGCTTCCCGGTGGGCCCGTCCTCCGGCCTCAACTACGCGGCGGCGGTGGAGGCGGCGAAGCGGCTGGGCCCGCAGGCCCAGGTGGTGACGGTGTTCCCGGACCGCATGGAGCGCTACTTCTCCACGGAGCTCGTGCAGCCCCGGCCCGCGCCCAAGGCCGGCTGAGGCCTTACGTGCGCATGCGCACGCGCGTCTCGTGCACCGTGTCCGGGGGCGGAGCGGTGCGCTCGCGCTCCTGGGCGCGCATCAGGCGCAGGATGCTGGGCCCCAGCACGTCGATTTCGGTGGAGGCGTAGGCCTCCGTGCCGAAGCGGCGGATGGAGTCCGTCTGCTTCGCCAGGATGCGCGCGTCCTGCCCGAAGATGTGCAGGCCCACCGGCAGCACGAAGGGCACCGCGGCCTTGAGCAGCCAGCGCGGCACGGGCAGCTTCACCGTCACCACCGCGTACACGAGCGTCTCGAAGTCCCCCACCGGCGTCATGGCGGAGTTGACCAGGATGTGGCTCTTCTCCCCGATGCGGTACTCCACCTGCGCGATGGAGGGCATCAGGAAGCGGTCGAAGTGCTGCACCACCTGGCCGCCCGGCGCGAGCAGCCTCCCCACGAGCCCCTTGGGCGCGGGCTCGCCCAGGTACTCCGCCTCCACGCGGTCCGCGCTCCTGCGCACCACCACGTCGATTTCGTTCTTCTTCTCCGGGGTGCGGAACAGGCCGCCGTGGAGGAAGGCCGTGTGCGGCACGTCCAGCGTGTTCTCCAGCACCGCGTGCAGCGACCCGGGCGCGCGCAGCACCCGGCGCACGGTGGTGTAGTCCGCCGCGTCCAGCAGCGGGAAGCGGAAGGGCTCCGTCGTGGGCTCCACGCCGGGCGTGGAGTAGACCCAGACGAAGCCGTCCTGCTCGCGCGTGGCGTAGGACGAGGCGCAGCGGGAGCGGGCCTCGGGTTCCCCCACCAGCCCCGGGATGAGCCGGCACTGGCCCCCGGTGTCGAAGCGCCACCCGTGGTAGCCGCACTCCAGCTGCCCGTCCTTCACGCGCCCCAGCGACAGCGGCACGTTGCGGTGCGGGCAGCGGTCCATCAGCGCCCCGGGCTTGCCGCCCTCGCCGCGGAACAGCACCAGGGGGGTGCCCTGGAGCGTGCGCGCGAGCGGAGTGGCCCCCAGCTCGCGCGACGAGCAGAGGATGAACCAGGAGTGGGGAAGCCGGACGACGGAGATGTGACTGGGGGGCGCACCGGGGGTGCGCCCCTCCTCGCGGGCATTCATGCGCCCAGTCTAATGGGCCCGGGCTTTCGTGCACGCCCCCTTCAGGCGGGCAGGTCGGCGGCGCGCTGGGCGGCCTCCGGATTGATGGGCTGGGGCATCACGCCGCCGCTCATCCTCCGGCAGGACTCCTCGCAGCGGCGGCACGCCTCCGCGCAGGCCTTCATCATCGCGTCATTTCCCATCTGCTCGCAGACGGTCGCGCAGGCGGCGCACACCTCCGCGCACGCGAAGCAGGTGCGCGAGTGCATGTCCGAGCCCCGCATCATGAAGCGCGCGCTCGTGTCGCAGATGTCCGCGCAGTCCATCAGCATCCGGACGACCTTCGGCTCGGCGTGCTTGCCTCCCCGCTTCAGACAGTCCGCCAGCGTCTCCAGGCAGATGCGGTGACAGGCCATGCAGTTCTCGATGCACTCGCGCATCGCTTCCTTGCTTCGCATCGCTTCGGCGTTCGCCATGGTGGGTTTCCTTTCAAGCCATCGGACTTCGGGCCTCATGGTGGACACGCGCCGGTCCGCCACCATCCCGCCCCCCACGGACGGCTGGCCGACAGCCCCGGACTAGAACTTCAGCCGCCGCAACCGCAGGGCGTTGCCGATGACGGACACCGACGAGAGGCTCATCGCCGCGCTCGCGAACAGCGGGCTCAGGAGCAACCCGAGGACGGGGTACAGCACGCCCGCCGCCAGCGGCACGCCCAGCAGGTTGTAGACGAAGGCGAAGAAGAGGTTCTGCCGGATGTTGCGCAGCACGGCCTGGCTCAACCCACGCGCCCGCGCGATGCCTCGCAGGTCGCCCTTCACCAGCGTCACGCCCGCGCTCTCCATGGCGATGTCCGTGCCCGTCCCCATGGCGATGCCCACGTCCGCCCGCGCCAGCGCCGGGGCGTCGTTCACGCCGTCGCCCGCCATGGCCACCACGCGTCCCTGGGCTTGCAGCGCCTTCACGGCGTCACCCTTCGCGTCCGGCTGCACGCCCGCGATGACCTCCGTGATGCCCAGCCTGCGCGCGACCGCGTGCGCCGTCGTCGGGCTGTCACCGGTGAGCATCACCACGCGCAGGCCCTCGTCCCGCAGCCGCGCCAGGGCCTCCGGCGTGGACGGCTTCAGCGGATCCTCCACGCCCAGCAGCCCCGCCGCGCGGCCGTCCACCGACACCAGCACCACCGTCTGGCCCTCCTGGCGCAGCGCCTCCGCGCGCTCCGTCAGCGCCTCCACCTCCACGCCCAGGCTCCGCATCAGCGCCGCGTTGCCCAGCGCGACGTCGCGTCCGTCCACGCGGCCCCGGACGCCCTGCCCTGGCACGGCCTGGAAGTCCTCCACGCCTCCCGGGGCCACGCCGCGCTCCCTTGCGCCCGCGGCCACGGCGGCGGCCAGCGGGTGTTCGCTGCCACGCTCCAGGCTCGCGGCCTGGCGCAACAGCGCGGATGCGTCCACGCCCGGCGCGGGCTCCACCGTCACGAGGCGCGGTTTGCCCTCCGTGAGCGTGCCCGTCTTGTCCACCACCAGCGTGTCCACCGCCGCCATCCGCTCCAGCGCCGCCGCGTCGCGGATGAGCACGCCCATGCGCGCGCCCTGCCCCGTCCCCACCATCACGGACATGGGCGTGGCCAGGCCCAGCGCGCACGGGCAGGCGATGATGAGCACCGCCACCGCGTTCACCAGCGCGTGCGCGAGCCTCGGCTCCGGTCCCCACACTGCCCATACCCCGGCCGTCGCCACCGCCACCGCGATGACCGCGGGCACGAAGACGCCGGCCACGCGGTCCGCCAGCCGCTGGATGGGCGCGCGCGTGCGCTGCGCTTCGGCCACGCGCTGGACGATGCGCGACAGCAGCGTGTCCTGGCCCACGCGCTCCGCGCGCATCACCAGTGTTCCGGTGCCGTTCACCGTGCCGCCCGTCACCTTCGCGCCCGGGCCCTTCTCCACCGGCACGGGCTCTCCGGTGACGAGCGACTCATCCACCGCGCTCGCGCCCTCCAGCACCTCGCCGTCCACCGGCACCTTCTCACCGGGGCGTACGCGCAGGCGCTGTCCCAGGTGCACCTGGGACAGCGGCACGTCCTCCTCGTGGCCGTCGTCAGCAATGCGCCTCGCCGTGGCGGGTGCCAGTGACAGGAGGGCCCGCAGCGCGCCAGACGTCGCGTGGCGGGCGCGCAATTCCAACACCTGCCCCAGCGCCACCAGC
Source organism: Corallococcus carmarthensis (assembly GCF_003611695.1). GTDB lineage: Bacteria > Myxococcota > Myxococcia > Myxococcales > Myxococcaceae > Corallococcus > Corallococcus carmarthensis. The sequence continues at coordinate 7,302 of NZ_RAWE01000021.1, read as the reverse complement.
GTGAGGATGATGGCGGCGGCCTCGTAGTACACGGGCACGGTGCCGCCGTGCCCCGTGCGCGCGCCGTGCGGCAGCAGGTGCGGGAACAGCGTGGCCCCCACGCTGAAGACGTACGCCGCTCCCGCGCCCAGCGCGATGAGCGTGAACATGTTCAGGTGCCGGTTGCGCACCGACGCCCAGCCCCGTTGGAAGAACGGCGCCCCCACCCACAGCACCACCGGCGTCGCCAGCGCGAACTGCGCCCACACGAGCGCCGAGGGCGACAACGCGCGCCGCACCGGCAACATGTCCGACATGCCCAGCAGCATCAGCGGCACGCTCAACGCCAGGCCCACCCAGAACCTTCGCGTCATCGAACGCAGCTCCGGATCCGGCGGTTCCTCCACCGTCACCGTGCGCGGCTCCAGCGCCATGCCGCACTTCGGGCAGGTGCCGGGCCCGTCGCGCACCACCTCCGGGTGCATCGGGCAGGTGTATTCGACGCGCGTCTGGAGGGCGGGCGGCGCTTCGGGTTCCAGCGCCATGCCGCACTTCGGGCAGGCCCCTGGCGCGTCCTGGCGCACGTCCGGATCCATGGGGCACACGTACACGGCGCCCGGCGCGGCGGACGGTGGCGGCGTCCGGGGCTGGAGGAAGTGCCGGGGGTCCGCCTGGAAGCGCTGGCGGCACTTCGGACCGCAGAAGAACCAGGTGTGGCCCTCGTGCTCCCAGCTCCCGCCCCGGGGCGCTCGCGGGTCCACCTCCATGCCGCACACGGGGTCGACGGCCGGCCCTTCTCCGCCCGGAGCGGGCAGGGGCCGGGGTGAAGGCGGAACAGGGGGATGCGGATGGGGATGCGTCATGGTGGAGCCTCCTTTCCCCGGGCCAACGCGGCACCCGGCGCGCTCTTACACACATGCGTCATCCCCCCTCCCGGCGCCCCCTGAGCCGCCCGCGCTCCTTCCACTGGAAGGCGGGGCACCAGGCGGGCCCGGGGGTTTGTCCGCGAGGGGCCTTTTCCGGTAGGAGGCGGCACTGGCAGCCTGGAGTTCCAGGGGCTTGCGCGTCCGGCCGCATGGGATGCTCCGCGAAACAGCCTGGAAAATCCCCTCGCTCCGTATGGCCAGGGGAGCAAGGTCGGGGCCCGACCAGAGAGGGCATCGAATGCGACGCATGTGGGGGACGTGGGGGGCGGTGCTGGCCCTCCTCGCCGGCGGCTGTGATGCCATCGACCTGTCGGACATCAGCCGGCGCGACGCGAAGATCCGGGTCCGTCCAGAGCCTCATGGCGAGCACTGTGAGTTCGGCGGGGAGGCGGTGCTGTCCGGCCTGGACCTGGACCGCGACGGGGAGCTGGACGACTCGGAGGTCACCGCCACCGACTACGTCTGCGACGCCGCCATCCCCAAGGTCCGCACCCGCACGCAGGCCGAGCCCCACGGTGAGAACTGCACGCTGGGCGGAATGGCGGTGCTGTCCGGCCTGGACAGGGACGGCAACGGACAGCTCGACGACGCGGAGGTGACGCTCACCGACTTCGTCTGCGCCACCTCGGTCGCCAACGTGCTCCTGCGCGTGCGGCCCGTGGCCCCGGGCACGCCAGAGTGTCCCCTGGGCGGACAGGTGTCACACGCCGGCCATGACGCCAACGGCAACGGGCTGCTGGAGGACGAGGAGATTTCGCGGGAGGTGTACGCCTGCGACGAGCCGGCCCCCGTCCTGTCCCGCCTGCGCTCGCTTCCGGCCTTCACCGCGCCGTGCGACGGCGACGACAGCGGCGGCACCGCGGTGGAGGCGGGGCTCGACCTGAACGGCGACACCGCGCTCGCGATGTCGGAGGTCGAAGCCACTGCCTACGCCTGCGGCCTGGAACCTTCGGACCTGAAGGTCTACCACGATGGCGAGCCCGCGGGGCCGAACTGCGCCCGGGGTGGCACCCGCGTGGACACCATCCAGGACCGGGACCGCGATGGGGAGCTGGACAAAGGCGGCTTCGCGTCCACCCTGTACGTGTGTCAGGGCGCCCGGGTGCATGACGGGACCTTCGTGGTGGCCAGCGCCGTGGACCTGGTCGCGCTCGAAGGCGTCACCCACCTGAGGGGCGAGCTGATCATCTCCGCGCCCACGCTCGCGGATGCCTCCCTCCCCTCCCTGGCGGTCATCGAGGGGAGCCTCACGGCGCGGGGCAACGCCAGCCTGCGGCGCCTGTCCCTGCCCGGCCTGCGCTTCGTGGGCGGCGACGCGGCGGTGTATTCCAACGCCCGGCTGGATTCGCTGACGCTGGGCACGGCCTCGGACGCCCTGGTGTGGGTCGAGCGCAGCCTGCTCGTGGAGGACAACCCCATGCTCCCCACGCTGGAGGGGCTGGCGGCGGTGCAGCCTCGCGACAGCATCTCCCTGCGCGCGAACAACGCGCTGGTGAATCCCGGCCTGCTGCCCCATGTCACCGTGCTCCTCGGGTCGCTGATCATCGAGGACCATCTCCGGCTGGACCGGACGCCCTTCGTGAACCTGTCCCAGGTCCACGGCGAGGTGCGCCTGGCGAACAACTCCGCGATGCCGGCCCCCTCCGGTCTGGATCAGTTGACCGACGTGGGCGGCACCCTGGAGCTGCGCGAGAACGCAGTGATGGATCGTCTCCACCCGCTGGGCCGGCTCGCCTCCGTGGGCGCGCTGGTCATCGTCAGCAACCCCCGGCTGCCGGACACGGCGGGGCTCGACCGGCTCTCCTACGCGGGCCGCATCCACATCCAGGGCAACAAGGAGCTCTTGAGCGTGGGGGACATGCCCGCGCTGGAGCAGGTGACCGAGTCCTTCTCCGTGAAGTACAACGAGAAGCTCCAGCGCGTGCACCACCTGCCCTTCCTGCGCAGCGCGGCCACGGTGGCCGCCGTGGGCAACCCCGCGCTGACGTCCCTGGAGGGCCTCGACCGGTTGACCCGGCTGACCACCCTGGAGGTGCTGGGGAACGCGGCGCTGCCGGACCTGGGCGGACTGGCGCTGCTGCGCGAGGTGGACTTCCTCAGCCTCCAGGGCAACGCGGCGCTCACGGGCTTCGGCCTGACGGAGCTTTCGCGCGTGTCGCTGGCCTTCGTCGTCGTGGACAACCCGAAGCTGCCCACGTGCCGGGCCACCGCGCTCGCGGCGGGCGTGTTCACGGGCGACCCGGTGACGGGCGTGAACATCGACATGAACGACGACGCGGCGACCTGCCCCTGAGCGGTCCGCCTCAGCGGCGGGGCTTGCAGGAGCAGTCCAGGCAGCCGTGCGCCGCGCACGCGCCGCAGCCCCGCTCCAGCGAACGCTTGAGCGCGAGCCGCGCGCGGTGCAGCCGCACGCCCGCGTTGTTGGGCGTGATGCCCACCTCGCGCGCCACGTCCGGCACCGCCCGCCCCTCCAGGTCCACCTGGCGCACGAGCGTCGCGTACTCGGGCTTGAGCGTGGGCAGCAGGTCCGTGAGGCACGCGCACACCGCGCCCTTGAGCTCCAGGTCGCCGGTGGCGGCGTCCGCGTCGCGGGCCTCCACCTCCAGCGCGCGTCCTTCCGCGGCCTGCCGGCGGTGGTGGTCCACGAGGGCGTTGCGCAAGAGGCGGTAGAACCACGCCACCGCGCCCTCGCCGTCCTTCAGCGCCCCGCCCTTCTCCAGGGTGCGGGCGAAGGCCGTCTGGAGGAGGTCCTCCGCGACGGCCCGGCTGCCCACGCGCCGCTCCACGAAGGCGAGGAAGCGGCGCTGATGGGCCAGGAGCGCCGCCACCACGTCCTCGCGGTCCGGGGGCAGCCCCGCGTCTGGCCCTTCAGCAGCGTCCATGCGGCTACGGAGGGCCGTAGCCCTGCACGCGCGAGTTCAGCTCCACCGCGGTGGCGTAGATCTGTGCCCACGCGCGGTACTTGAACTTGGCCATCGTGCCCTTCTGGTCGTTCGCGTAGTCGAACATGTCCTTGCGGAACTGCGCGTCCGCGGCCTTGCGGGCCTCCGGCTTCAGCGGCGTGCCCTTGCGGTCGTAGTAACGCAGCAGGTCGTAGCCGTAGTCGTGCGTCTTGGCCGCCGGGTCGAACTCCTTGTCCGGGCCAATCTTGCCGGGGACGGAGGCGTAGCCGAGCGGATCCTGCATGCGCTGGCCGTGCGGCGTCTGGATGGCGTAGGGCTTGTAGCCCATGACCTGCTCGAAGTCCGCCGGGGGCGGGCGCGCGCCGGTGAGGTACTCGCTCATCAGCTTGCCGTGGTCGCCCGGGGGGGCGCCCGTGACGGCGCCCGTGCGCTGGGCGGCGGCGGCGCCACCGGAGGAGAAGGAGTCCTTCACCACGTTGCGCGCGGTGGGGGCGGGACGCGCGGCGGTGGACTCCGTACCGGAGGTCAGCGGCTGGCGGACGGGCGTGTTGCGGATGATCATGGGGGGCCTGGGGGAGAAGTCTTCTCGATTTTTCGGAAACCGCCTCCCCAAAGTTGCGGCCCCCCGCCCAAAGTCGCGCAGAATGCGTGCAACGCACCGCGTGGTGCACTGGAGGACACCGTGGGAAACTACCTGTATTCCGAAGGAATCAAGGAACTGCGCGCTGGCAACTTCGAGAACGCGCAGCGTCTGGTGGAGCAGGCGAAGAAGCAGGGGGACGCCACCGTGGAAGAGCTCCACGCCATGGCGTTCGCGATGGACGGGCACGGCCAGCGCGGCTTCGCCACGGAGCTCCTGCAGGAGGCGCTGAAGCAGCAGCCCTCCGCGGTGGAGCCGGCCTGTGTCCTGGCCATGTTCCACCTGGAGAAGCAGGAGGATGATCAGGCCGCGGCCGTCCTGAAGCCCGCGCTGGCGGCGGCTCCGGACCACCCGAAGGCGAACCTGTGTATGGCCATGGCGCTGGCGAAGACGGAGGCCGCCAAGGCCCGGACGCACGCCGCCAAGGCGATGAAGGACACCGACGCGGACGTTCGCGCGCAGGCGGAGGCGCTGGACAAGGTGCTCTCGCAGCACGAGCCCCGCTAGGCCTCAGTCCCCGCGCTTGAAGTCCTCCGTGCGGACGCCGTAGCGCTTGAGCAGGCGGTGCAGGCTTTCGCGCTCCATGCCCGCGCGCTCGGCCGCGTGGGTGACGTTGCCGGAGAACTCCTGCATCAGCGCGGTGAGGTAGTCGCGCGACACGGCGTCGCGCACGCGGTCCACCGCCTCGCGGTAGGGCTGCTTCGCCAGTGCCTCCGCCGGCAGCGGTCCCGGGGCCGCGGGGGCACGTGGAGCGCTGAGCTCGGGCGGCAGGTCCTCCGGGGTGATGCGGGGGCCCGCCGCCACCGCCACCGCGCGCGCCACCGCGTTCTGGAGCTGCCGCACGTTGCCGGGCCACGGCGCGGCGGTGAGCGCCTGGAGGGACTGGGGCGTGAAGCCCTCCAGCTCCGGCCGGTTCGCCGCGGCGAGGAAGTGCATGGCGAGCAGCGGGATGTCCTCGCGGCGCTCGCGCAGGGCGGGCATGCGCACCGTCATGCCGTCCAGCCGGTAGTAGAGGTCCTCGCGGAAGCGACCCCGCGCCACCTCCGCCGCGAGGTCCCGGTGCGTCGCCGCGACCACGCGCACGTCCACCGTCACCGGCGTGGTGGTGCCCACGCGGCGGATCTCCTTCTCCTGGAGCGCGCGGTTGAGCTTCACCTGCACGGGCAGGGGCAGGTCCCCCACTTCGTCCAGGAAGAGCGTGCCGCCGTGGGCCTCCTCGAAGAGGCCGGTCTTCGCGCCGGTCGCGCCGGTGAAGGCGCCCTTCGCGTGGCCGAAGAGCTCGCTCTCCACGAGCTCCGCCGGCAGCGCGCCGCAGTTCACCGCGACGAAGGGCCGGTCGCGGCGCGGGCTCTCGCGGTGCAGCGCGCGGGCGGCCAGCTCCTTGCCGGTGCCCGTCTCGCCGGTGAGCACCACGGTGAGGTCGCGGGAGGCCACCTGCGCGAGCAGCGCGTGCGTCTTCTGGAGCGCGGGGCTGGTGCCGCGCAGGCCGTGGAAGTCGGGCATGCGCGCCACGCGGGCGGCGAGCCCTTGTGCATCACGGCGCTGGCGCTGGCGCTCCAGGGCGCGGGCGACGACCAGGGCCACCTCGTCCGGGTCGAAGGGCTTGGACAGGTAGTCGTACGCGCCTTCCTTGATGGCCTCCACGGCCTTGGGAATGCTCGCGTAGGCGGTGACGAGCACGACCTCCGTGTCCGGCGCGCGCCGCTTCACCTCGCGCAGCACCGCGAAGCCGTCCGCGCCCGGCATCTGGATGTCACTGACGACCACGTCGAACGTGCGCGCGGAGAGCAGGGCCAGGGCCTGGACACCGTCGGGCGCGGTCGTCACCGCGTACGCGTCGCCCAGGATGCGCGCGAACAGCTTGAGCATGTTCTCCTTGTCGTCCACGACGAGGACCGAGGGGCGCGCATCGGGCAGCGGCTTCCCGCCGCGCAGGTCGTGGGCGCCGGTTTCCATCTCGCGCGCTTCGGGCGTCTGCTTCACGTCGCTCATGCCGCCGCCTCCTGTTCATGCGACGGCGCGGGCAGCGACAGCGTGAAGCGCGCGCCGCCCAGGGGCCCCGTGTCCACGTCGATGCGGCCTCCGTGCGCCTCCGCGATGGCCTGGCTCACCGCGAGCCCCAGCCCCGTGCCGGAGAGCTTCGTCGTGAAGAAGGGCTCGAACAGCCGCGCCCGCGCCTCCGCCGTCACCCCGGGCCCGGAGTCCGACACCGCCACGCGCGACGCTCCCTCCGCGTCCACCGCGATGCGCACCTCCACGCGTCCGCCCTCGCCCGCCGCCTCCGCCGCGTTCTTCACCAGGTTGAGCAGCACCTGCCGCAGCCGGGGCGCCTGTGCCCACGCGGTGCCCTCCCCGAGCACCGCGACCGACACCTGGGGCCCCACGCGCGTGGACTCGCGCAGGCGGGAGACGACCTCCTCGCACGCGTCGCGCAGCGGCACCGGCTCCAGCGGTCCGCGCCCCGGACGCGCCAGGTCCAGCAGTCCCTCCACGATGTCCTGGCAGCGCACCGCCTCCTCCTCCACCACGCGCAGGTCCTCCGCGAGCGCGCCCTCCGCCCGCCGCTGCAACAGCCGCACGTACCCGAGGATGACGCCCAACGGGTTGTTGATTTCGTGCGCCACGCCCGCCGCCAGCCGGCCAATGCCCGCCAGCTTCTCGTGCTGCACCAGCCGCGCCTGGTGTTCCCGCAGCGCCACCGTCATGCGGTTCAACTGCGCGGCCAGGTGCCCCAGCTCCCCCGGGTCATCCTCCGGGATGCGCACGTCCAGGTCCCCGCGCGCCAGCCGCGCCGCGCCCTCCGACAGCCGCGCCACCGGCCGCGCCACCGAGTTGCCGATGTACACCCCCACCC
>NZ_RAWE01000219.1 GCF_003611695.1 Corallococcus carmarthensis | reverse complement strand
CCCCGGCCGCCGCCGAGCCCGCGGCGCCCGCGCTCGTGGCTGACGCGGGAGTGCTGCCTCCCCGGGGCTTCGTGCTCGTGGCCGCCGCGGTCGTGGGCTTCGCGTTCCTCCTGATGGAGCTGGTCTGGTACCGGATGCTGGGCCCCATCCTGGGGGGGACCACCTTCACGTTCGGGCTCATCCTGGCCCTGGCGCTCCTGGGCATCGGGCTGGGCGGCACCGCCTACTCCGTCTTCTTCCGCCACCGCCGCGCCACGCTCCAGGGCTTCGCGCTCACCTGCGCCTTTGAAGCCGTGCTGATGGCGGTGCCCTTCGCGCTGGGCGACCGGCTGGCCATCCTCGCCGCGATCCTGCGTCCCCTGGGAGGCCTGGGCCTGGGCGGCATGGCGCTGGGCTGGACGTTCATCACCTCCATCGTGGTGCTGCCCGCCGCGTTCATGTCCGGCGTGCAGTTCCCGCTGCTGCTCGCGCTCATCGGGCGGGGCCGCCAGGACGCGGGCCGGCAGGTGGGGCAGGTGTACGCGTGGAACACGGGCGGCTCCATCGTGGGGTCGCTCGCGGGCGGCTTCGGGGTGATTCCGCTGCTCACCGCGCCGGTGACGTGGCAGGCCGTGGCGGGGCTGCTCGCCGCGCTGGGCCTGGGCGCCGCGGTCCTGTCATTCCAGCGGGAGCGCCACCGGGTCGCGCTGGTGCTGCCGGCGCTGGCCACGGGGCTCGCCGTGCTGCTGCTCACCGCGCAGGGCCCCACCGCGGCGTGGCGCCACTCGGGCGTGGGCGCGGGCCGCTCCGGACTGAACGAGCCCGACAGCCAGCAGATCGACCGGTTCCTGTCCGCGATGCGCGCCAGCATCACCTGGGAGCACGAGGGCGTGGAGAGCAGCGTCGCGCTCGCGGACGACGACGGCCTCAACTTCATCGTCAACGGCAAGGTGGACGGCAACGCCATTGGCGACGCGTCCACCCAGGTCATGGCGGGCCTCGTCGGCGCGTTCCTGCACCCGGAGCCCCGCGCGGCGCTCGTCATCGGCCTGGGCACGGGCAGCACCGCGGGCTGGCTGGGCCGGGTGCCCACCATGGAGCGGGTGGACGTCGTCGAGATCGAGTCCGCCATCCTGGAGGTGGCGCGCCGCTGCCACGCCGTGAACGCGGACGTGATGGACAACCCGAAGGTCCACACCTCCATCGGAGACGCGCGCGAGGTGCTGCTCACCACGCGCCAGCGCTACGACATCATCTTCTCCGAGCCCTCCAACCCGTACCGCGCCGGCATCTCCAGCCTCTTCACGCGCGAGTTCTACCAGGCGGCGAAGCAGCGGCTGGCCGAAGGGGGCCTGTTCCTGCAGTGGCTCCAGGCCTACGAGGTGGATGCCCTCACCGTCCAGAGCGCCTACGCCACGCTGTCCTCGGAGTTCGCGTCGGTGGACACCTGGCAGACGCAGAGCGGCGACCTGCTGCTCGTCGCCTCCACGCAGCCGCTGCCGCATGACCTGGCGAAGCTGCGCGCCCGCCTCACCCAGGAGCCCTACCGCACCGCGATGCAGGCGGTGTGGCGCACGGACGAACTGGAGGGCGTGCTCGCGCACTTCATCGGGAACGCGCAGCTGGCGAAGGTCGCGGCGGAGCGCGGCGCGATGATGATCAACACGGACGACCTGTCCTCCACGGAGTTCGCCTTCGCGCGCAGCCTGGGGCGGTCCGCCTTCTTCTCCACGGCGGACCTGCGCCGCGTGGCGCGGCGGCTCCAGTTGGACCGGCTGGCGTTCACGGAGGGAGCCCCGGACTGGAACCGCGTGGAGGCGCTGCGGCTGTGGACGGGGTACACCGAGCCCGGCCAGGTCTCCGAGCAGGTCCGTCCCTACAAGGACTTCGTCGACGCCGTGCTGGCGGGCCAGGACGCCGCGGTGGTGACCCTGTGGCCGCGGCTGAAGCAGCAGCCCCGGGGCCCGCGTGAGCGGTACGCGCTGGCCCGCGCCCTGGTGATGACCCAGCATCCCGACGCGCTCGCGGCCGTGCGGGCCCTGAGGGATCGCCTCCCTGTCGACGCGGACATGCTGGAGGCCCTGCTGATGGAGGCCCAGCACCAGGATGCGCCGGCGGCCGCGCTGCTGGAGCGCGCCTTCACGGCCCTGCGCCGGGATCCGTGGGCTCACCGGGCCCTGACGGAAGCGGCGCTGAACACGGCGCTCGACGTGGGCCAGCGCTCACCGGAGCTGGCCCGGCGGCTCTACGCGGCGCTCGAGCAGCCCTTCGCGGCCAGCGCGGCCACCCTCCAGCGGGAGCTGATCCGCGCCAAGCTCGCGGTCGCGGCGGGAGGCACGGCGCTGTGCGCGGAGGGGCTCGCGCCCCTGGAGCCGCACGTGCCCTGGGACCGCGCCCTGCTGCTGGCACGTGCCGAGTGCTACACCCAGCGCGGCGATCCCCGGGCGCAGGCGGCCCGGGACGATCTGGAGCGCTTCCTGGCGCAGGCCCCCCCCCCCTTCCTCGAGGACGTCGAAGCGGAAGGGGCGCACCGGGACGGGACGCCAGAGCACGAAGCGCCGCGCGCCGCGGATGCCCCGGAGGCCCACTAGGCCCAGGGCCGTCAGGGCGCCGGGCGCGGGCCCTGCGCCTTCGCCTGCGGACGTCCGGGGCGCCAGCCCAGCATCACGCGGCCATACGGGGTGGGCCCCATGCTCAACCCCGGGATGTCCATGCTGTCGCGCTGGCGGTCCAGCAGCGCGTAGTCGTTGATCAACGACAGGCCCACGGACGTGCTCAGCCACAGGTCGCGGCCCAGGTGGACGTTCACCGTGGGCCCGGCCCGGACCTGGGTCTCGCGCAGGTAGCTGGCGCCCAGCGCCTGCATCTCGGGTTCGAAGCGGGTGTGGAGCACCTGGATGTCGAGCGCGCCCACGAGCCCCACCTCCACCGCGTCGCCCAGCTTGCGCAGCAGCGTGAGCCGGGGCAGGCCCACCTCCAGGATGTACGGGCCCCGGTTGTAGGTCAGGTTCAGGATGGGGACGACCGGGATGCGGTCGAACGGCCAGAGCGCGACCAGGCCGAACGTCACCCCGAAGCCGGGCGTGTCCCCCAGCTGGTGGCTGGCCATCGCGAACACCACCCACGACGTGTCCAGCCCCAGGTCGAACGAGGACTGGAAGTCCGTGCGCGTGCTGCCCGTCACCCCGGCGACCAGCAGCCAGCGCGGCACCAGGGGACGGACCACAGTGAGCCCCAACTGGATGCGGTGGAAGCGCCGCTCCAGCGAGTCATCCCCCGGGCCCTCCGGCCGGAGCAGGTTCGCGCCCAACCACCGCGTCTCGTACCCCACCGACGGCAGCAGGTACGTGCGCCCCACGACCACCGGCGGCAGCGGCACCCGCAGCTCGATGTTGTGCCGCTCCTCCACGTGGACCGCGCCGTCCGCCAGCCGTCCGCCACCGGCGAGGCTGACGCCCAGATAGAGCCGGTCCGCCTGCGTCTGCGCCAGCACGCGGGGACCCACGAGCAGCATCGCGGCCATGGCCCAGCCGGTCACCCAGCGGTGGAGGTCCACGCGCATCACACCCTGCCTTCGCAAGAGGGGGCTTCCGGTCCCAGCCCCAAAGCCGGGGAGTCTACCCTGCCCCGCCTCACCCGGGGTGAAGCGAAAGCACACGCGTGTGCGTCAGCCCACCATGGCGGTCACTTCGTCGCTGAAGGCCGGGTCCTCGTCCGCGTGGACGACGAGCGGCGGCAGCACGGTGAGGTCCGCCCGTCCGCCCTTCACCGCGTGGAGCAGCACCAGCTTCGCGGGCCGGTCCGCGCGCGGGTGCACCATGCGCACGGTGCGAGGCTCCAGCTGCTGCATGCGCAGCACCGACACCAGCTCGCTGAAGCGCGACGCCGGGTACACCATGCACAGCCCGCCCCGGGGCACCAGCAGGTAGGCCGCCGCACGCACCACGTCGCGCAGCTCGCAGGCGATCTCATGCCGCGCGAGCGCCTTCTCCAGGGACAGGTTGCTCTGGCCCGCGGTGCGCGCGCGGTAGGGCGGATTGCACAGCACGTGGCCAAAGCTGCTCGCGGGGAACGTCTCCGCCACGTGCCTCAGGTCGCCCTGCACCAGCGTCACCTCGCCCTCGCAGCGGTTGAGGTACACGTTGCGCTCGGCCAGGGAGAACAGGCCCGGTTGCAGCTCCAGCGCGGTGATGTCCCCGCGCCCCAGCCGGCGGGACAGCACCAGCGGGATGATGCCGCACCCGGTGCCCAGGTCGAGCAGCCTTCCGCGGTGCGCGCCCGCCTCGAACACCGCGAAGTGCGCCAGCAGCACGGGGTCCAGCGTGAAGCGGTAACCCAGCCGGCGCTGGAGCACCTGCACCTCGCCGCCGCAGATGGCGTCGAGTGTCTCCCCCGGACCGGGCTCCAGCCGCAGCCGCACCCGGAGGGGCCAGTCCTGCGCGGTGCCGGTCAGCGCACGCACGCGGGGGCCGTCAGACTTCGGGATCCAGGAAGAGCAGGCCCGCGGGCACGCGCGGTTCCACGCGCAGGGTGCGCGGCGGCAACGTGGCCTGGGCCTCCATCACCGCCCGCACCTCCCACACCGGAGGAGGGTTGAGCGCGAAGCCCGCCTGGAACGTGCCGGCCTCCACGCCCGCCACCAGCGCGTCCAGGCCGTGCACCGGGAACACCTGCGGGTGTCCGGACGCCTCCGGCTCCTGGATGCCCAGCACCGTGCGCAGCACCAGCGCGTTGAGCAGCGCCAGGTCCAGGCTGCGCAGCGTGGGATTTCGCGGCGCGCCCTTGAGGTGCGCCAGATCCAACCCCTGACGGAAGCGCAGGATGCGGCCCCGGCCTCCCGGCAGCACCAGCAGCACCGCGTGCTGGCCGGGCACCAGCGTGGCCAGCCGCTCTCTCGCCGCCGCCAGCCCCTGCGGCGTGGTGAGGGGCGCGTCCAATTCCGTCACGCGCGCGTAGGCGGACACCAGGGTGAGGAACGTCTCCTCCTGGAAGGTCTCCACGCCCTTGAGGGCGCGGTGGATGGGGCACAGCTCCAGGCCCGGCTCGGACAGCGGTACAATCGCCGCCAGCGTCCGGCCCTGTTCGCTCAGGGCCGCCAGGGGCCGCATGGGGGCTTCGTCCAGCACCGCCTGCAGCCGCTTGGACACCGGGGACGGTTCGATGCGCAGGAGCGACACCGGGCTGCCGTCGTACTGCCCCTTCCAGACGGAGATGCCGCGCTCGGCGGCTTCCGCCAGCAGGGCCCGGAGGGCGCCGTGGTCATCCGCCACCAGGGTGACGGCGGGCTCCACCTCCCACGCGCGGGGACGGTACGGGTCCTGCTCCAGCGACGGCACCGCGTCCGGTGACAGCGCGCACAGCAGGTAGCGCACCGGAGGTCCGGAGAACCGGCCCGCGGGGCCGTGCAGCTCCACGACGTAGAGGGAGGGACGAGCGTCCTTCAACAGGTCGCCCGAGTCCCGCATCCGGCGCAGCTCCGCGCTTGGGTTCGCGGCCTCCAGCAGGGGCCGCACGTGCATGGGCAGTGGGGCCGCGTTTCCGCGAGGAGGACCATCCCCGGGCTCCAGCGAGGAGCCCAGCGAGGTCAGGAGGGCCGAGAACGGGAGGACGCGCGCCATACCGGGGAAAGGTGGTGCTGCCCTCCCCCGCGCGCCATGACGCCTGCCCGCCCGTTCTCCAGGCCGTCTACCACCAGACGTTCGTGTAGCGCCGGTCCCTGGCGCCGGTCGAGCTGCGCACGGCGGACCGGTCCACGCTCTCCTCCCACAGGAGGCTCACGGTGGTGATGGCGCCCGCGGAGCCCAGGAAGGACAGCACGTAGGGGGTGGACTGGTTGAAGCCGCCCAGCACCAGGCCGGAGATGAGCAGCACCGCCGCGCCCACGCCTCCGCCGAAGAGGTCCGCGCGCAAGATCTGCGACGACGTCGGGTTGTAGCGCATGGTCGCCAGCGCCAGCACGCCCGCGCCCACTCCCGGGGAGATGAGCAGCAGGTCCTTCCACGTCTTGCCGGAGATGGACGTGCCGGAGAAGTGCACGATGGCGAGGAACAGCGCGCTGTACGCCGCCGCCCAGCCCGCGCCGGAGGCCACCAGCAGGCCGTCCGAGAGCGGCAGTTGCCCGCCGCCGATGCCCGCCGTCAGCCACGCACCCAGCTCCGCGCCCAGGAACGCGGACCACGTGAGCACGCCCGCGTCCTGCGTGATGAGGTCCATGAAGCCCGCGAGGAACATGCCGCCGATCCCGGAGTTGAGGACGGTGAAGTTCGCCATGGGGGTGTCCACCCAGTTGTTGAACTGCCACCACGCGGAGGCGCCGAAGCCCAGCCCCGCGCCGATGAGCGTGCCCGCGAGCATCGACTCGCGCGAGGTGCGGTCGAAGTTGAAGTCCTTGGAGAACGCCTGCGTGAAGAAGCCGCCCAGCGCGCCCAGCGCCGTGTGGTGCAGCACGAAGCGCATGCTGCCGGGACCGGACAGGAAGGGTCCCCGGCGGCGCTGCCCGTCCAGGAACACGCCGTTGTCCTCCGGCGGCGGACGCAGGCGCGAGGCCGCGGTCGCCGTCTCGTCGCGGATGGACTCCGGGCGCACGCCCTGCGCGCCCTCCGTCAACGGGGCCTGAGGCTCCGTACGAAGGCGGTCCGGATCCGGCGGCGCGAGGGGCGCGTCGCTCGGGGGCTGCTGCGTGTCGTCCGGGTTCGCCTGGGGCGAGGCCTGCGTGGGCGGATACGCGTCGATGTTCGACGGCTGCGCGGGAGGCGGCTGCCCGTAGGCGTCACGGGAGGGCGAGACGGGTTGCGGCTCCTCCTGCGGCTCGGCCTGCGACGACGGCGCCGGGTACATGCCCGGCGCGGGAGGAGGCGGCGGCTGCGGCGCCGGATAGACGCCCGTGCCACCGGCCTGTGCGAGCGCGAGGCCCGGCAACATCAGCGCGACAGCGAGGACGGTGACAGGGAGGTTCCAGGTTCGACGGTGTGACACGCGAGGCGCTCCTTGGGTCCGGCCGTCCGGCAGAAAACCACAACCGGTGCGACCGTGTTGGTTTTCCGCCGCGTGTCGAAGATTCTCGCGCGCCCATGCCCGAAGGCATCTCGTGGTCCGAACTCGGCATCGACTCCGCCCGCGTGCAGGCGGTGAACGAGGCCCCCTTTCCGCAGGGACAGCGCGACTTCGTCCTCTACTGGTGCATGGTGAACCATCGGTGGGAGGAGAACCACGCGCTGGACGCCGCCATCGCGCTGGGCAACCACCTGGGCCTGCCCGTCGTCGTCTACCAGGCCCTCCGTCCGGACTACCCCTACGCATCGGAACGGCTCCACGCATGGGCGCTGGAGGGCATGGCGGACATGGCGAAGGGCTGCGCCGCGCGAGGCCTGCCGTACTGGCTGGAATTGCCGCGCACGCAGAAGGAGCACCAGCCCCGCATCGCGAGCCTGGGCCGGCGCGCGGCGGCCGTCGTGTCGGACCTGTTCCCCACGTACATCATCCCGGGCCACCTGCGCGGCGCGGCGAAGGCACTGCGCGTGCCGCTCATCGCAGTGGACGCGTCCTGCGTGGTGCCCATGCAGCGCATCCCAGCGGCCCAGGTGGGCGCGTACGCGCTGCGCCCCAAGCTGCGCAAGCTGTGGCCGGAGTACCTGGAGCGCACGCTGCCCACGCGCAAGCCCCGCGTGTCCGGCGCGAAGCTCCAGCCGGACTTCGAGCTGTCCGATGCCGTGAAGGCGCGGGCCGCGCTGGACGCGTTCGCGCTGGATCATTCCGTGAAGCCCCTCTCCGAACGCGGTGGACGCAGGGCGGGCCTCAAGGCCCTGGACGCGTTCCTCCACGAACGGCTGGAGGGCTACGACACCGGCCGGAATGATCCGGGCCTGGGCCAGCAGTCCAACCTGTCGCCCTACTTCCACTGGGGCAACCTCTTCCCGGGCGAGGCGGCGCGCGCGGCCATCGCGGCGAAGGGCAAGGACCACCCCTCCGTGCAGTCCTTCGTGGAGGAGCTGCTCGTGCGCCGCGAGCTGGGCTTCAACTACTGCTTCCACACGCCCGGCCCGAAGCAGCTGAGCGTGGACTCCCTGCCCCCCTGGGCGCGCGAGACGCTGTCGCGCCACCGGAAGGATCCGCGCCCGCACCTCTACTCCTTCGAGGACCTGGATCAGGGCCGCACACAGGACGCGCTCTGGAACGCGTCCCAGCGCGAGCTGCGGGAGCGCGGGCGGATCCACAACTACCTGCGCATGCTCTGGGGGAAGAAGATTTTGGAGTGGAGCCCCACGCCGGAGGAGGCGCTGGCCCGCATCGCGCGGCTCAACGACACCTACGCGGTGGACGGGCGGGATCCCGCGAGCGTGTCCAACTTCATGTGGGTCCTGGGGCTGCATGACCGGCCCTTCCAGGAGCGCCCGGTGATTGGAAAGGTGCGGCCCATGAGCTCGCTTCGCACCGCGGAGAAGTTCGACCTGGGCCCGTACCTGGAGCGCTGGGGCATCCCGGCCGCGGCCCCGGAACCCGCATCAGCGGCCCCCGCGAAGGCGAGCAAGCCCCGCCGCAAGGCAACCCGGTAGGCCGCCGGTGGACATCCCCGCGAAGACAGCGGTTCACTTTCCGGCCCGGTGTCACTAAACCGCTCGGACGCACCCTTTTTCGCGGAACCAGGAGTCATGCCATGGGCACGTTGAAGTTCGAGGTCCCCCACAACCTTCCCAAGGACGAGGTCAAGAAGCGCGTCGAGCAGCTCCTCCAGTACTGGGGCAGCAAGTACGGCGTGAAGTCCGACTGGCAGGGCGAGGAGGGCGCGAAGCTCGCCGGCAAGGTCATGGGCATCAACCTGGACGCCAGCTTCACCATCACGGACAAGACCGTGACCGGTGAGGGCACCGACCCCGGCATGCTCCTGCGCAGCCAGGCGAAGACGTACCTGCAGAAGAAGTTCAGCTCCGTGCTGGATCCGTCCAAGAGCCTGGATCAGGTCAAGGGCAACCTGGACTGACGCGGCCGCCGTGCGCCGGGCCGCGACTTCAGCCCGGCTGCTCCTCCAGCGCGGCCAGCGCATAGCGGGCCGCGCGGGAGATGGCCTCCGCGGAGTCGAGCATCTCCGGGTAGTGCCCCGCCAGCGGGCGCTGCGGATACTTCAGCTGCGCGACGGCGTTGCGGTAGCTGCGCCGGGCCGACTCGAAGTCCTGCGTGCGCTCCTGCACCTGGGCCAGCAGGTAGTGCCCGATGGCCAGCGTGGGCTCCAGGAACAGGGCCTTGGCCAGCTCGGAGCGCGCCTCGGCCAGGCTCCCCGCCTGCATCGCCGCCACCCCGCCAAACACGCGCGCCTCCACGCACAGCGGCTCGCGCTGGAGCGCCTGGCCGAACGTGTCGCGCGCCTCGTTGATGCGCCCGGTGAGCGAGTACAGGTTCCCCAGCGTCAGGAGCGCGTCCAGGTCGGAGGGCTCGTCCACCAGCAGGCGCTTCACGCCCTCGATGGCGCCAGGGAAGTCGCCCTCCGCCATCTTCCGCACCGCCATGTTGAGGCGCTCCGCGGGCGGCATCAACTGCGGCCACGAACCGCTGGGACGCCCGGGCACCGCGTCCGCCAGGGGCCGGGACGAAGGCGTCTCCACGCGCACCACCGAGAAGGACCCGGAGGGCCGGTCCGTCACGGCCCGGCGCGGCGGCTCCGCGGGACGAGGCGGCTCCGTCCGGATGGCGGGGAACTCCCCGGTGCGGCGTCCCGCCAGCGGGCCCACCGCGGGCATCTCCGTGGTGGGCCTTCGCACGGGCGCGTCCGGAGTCCGGGCACCCGCCGCGTCGGGAGGGCCCGTGCGCAGCTTCGCCGCGACCTCCGCGTTGGCCTGCAACCGCTGGCGCAGCTCCACGGCGAAGGACTCCGGGCTGCCCGGGCGCGGCTCCGTCGCCATGGGCGCCAGGGGCGGCGGCGGACGGGGGCGCTCACCCAGGGGGCGCCGGTACACGAACGCGCCGTCCACTTCGATCATCTCGAAGCGGTCGTAGACCTTGAACAGGCTCTCCGAGTACCCCAGGAAGAGCAGCCCGCCCGGCCGCAGCGCCGCGAGGAAGCGGTCCATCAGCCCGCGGATGGTGGGCAGGTCGAAGTAGATGATGACGTTGCGGCAGAGGATGAGATCCAGCGACGCGGGCGACACCTTGTCGAACACCGGCGCGGCCAGGTTCTGGCCATCGAAGCGGATGTACTCGCGCAGGATGGGCGACGCCTCGTAGCCGTCCTCCACGGGCCGGAAGAAGCGCTTGAGCCGCTCCGGTCCAATGGCCATCGCGCGGCGCGTGGAGAAGCGCCCCTGCCGCGCGGCCTCCACCGCGGCCAGGTTCAGGTCGGTGGCCCACAGGTCCACCTCCACCGCGAGCGCCCCCAGCTCCGCCATCACCAGCGCCAGGCTGTAGGGCTCCTCGCCGGTGGCGCAGCCCGCGGACCAGATGGACACCTTGCGCATCTCGCGCCGGGCCCGCGCGAGCAGCTCCGGCAACACGCTCTGCTCCAGCGCGCGGAACTGCTTCGCGTCGCGGAAGAACTCCGTGTGCCCCACCGTCACCAGCGGCAGCAGCGCGCGCAGCTCCTCCTCGCCGCTCGCGCTCATCAGCTTCTGCAGGTACTTCTCCGGGTCGCTCAGGCCCAGCACGGGCATGCGCGTGGACAAAGCGAGCCGCAGGCTGTGGTAGCCATCCAGGGTGATCTTCAGCCCCGCGCGTTCCAGGAGGAGCGCGGACAGCTGCTGGAGCACCTTGTTGCCTACGTTCAGCACGCGGCCACCCACTGCACGAGCGTCGGTGCGATGACGTCCAGCGGCAGCACCTGCTGCGCCGCGCCCAGGAGCACCGCCTCGCGCGGCATGCCGTAGACGACGCACGTGGCCTCGTCCTGCGCGATGGTACGCCCGCCCCGCTCCCGGATCTCCTTCAACCCCCTGGCGCCGTCGCGGCCCATGCCCGTCAGGATGACGCCGATGCACCTGCGGCCGAAAGCCTCCCCGGCCGAAGTGAGCAGCATGTCACACGAGGGGCGGAAGCCCCGCAGGGCAGGTCCCGTATCCAGTTCCAGACGGCCGTCCGGCTTCACCAGCAGATGTCCTCCTGAAGGGGCGATGTACACCGTCCCCGGCTCCATCCACGCGTCGTGCGTCGCCTCGACGACGCGCAGCGCCGTCTCCGTGGACAGCCAGTGCGCCAGGCCCTCCGTGAAGCCCTGGCTGATGTGTTGACAGTAGGCGATGGGCGCGGGGAAGCCGCGCGGAATCATCCGCAGCACCGTCGCCACGGCCTTCGGCCCGCCCAGCGAGGCAGCCAGCGCCACCAGGGGGAACGGCGCGGTGGGCCCCTCCTGCGACGGCGGGGACGACCTGGAGGAGACAGCCGGCGAGCGCACGCCCTTCACCTGCGCCAGCATCACCAGCTTGCGGTTGACGGCGTGCCAGAAGTCCGGCCCCGGGGTCATGGGCCGGTCCATCACGTCCAGCGCGCCCAGGGCCAGCGCCTGGAACGCCTGCTGTCCCGTGAGCACGCCCGGGTGCAGCGCGAGGATGGGCGTGGGGCGCACGGCCATGATGCGCTCGATGGCGCCCAGCGCCTCCGAGGAGATGAGGTCCACCAGGAGCACGTCCGGGAAGTGGCGCCGCACGACGCCTTCGGCGCCCACGAAGTCCGCCTCTGGAGGGCCCACGGCCACCAGCGACTCGCCGTCGAAGAGCCCGCGCACCAACGTGCGCAGGCCCCGCCCCACCAGGAGTACCCGGAACGCGAGTCCCATCACCGCAGTGCCGCCGCCCACGAGAGGCTCCTCAAGTCAGCCGATCGATGGACTGCGCCAGGACCTCCACCCCCAGCTCGCCCTTCACCAGGTACGCATCCGCGCCCGCATCCAGGCCGCGCCGCTTGTCTTCCGGCGACGCGAGCGACGACAGGATGATGACCGGGATGCGCGCCACGGCGGGCGTGCCCTTCAGCCGCCGCGTGAGGGAGAAGCCGTCCAGCTTCGGCATCTGCACGTCGGTAAGGATGAGGTCGTACGTGTTCGTCTGCACCTTCGCGTACGCCTCCTCGCCGTCCTGCGCCTCCTCCACCGAGTGGCCCAGCGCCTTGACGAGCGCGCCTTCCGTCGCACGCGCGATGGGCGAGTCATCCACCAGCAGCACGCGCAGCCGGCGGCTGGCGGGCGCCTGGGTGACGGGGCGGGCCATGCGGCGCACCTCCGTCATGATGTCCGGCACGTGCAGCAGCACCGCGATGCGCCCGTCCTCCAGCGCCGCCGTGCCCGCGATGAACGGCGCGCCCTTGAGGAACTCACCGCCGCAGGGCTTCACCGCCACCTCGCGCTCGTCCACGAAGCCGTCCACCACCAGCGCGGCGTAGTCGTCGCCGTGGCGCACCACCACCGCGGGAGGCTTGTCGAAGCGGTTGCCGCCGTTGAGGCCCAACAGGGGCCCCAGCGCCACGAGCGCCGTGGGCTTGCCCCGGTGCCGCACCGCCAGCGTGCCAAACACCTCCATGCGGTCATCCGGCTTGATGCGCATGACGGCCACCACGTCCGCGGCGGGCATGCCGTAGACGTCGTCGCCCAGGCGCACCAGCAGCACCTTCATGAGGGCCAGCGACTGGGGCAGGCGCAGCGTGACGGTGGTGCCTCGGCCCTGGCGGCTCTGCACGCCCACGGACCCGCCCAGCGTCTCCACCTTGCGCTTCACCACGTCCATGCCCACGCCGCGGCCGGACAGCTCACTGACCGTTTCGCGCGTGGAGAAGCCGGGGCGGAAGATGAGCTCGATGGCCTCGCGTTCCGACAGCGCGGCGGCCTGCACCGGCGACAGCAGGCGCTTGTTGATGGCCACCTGCTTGAGCCGCTCGGTGTCCATGCCCCGGCCGTCGTCCTCCACCTCGATGTGGAGCATGTCGCCGTCCACGCGCACCCGGATGCGGATGCGGCCCGTGTCGGGCTTGCCCATCTGCTGGCGGAAGTCAGCGGACTCCAGGCCGTGGTCCACCGCGTTGCGCAAGAGGTGCACCAGCGCGTCGCGCACGTCGGCCAGCATGGACCGGTCCACGCCGATGTCGGCGTTCTCGATGACCAGGTCCACTTCCTTGTTCTGCGTCTTCGCGATGTCGCGCACCGCGCGAGGGAACGCGTCGAACACGGTGGACAGCGGCACCAGGCGCGCCTCGGCCACGTGGTCCGCCAGCTGGGCCAGGTTGCCGTGCAGCGTGTTGATGCCGTCCCCGTTGCGGCGCACGAAGCGGAACGCATCGTCGCGCAGCATGTGCAGGTCCGCCTCCGCGCGCTCCAGCTCCGTGCGGACGGCGTCCGGGACGTCCACCTCCTCGGAGATGCGCAGGAAGCGGTCGCCCAGGCGGCTGAAGCGCTCGAAGAGCTGCGCCGTCTCCCCGCTGCGAAGCCGGCCGCGAGCGCTCTCCACCAGCAGGTCGCCGGCGAGCAGGCCCAGCGAGTCCAGCACCTCCACGTTCACGCGGATGCTGCGGTCCGCGATGGAGCTGGCCTTCGCGGCGCTCGGAGCCTCGTCCTCCTTCGCGGCCGGAGCCGGCGCGGCGGCCACGGGTTCCGGCGCGCGGGGCGCGGCCGGGGCCACGGGGGCCTGCACCACGACCGGCGGAGCCACCGGAGCCTGTACAGCGGGCTTGGGCGGCGCGACGGGCGGCGGCTGCGCGGCGGGCTTGCGCACCGGGCCCAGCGCGGGCACCGGGTGGCCGGACACGTCCGACAGCGCCTTCACCATCTCCTCGGTGGCGGACGTGCCGGTGTGGGCCGCGTCCAGGTCCTCCAGGAGGTCCGACAGCACGTCGCATGCGCGGAGCATGACGTCGGTGGCGGTCTCCGTGGCCGTCTTGCCTTCGCGCTCGGCGCGCAGGACGTCCTCGGCGGCGTGCGCGAGCTGCCCGATGGCGGCCAGGCCCAACATGCGGGCCTCGCCTTTCATCGTATGCAGTTCGCGCGCGACGTCGTCCGCGGCCTGCTCCGCGGTCTCCTTCTCCAGGTCGATGACTCCCAGTTGGATCTTCTGGAGTCGGTCGGCCGTGACCTCCTGGAACTTCTTCAGGAGGGATTTCTTGAGGGCCTCGGTGTCCATGGGTCGCGGGCGTCAGGGCGCGCAAGGCGCCCATCGACCCATTTCTCCCCTCAGGAGAACAACGACTGCTAGTCGGCCTTGAACCGCTTGATGAGCTCGGCGAGCCGGCCCGCGAGTTGGGTGAGCTCGGCGGCAGCCCCGGTGGCCTGCTTCGAAGCCTGCGTCGTCTGGCGCGTCACGTCCTCGATCTCCGCCATGGACGCCACCACCTGCTCGGTGGCCGTGCGCTGCTGCTGGGTCGCCAGGTTGATGACCCGGGCCGCGTCGCTCGTCTCCTGCACACCTGCGAGGATGCCTTCCACGGCCTGCGCCGCCACCGCGCCCAGCTTCTCGCCGGACTCCGTGGCGTGCTTGGACGCGTCCGCCGCGCCCGCCGCGGCCTGCGTGGCCTCGCGGATCTCCGTGATCAGGTTCTTGATCTCCTTGGTGGACTCCAGGACGTTCTCCGCCAGCCGGCGCATCTCCGCCGCGACGATGGAGAAGCCCTTGCCCGCCTCGCCCGCGCGGCTGCCTTCCAGCGCCGCGTTGAGGGCCAGGAGGTCGGAGCGGTCGGCGATCTCGTCGATGACTTCCACCACCGTGCCAATGCGCTCCACGCGCTTGGACAGCTTGGAAATGGAGTCCGCCACCGCGACGCCGTCGCTGCGGATCTGCTGCATGGCCTGGATGAACTCGCCAATGGCGCCACGGCCCGCGCGGGCCGCGCCCAACGTCTCTTCCGCGACGCGCGCCACGCTGCCCGCGTTCTCCGCGATCTGCGCGGACGCGTGCTTCAGCTCCTCCATGGTCGCGGTCGTCTCATGGATGGCCGCGGCCTGCTCGGTGGAGGACGTCTCGTGCTGCGTGGAGGCCGCCAGCACCTGGTTGGCGGAGGACGACAGCCGCAGCGCGGCCTCGTTGATCTCCCTCACGAAGATGCGCAGCGTCTCGATGACCTTGCCGAAGCCCTCGAGGAGAGGCCCAAGCTGGGGGTCTTCGGTGGACGTGTTCCAGCGCGACAGGTCGCCTTCGCGCACCAGGATGATGAGCGAGTCGAGCGCCTGATCGATCTCCTGCGCCGCCACCTGCTTGCGGTGTTCCGCGGAGGAGAACTGCTCCAGCACCTGGTTGAGCAGGTGGCCAAAGCCAGTGGTGTCGGCCTGCACGCGGTCCTGGGGCACGCGCGCGTTCAGGTTGCCGGACAGCACCGACATCAGCGTGTCGGTGAAGGGCTTGAACGGGTCCGTCACCGTGTTGGCGATGACGGACTCCGCGCCGGCCTTCGCGCCCGGGGACTTCCTCGCGCCGCGGGACTTCGCGGGCTTCTCGTTGGGGCTCTCCAGGGACATGTGTGTCAGTGCCTTCCTTGCGTCTTCAAGGTTTCCGCCAAATCAATGAGCAACACGGGACGTCCCGCCTCTTCATCCAGGCAGACGCCCACCGCATAAGGAGCCGCCGCCGCCGCCGCCGGCATGCGGCGCAGCCCGCCGACCGGGATGGTGCGCACCCCGTTGACGGCGTCCACCTTCAGGTGGCCCTCGCCCTCGGGCGTGTCGAACACCAGCGCGCGGTGCCCCTTGTGGGGCAGGCCCAGGTCGCGCACGGTCAAATCGTCGGGGAGCGCGCGGTCGATGCGCAGCACGGACGATGCGTCCGTGCCGTACTCCGAATCCCCAATCTGGAAGAAGAGGACGTCCACCTCTCCCAGGGCGCGCTCCGGTTCCGCGTCCAGCCCGGTGGCCGGATCATCCAGCAGGTCGTTGCCGCTCATCGCACCACCGCGCGCTGACGGGCCGTCTGCAGGAGCTTGGAGAAGTTGAGGAGGTTGAGGCCATCCGCCGGCCCCGAACCCTGCACGACGCCCAGCAGGTGCTCCGCGGCCTGATCCCCACCCAGGGGCGGCGGCAGGATGTCCGAGACAGGGATGCGGCGCAGGCCGAGCACGGTGTCCGCCACCACGCCGGACACGTAGTTGCCGCTGACGCCCACGAAGATGCGGGTGCGCGGACCGATGCGCGCCTCGCCCTTGCTGAGGAAGCGCAAGAGGTCCACCACTGGCAGCACCTGACCGCGGTGGCCGGTGACGCCCAGGATGAAGGAGGGCGTGCGCGGCAGCGGCGTGAGCAGCCCGGCGCGCAGCACCTCCAGCACGTTCTCGCTGGGGACGCCGAAGCGCAGCTCACCCACGCGGAAGCAGAAGAATTCCAGCTCCGGCCGGGCCTGGGCGGCCACCGTGCGGTCTGGCGCCATGCGCAAGGCGCGTTTGAGGGGGGAGGAGTTCGGGGTCAAGGCAGTGAAGTATCCAGGACCGGGAGAAAGGGGGTCAAGGGTCCATCGTCCGGGTCGTACCGGCCGCCTGCTCTCCGTTTCGATGGTCCAACGTGACCCAAAGGTGTAGGGTTGTGCGCTGGGAGCCCCTGAGGAGGACGATGTCCCGCGTACTGGTCATTGACGACAGCCCCATGCTTCTGGAGCTTACGGTCCGGGCCCTGACGGCCGCCGGCTATGAGGCCAGTGGCGCGCAGGACCTGGCCACGCTCAACCAGAAGCTCACAGAGGGCCCGTTCGCGCTCATCCTCATGGACGTGAACATGCCGGAGATGTTCGGCGACGACGTCGTCGAGTACCTCCGCACGCAGAAGGGCGTCACCGCCAAGCTCGTCCTCTACTCCGACATCTCGGAGCAGGAGCTGGACGCGAAGACGAAGAACTCCGGCGCGGACGCCTACATCCTCAAGAGCGGAGGCCTGGAGGGCGTGCTGGGGGGCGTGATGGGCCTCATCGGCGCCCCGGCGTTGAACATTCCCGCCGCGGTCCCCTCCCTGGCTCTTATACACATCTCCGAGCCCACGAGACGCTCATGAACATCGTATGCCGGCATCCGCTTGCAAAAAAAAAACCACAATATCC
>NZ_RAWE01000218.1 GCF_003611695.1 Corallococcus carmarthensis | reverse complement strand
GTGGTGGGGCTGGGCTTCCTCTGCAAGACGGGGCTCGCGCTGACCCCGCTGGGCGTGGCCGCGACGCTGTGGGGCTTGAGCCTCCTGCGCTTCTGTCCGGGCCCGAAGCTCGGCACCGTGGTGGCCATGATGGCCGCGGCCGGCATCGTGGCGGCGCCGTGGAGCCTCTACTCCGCGCAGCGCTGGCCCGAGCTGCACGACCTGGAGTCGCGCGTCACGCGCGCGCACCTCTTCCATGATCCAACCGTGGACGTGGGGCCCTGGCGCCGCCCGTTGGACGCCGTCATCAACGAGGTCAACCGCACGAGCTTCCAACCCCTCCCAACGGTGCTGCCCCTGCTCGCGTTCTGCTGGCTGCTGGTGCGCGCCGTGCGCAAGCGGGAGATGGAGACAGTGGGGCTGGCGCTGTGGGTGGGGGCGACGTGGCTCGTCCTTTCGCTGGGCACGGTGAAGGTCCCGGCCATCGCCTGGGGGGCCGTGCCCGCGGTCCTCGCGGCGATGGCCATCGCGGGCTCGGACCTGCGGCGTCACCCCGTGCTCGCGGCCTTGTTGCTGGCGGGGCTCGCCACGCCGCTGGCCATGGAGCACCTGCCCGTCCTGACCCGGATGCGCGAGGCGCTTCCCCCGTCATGGGCGCAGACGCGGACCCTTCCCGGGCTCGCCGAAGGGCTGGTGCTGTCCATCTGCGCGGCGGTGCTGACGGCGATTGTCTTCCGGCTGGCGCGCCGGCCCGAGTGGATGACCGTGGGGTTGGGGGGCGTGGCCTCGGGCGTGCTCGCCTGGCACCTGGCCATCACGCTGCCGGTGGAGAAGGCGCGCTACGAGGATGAGCACCTCGAAGAGCTCTACGACAGCCATACGCGCGAGGTGGGGCTGGCGGTGGCGAAGCGGACGCCGAAGCGCAGCGTCCTCTTCGCGGCGTTGGACATGGATCCACCGCTCACCTTCGAGTCCCTGAGCCTCATGTTCTGGAGCGGGCGCATGGCGTACCGGCAGGCGCCCGACGTGGCCCTCGCCCACGATCGCGGGTACCACCCCTATCTCGTCTCGCCCGTCGCGGAGAGCTACGCGCCCGTGCCCGGAGTGCCGCCCCAGGCCGCGCTGCGAGCCTATGACCTGGACGCGCCCCTCCCGCAGCCCGCGCCACTGCCCGACGGCATCACGCCCCTGTCCGTGCGGCAGGGGAACCTGGAGGTGCTCGGATTCGCGGCCGGCAAGGTGGGCCCTGACCGTGACCGCTACGCCTTCTACGTCCGAGCCGTCGGCCCGCCGCAGCCGCTGCGCGTCACCTTCCATGGCCCCGACGGCATCGTGGAGCGGGTCCTGGACCCAGGAGATTCGCTGCGCAGGCCTCACACCTTGATGGGCGCGGCGTGGTTCATCCTGCCCGCGGTGGGCCCGCGCCTCGCGAACGTGAAGCACCTGGAGTTTGGCGCCGTGGGCCAGCGCGTGGCCGTCTCCCCGCCGGCTCCTTGAGCATTCCCAATATTACTTCTGTGAGTGCGTCTTCAGGTCACCCTGGGAGGAAAGGGCCCTCGAATGCGCAACCTTGTTCGTACGCTCCTGCTGACCTGTCTTTGTGTCGTGTCGGCCTGCAAGCCGCGCGACAATCAGGTGATTACGCCCCGCCCCATCCCCCCTGGATATGACTTCCCGGGCGACCGGAATGAGATCCAGGGGTGGGCGGATGCGTGGAACACCGCGCGCATCACCCCCAAGGCCTGGAACCTCTGGGCCGGTCTGCATGCCGATTCCGGAGAGGTCTACCCGGGAACGGGGCTCCCCATGCCCGTCTGGGACACCTGGAACGGCGAGGAGATCTTTCCGGCCCCGGGTCAGCCGTCGCCAGACCCGACGCGGCGCAAGGCCACCCATGTCTTCCATGGGCCCCGCCAGTTCCACCACCCCGCGGGCGGGGGCCCGGTCGTCACCCCGACCGAGCAGCGGGTCTCCTTCAACAAGTTCAATCCCGACATGGCCGCGTACCTGACGCAGGGGCATCCGCTCACGCCGGGGGGACCGCCGTACTTCTACAACCAGTTCACCCGCCTGGCCGCGCTCAACCTCCAATGGCCGGCCAATACGCCCCTCGCGCAGCGGGCCGTGCAGCAGGCGCCATACACCGCGCCCTCGGCGGGCAACCGGGGCTCGGCGGCCATGGAGCTCAAGCCGGTGCTGTACCTGGTCAAGAAGAGCCAGCCCACCCCGGTGCCCGTGTGGAGGGGAGTCGAGGACAGCGTCAACTCAGGGGCCACGTGCACGCCCGAGCAACAGGCGTTGGACAAGTGCCATCCGACACCCTCGCTCTGGCTGACGTGCGCCATCGTGGATCCCACGGCGCCGGCGGATGCTCCCATCGCGGAGGCCACCGCCGAGCAGAGCCAGCGCGTCGCGCCCCTCATCGCCCAGGCGAACAGCGCCAACCCTCAAGCGCCGGTCTTCAGCTGCCAGCGCTACTGCGTGTCGTGTCATGGCACCGCGTCCGTGGGCAGTGCCTTCGTGAACACCGCCAGCAGTCCGCCCGCGGCGTGGGCGCCCCAGACGCCCTCGTATCCGTGTGACTACAAGGCGCCCATTGATTTCGCCACGTACAAGTGGCTCAAGGGCTTCACGAACACGGACTTCTCCTGGGCGATCCCGGCGGATCCCCAGCCGCTTCCCCAGAACCCGAACAACCTCCCCCTCGAACCGGCGCTGAACTGTCCTTGAGCCGTTGAGCAGGCCTGTTACTCCCTCGGCTTCAGGATCGCATCCAGGCGCGCCGGTGTGCCCTCGACCCGCCGCAGTCGGGGGAACCGCAACCCCTGCTGCCAGGGAATGAGGGCGGAACGGGTGGCCGAGCCCTGGCGCCAGGAGAGCCGCAAGGGCTCCTGGCGCGCGGTGGCCCGGACCGCGTCCTTCAGCCGTTGCGAGTCATGGGGGAGCCCATTCACGGCCGTCACCACCGCGCCGGGCAGCAGGCCCGCATCGAAGGCAGGTCCCTCCCAATCGACCCGGAGCACCTTGCCGTCCTTCGCGACCGTCATGCCGAGGGAGTAGCTGAGGTCCACGTTCCCGCTCACCGCCTCGGCCCGCCGGACGGCGTCCGTGGGTTCCTCGCTCCAGACGAGCCTGTAGCCGCCTCGCGTGATTCCACCCAGGGGCGCGTCGTCGCGTGTGTCTTCAATCCGGGAACGGAAGAAGCCTGACCAGTCATGGGGCTCGACTGCATTGAGCGCGGCGACGATGTCTTCCAGCGTGTACGTCATCGTGATCTGGCTGCCCGGGCGCACGCCGAAGAACGCGCGAGCGAAGTCATCCAGCGACTTGCGGCCACCACTGCGCTCGCGGATCAGCGTATCGGCCTCCAGCCAGATCAACTCGCCCTCGGAGTAGGCGTCGAACATGTCGCGCTGCCAGCCCTTCCAGGAGAGCGCCTTGCGCCGCTGCACGATGGCGTCGTTCGTCACGTCCCGGAGCGGGCGCCAGCGCCGGCCGGGGCGGCTGACCATGGCCGCCACGGTCCCCGCCAGGTCCTCGAGTGCGTCCTCCCGTGACCACAACCCCGCCCGGGTGGTGAGCACGTCCTGCCAATAGGACGTCAATCCCTCGAATACCCAGAGCAGCGAGTCGCGCTCCGGCGTGTTGAAGTTCGGCGTCCACATCTCCGCGGGGCGGCGGAACAGGCCGTTCCACGAATGGACGAACCCATGCGCCAGATGGCCCCGGCGCTCGGGCCTGTCCTTCCAGGTCGTGAAGAAGTCGGCGGGCAGGGCGTTCTCGCCCGCGCGGAGATGTTCGAAGTAGCTGGGGCCGAAGCCGTCCGCCAGCCAGAGCATCAGGTCGTAGTGGTCGTAGTGATGTGAGCCGAAGAGCCGGGAGGCCTGTTGCACCAGTTGCTGGTATCCCCGGACGAACTCAGGAGGCGGTTCGAGCCCCGAGGCATCATCGGCGACGATGTTCACGTGGACCGGGACGGGCGTAGCGCTGAGCAGGATGCGCTTGAAGGAACGGCCTGCGATCACGGGCGAGTCAACCAGCGTGTCCAGCGTCACCGGCTCGAATTGGATTCCGTCTCCATCCCGTTGGGCGACGGTCAACGGCGAAGCGAACTCCCAACCGGCTGGCAGCTTCACGCTGGCCGCATAGGTGATGTGCCGGGCGTAGTGGCCGGAGGGATACAAAACGAGGTTGTGCCATTGCAGGTCCAGCATCGTGGACGTGGTCAGCACCGGGCCCACGCGCGACTCCGTGGCGCCAAGGAACTGATAGTGCACGTCGATGGACGTCACGCCCGTGGGGATATCGATGTGGAATGCCGCGACCTGAACGGCATCGCGGGTCCAGGCAATGACTCTCTTTCCGGCCTGGACCTTCAGCCCCGCGAGTCCATCCAATGGACCGGTGGGTCCATGGTCCCCGGGAAGCCACTGCGGGAAGAACAGCGTCAAACGCCTTCCGGGCACGACCGGGAGGGTTTCCGTGGCGCGGAAGAGACCGCGCGCCGTGTCGGTGGCATCGACGTGCAGCCGGATGGTGCCGGGGAAGGGTGTGTCGCGCGGCGCCTCGATGGGCGGCGGCATGGGCGCGGGCTGGGGCAGCGGCCAGGACTGGGACGCGGCCGACGCCGTTGAAACCATCCACACGGCCACCACGGCCGCGAATGGCATGACCCTGTCGCTTCGGAGGTGGGCGGGAGAGGTCGGCATGACCGGCGTCGTAGCCCGGAGCCGCCTTGCCGAAAAATCCGAAGTCTGGAAGCCTGGGTTCGAGGAAATCGAACGATGCTCCCCCGGATCAATCTGGACATGGATGTCCTGCGGACGTTCGTGACGGCCTTCGAGCTGGGCAGCTTCGCCCGGGCCGCGGCACGGGTGGGCCGTTCTCCGTCCGCGGTGAGCTCCCAGCTGCGCAAGCTGGAGGAGCAGGTGGGGCGCGCGCTGGTCGAACGCTCCGGGCGCGGGCTGGTCCTGACCGAGGCGGGAGAGGTGCTGCTGGGCCACGCGCGGCGGATCCTCGAACTGAATGATCAGACCGTGGACAGCTTGCGAGGCAGCGAGCTGGAAGGGGAGGTCCGGCTGGGGTTGCCGCAGGACTTCGCGGAAACCTGGCTGCCCCGGGTGCTCAGCACCTTCGCTCGCGCGCATCCGGCGGTGCGCATCGAGGTGCGCACCGAGCGCAACGCCCACCTCGTCAACCACGTCATGACCGGCAAGCTGGACCTCGCGCTCGCGTGGAGCAGTGGGGCCCGAGGCTGCAGTGAACGCATCGCGGAGCTGCCGCTCGTCTGGATTGGTCAGCCGGGCTGGGAGGTCACCGGAAGCCGCGGCCAGCCGCTGCCGCTCATCGCCTTTGAAGCGCCGTGCGTGTTCCGGGAGGCCTGCACGACCGCCTTGGACCGGAAGGGGCTCGCCTGGCGAATCGCGTTCGCGAGCACGAGCCTCGCGGGCCTGTGGGCGGCGGCCGAGGCGGGACTGGGCGTGACGCTGCGGACGGCCTTCGGCCTGCCGAAGGCGCTGGCGGTGCTGGAGCCCGGCACGTCGGGCCTGCCAGCGCTCGGAAGCATTCCGGTGTACCTGCTCAGGGCCGAACGGGAGCCGCGCAAGCCCGTGGCCCAACTGGCCGGCATCCTGCGTGAAGCGCTCGCGCAGGAGCTGACGACACCCCGGCGGGCGCGGCAGCGCGGCGGGGTCCGCTAACGGAGTGCGGGGTCTCCAGGGCGGAGCAGCCCATGGGCGACCAGCCACCCCGCGATCTCCAGCCCCTGGCGCATGGGCACCCAGCGCGACCACCTGCGCACGACGTCGAGCAATGTCCCCCCTCGCTCCACCTCGTCCAGGAGGGGAGCAAGCTCGATTCCTCCCAGGTACGCCACCGGCCGGAGTTGGTTGGGTGGCAGCACTGCTCGGCGGGACTCGATGAAGTCACCCACGATACAGGGGACCTCGACACGCTTCGCCCCTTCCGAAAGTGCGACCGGCGCATGGAGCAGGGCCGCGGGATCGGACGCCTCGGGCATTGCTGAAGGCCTCACGGATGACGGCGGCACGGTCTCCGCACGCTTCCGCCAGAAGGGCTGCTCCCCGTGGCGGACCACTTCGCGATAGTGCCCGGCGGCCCACTCCGTGTGTCGCTCCACGTCTTCTCGCTGCCGGTCCGCGTGGAACGAGAACACCCGCGCGGCATTCGCCGGGCGCTCCAGGAGCGTGTGCACCGAGGTGCTCCCGGCCAGCGCCGTCCGCATCGCCTCTATGGCGTCGCATCCTTCGCACAGAGGTGACGTTTCAGCCGCGGGCGTATGTGAACCCCCGTGCGTGAAAGGAATCACGCGCGGCGCATGCCGGTATGAGGATGCTGGACTTGAAAATCTTGGGATGGATTCGCGTGCGGCCATGAGATGGAAATGAAAATCATTGAGCGGCGCGTCAGAACGACTGGCGCAGCAGGGCTTCCACCGCGGCCTTGCGGTTGGGGCTCAGGCGCAGGCGCGTGCCGTCGCGCAGCACCACGACCCAGCCCTTGTCCACGTCCGGCTCCAGCTCGCGGATGCGGTCCACGTTGACCAGCAGGGAGCGGTGGACGCGCACGAAGCGGCGCGGATCCAACCACCGCTCCACCTGGTTCAGCGTCTCGCGGAGCATGGGCGAGCGGGTCCCCGCGTGCAGGACGACGTAGTTGCCCTCCGCCTCGCACCAGTCCAGCTCCTCGACGGGAATCAGCAACACCTTGCCGCCCGTCTTCACCGCGATGCGCTCCACCGGTTCGTTCTCAGCAGAGCGCGCCGGTTCGGCAGGTGGAGGCGGGGGACGGTGTTGTTCGAGCAGCGCGGACAGGTGCCGCAGCAACTCCTGGTTCTTCCCCTGGGCGCGCTGGCGGCGCGCGCGCTCCAGGGCGTCCCGGAAGCGCGCATCGCTGAAGGGCTTGAGCAGGTAGTCCAGCGCGTGCGTCTCGAAGGCACGCACCGCGTACCGGTCGAAGGCGGTCACGAAGATGACGGGCGGCATCCGCTCGGCGCCCACCTCGCGCAGCACGTCGAAGCCGTCGCACTCCGGCATCTGCACGTCCAGGAAGACGAGGTCTGGTCGCGTTTCCAGAATGCATGCGATGGCATCCCGCCCGCCTTCGCATTCGTCCACGGCCGTGACGTCGGGGGCCTGGGCCAGCAGGTGCTTCACGTTGGCCCGGGCCAGTGGCTCGTCGTCCACCACCAGGACCCGCCACCCTCCGCCATGTTGAGACTCACCCACGGGTCGATTCCCCGAACGGCAATTCCACCCTCGCGACCACACCGCCCTCCGGCAGGTCCTCCAGGACCAGTCCGTACCGCTCGCCATAGAGCTGCTGGATGCGGGCGCGGGTGTTGTTCACGCCGATGCCCGTGCCCCGGGCCCCTCCCGAGCTCAGCCCCGGCCCGTCATTCGTCACCTCGAGCAACAGCCGGTCCCCCCGGCGCTCGGTGCGGACGTGGACCTCGCCCCGGGCCGCGCGGCGGGCGATGCCGTGCTTGATGGCGTTCTCCACCAACGGCTGGAGGATGAGCGCGGGCACCCGGGCCTTCAGCGTGTCCGGCGCCGGTGAGAACCGGACCGTCAGGTGTCCGCCGAACCGGAGCTGCTCGATGCCCAGGAACCGGCGCACCAGCTCCAGCTCGTCCTCCAGCGGCACCTCGTGGTCGCCCTGGCCCTCCAGGCTCACGCGCAGCAGGTGCCCCAGCTCCGCGAGCGCCTCCACCGCCTCTGGGTTGCGCTGCTGACGGACCAGCCCCGCCACCGCGTTCAGCGTGTTGAAGAGGAAGTGCGGATCCAACTGCGCGCGCAGCGCCTGCAAGCGGGACTCCGCGAGCCGCACCGCGAGGCGCGACTGGGCCAGCTCCCGCTCGCGCAGGCTCCGCGCGGTCCGCAGCGCCGTCCAGGCCGCGAGGAAGAGCAGGTATTCGAAGTAGCCCACCGCGCCGCGCTCGAGCAGCAGGCGCCACATTCCCTCGGTGAAAGACGTGCCGTGCGCGCTCCACTGCTGGAGCGCCGCCATGACCGGCGAGAGCAGCAGCACGTGAAGCTGGGTGAAGCCCGCCCCCGCCAGCAGGAGCACGCCCATCCGGCGTGCCAGGCGGGGGCTTTCGAGCGGCACCCGCTGGAAGACCGCCAGCAGCAGGGGCCCGGCCAGTGCCCACGCGCTGTAGGGCACCAGCTCCAGGGCGAACTTGAAGAGGAAGTCGCGAGGCTCCCCGGCATAGGCACGCAGGGCATGGGGGATGGCGCCAAGGGTCCCGGTGGCCATGCCCAGCGCCCAGACCCGCAGGGTCGAGCGCAAACGGGGAACAGGCACTGGGGCGCCGGTGGCCTCCCGCGTTCCTTCGCGCGCCCTGGTGTTCCTCGCAAGCAAGCTTCGCAGCGTAGCGGAGGCCCCGGTCTGGGAGTGGGTTTCCGCTATGCTTTGCGTGAACCGTGACCCAACGCCTTCCCGCCCAGGAACCCGAAGACGCTCCGCCCGAGCAACGCGGCGGCACGTTGTATGTCCGCGGTGAGGATGATTCCGAGCCGCTCCCGGATCGCCCGCGGGCCAGGGGCGTCCGTGCGTCCACGGTGCTCACCGCCCTGCTGGTGGCCGCCGGCCTCGCGCTGCCAGGCGTGGCGGTCTTCCTCCGGCGTCCACCGGCTCCTCCCCCGGGAGAACAATCCGCCAGGGACGAGGCGCGCCCGCCAACAGCCGCGGAACCGTCTGGCCCCCCGCGTGTGTACCTGCCCCTGCCCATCCTCCCGGCGCAGGTGGAGCGGGCGCGAGCCCTCATCGAGGATGGGAGCCTTCCGTTGCCGGAGCGCTCGGCGGCGGCCCTGCGCCTGCTGGACGCCCACTGGATGCGGGAGCGCTGGCGGTCACTGGCGCGTGACGCGGAGCGCATCTCCCAGCTGGACCTGCCGCGTTTCGAGGAGCGTCTTCCCGCCGAACAGGCCCGCTGGACCCGCATCACGGCCCTGTGGAACCTGCGGGAATGGGACTTGATGACGCAGGAGGGTGAGGCCTTCCTCCGGATGTATCCGGACAGCCTCGTGGCGGGCTCGGTCGAGCTCCAGCTGCGAAACGTCGTCCGTACCCGGGAGTACGAGGAGCAGAGCCGGAAGGACATGGCGGAGACCCTCCGCAAGGCGGAAGCGGAAGCGGCGCGGGACATCGCCCAGCGTGAGAAGCGCGGAGAGCCCACCGGGCCGGTCCGTCGCAGGCTGGCCCTCCGGCGCTGTTCCCTCCCCGTGGGCATGTTCCATCAGGAAGCCCTCACGGCCTGCCGGGCGTTCAAGGCGGACTTCGGGGCCGGGACCACGCCGGAGGAGCTGGATGAGTACCGGGAGGCGCGGGGCCTGGAGCTCCGGGCGCTCGTCGGACTGCGCCGCTACTCCGAGGCCCGGACGCTGCTCGCCGAGTTCCTCGCGTCCGACCCGGACGGCGACCAGCGGATCAACGCCGGTGCCGTCGTCAGGTCCCTTCCCCCCGACGCGGAGGAGTGACGGCGCGGCGGGCACGGCCTTCGTGCCCTCCGTGCCGCCGCCCACCAGGGACTACTGCGCCGCGAGCTTCGACACGAACGAGTCCGGGTCACCGGCCTGCGCGTTGCCGTCGAAGGTGCCCGTGAAGTAGCCCCCCAGGTAGATGTTCCCGTATTCGTCCAGGTTCACCCCGTTGCTGTAGACAGGCGACGGCGCCCCCGCGCGAATCGCCGCGTTCTGCTGCACCACCCACTGCCGGGTGCCCGCCGTGTTGAACTTCGCGACGAAGGCGTGCGCCACGCTGAACGTGGGGTTGGCGGGGTTGCCCACGTCCCCCTGGCCATGGCCGGTCAGGTACACCCCCGTGTCGTCGATATGGAGCCCGGCGCCCCAGACCCAGCCCATCGAGCCGAGCTCCCGGGTCCACAGCAACGTCCCCGCGCCGTCGTACTTGGCCAGGAAGGCATCCGCGCCGGGCGTGCCATTCGTGTTCCCTCCCAGGCCGCCGCCGCTGTAGCCGGTCAGATAGACATTGCCAGCCGCATCGGTCGCCGAGCCATACAGCCAGACAGTGTTTCCAGCGGACCCGAGCTGCCGGGTCCACTGCTTCACGCCCGCTGCGTCGTACTTCACGACGAAGGCATCCTGGGAGCCCGAGAGGGTGTTTCCATCCAATCCACCCGTGGTCCAGCCGGAGACGTAGACGTTGCCGGCCGCGTCGGCCGCGACCCGCCGAGCATGCGTGGTCACGTTCAACCTGCCCGTCTGCCGGGTCCATTGCTTCACGCCCGCGGTGTCGAACTTGGTGACGAAGGCATCGTAGTTACCGATGCGCGTGTTCCCATCCACGCCGCCATTGGCGGAGCCGGCCAGGAACGAATTGCCCAGGCCATCCACCGCGGCGCCGTAGCCCTCCGTGATGACGCCCGCGCCGCCGACCTGCCGGGTCCACTGGCGGACGCCGGTGTAGCGGTACTTCGTCAGGAAGGCGTCCCGCTCGCCCACGACCGGGGTGCCATCCAGCGCCCCGCTCGTGAAGCCGCCCACGAACAGCTCCTCCCAGGTGCTGTTTCGCGCGATGTCGTAACCCAGCGTGACGCCCCCCGGTACACCGATCTGCTTCGACCAGAGGACGTTGCCATTCCAGTCACGCGCGTGGAGGAAGGCGTCCATCGGGCCCACCATCGCATTGCCCAGCAGCCCGCCCGTCGTGATGCCCGTGACGTAGGAGCGTCCGGCCGGGTCTCCGACCAGATCCTGCACCTGGGTCCAGTACCCCGCGGCGCCCGCGGTCCGCGTCCAGAGGGCGGTGACGGGATTGGAGGTGCCGTCGTTCGCGCAGTGGATCAGCTCCAACTGGCGCATGGAGACGACGACGACCCCCGCGCGGGTGTCATTGTCGTCCGTCACATTCAGGCGGAACTGGCTGTACGTCGCGGGCGCGGCGAGCGTGAACTCGCGCCGTTCGTAGCCAGCCCAGTTCGTCTGGTTGGTGCGGGTATCGACGACCACCCAGGACGAGCCGTTCCAACCCTGCAGCGTCCATTCCTTGGGGCCGCGCGTGGTGAGGGTGGGGCCGTTGTGGAAGGTGATGGCATACCGGTGGATGGTCGCGCTGCCCGTGGGCATCTGGTAGGCGATCCACGCGGGCGTCTGGTTCAACGCGGAGATCCACATCGAGGTGGAGGAGGGGGAGTCGAACGCCTTCCAGGCCTCGTACTCCGCGCTGTAGGCGCCGGAGCGCGTGACGCTGCCGGCAGGTGCCGTTGCGCTCGTCATGATGGGCAGCACGTTGACGCAGGTGAGCGCTTGCGCGACGGAGCCCGTGCTGGCCTCTGGCATGGCGCCGGGCGGGTCTTCTCCCTGACAACCGGGGGTGGACGCCAGGACCAGCGCGCTCACGAGAAAAGTGCTTCGAACGGTGTTGAAGCTGTTCACGGTGACTCCTCGGGATGCGTGCGGACAGCCGCACGGCGCACCGGGAGATACCGGCCTGCTTCCTGTCACTCGGGCGTTATGTGACGAAACCGCCGGAGCGGGGGACGAGACCGCCGGGAGCTGGGATGAAAGCGGCGGAGCGCTTTCGGGAGTACGCCGCTTCAGGGCGTGCGAGGCCGCACGAACTTCCAGGCGAGCGGCATGACCAGCCCCGCGATGACGGCCTTGAGCAGTCCCCCGGGGAGGAAGGGAAGGAAGCCCTTCTGGAGGGCCGTGGAGAAGTCGAGCCCGGCCTTCACTCGGAGCCAGGACACGCCGATGGCCAGGATGAGGAACTGGCCCACGAGGAAGAGCGGGACCGCCGTCCACGGCCTCTTGTCGTACCCGAGGCGCGCCGCGGAGCCCACCAGGAAGGCCGTGGGGAGGAAGGCCACCAGGTAGCCGCCGGTCGGTCCGACGAGCTGCCCCCAGCCGCTGGCCCCCTTCGCGAAGAAGGGCAGTCCCACCGCTCCCAGCAGGAGATAGGTGACCTGCCCGGCCAGGCCACGCCGGGGCCCGAGCGCCGCCGCCGTGAGGACGACCGCGAGCGTCTGTCCCGTGATGGGCACCGGTGACCCCGGCACCGGGATGGCGACCTGGGCGAACAACGCGGTGCAGAGCGCCGCGCCCAGGACGAGCGCGCCCTCCTGTGCGCGCGTGCGCACGAAGCTGTCGGCCAGGACCTGATGGGTCGATGCGGAGGGGAGGGGAGCCACGCGCCGATGCTCGGCGAGGACGCACACCGGTGCAAGGCTGCCGGTGGTGGACTACGTGAGACACCCACGGGCGTCCTGAAACAGCTACGGTCCCGGCCCTCTCGTGGTTGGAGGCTTTCGCTTTGACGAATCCCCTGCTCGGCACTCTCTCCCTGGTCCCGGTGACGTCGCTCTACGCCGCGCTCAATGCCTTCCTCACGCTGGCGCTGGGCCTCAACGTCAGCCGGGTGCGCGCCAAGCACAATGTGTTCCGGGGCGACGGAGGACATGCCGGCCTGGTGGCCGCCATCCGCGCGCACGGAAACAACGCTGAGCACGTGCCCCTGGCGCTCATCCTGCTGCTGTTGGCGGAGCTGGGCGGTGGCAATTCCACCGCGCTCCACGTCTTCGGCGGTGCACTGCTCGTGGCGCGCCTGGCGCATGCCTTTGGAATGCTCCGCGGGAGCCCCGTCCAGGCGGCCGGCGCGCTGCTGACCCTGGTCGTGCAACTGGGATTGGCCTGTTACGTGCTCTGGCTGCGGCCCTGGGGCTGACGCGTCACCTATCCCACGTCCTCCTTGGCCCGTGTCCGGACCTCCGCCGCGAACAGCTCCGCCGCGGGCGTGCGGGGGGCGCCCTTGCGCCAGAGAAGCGCGGCCAGTTCGGAGCGGGGCGCCGGGGACAGGCGCTTCACCACCAGCCGCTCCGCGTCAGAGAGCCTTGGTTCGGGGAGCACCGTGACGGCGAGGCCCGCGCGGACGATGGCCAGCACGGTGGCCACCGCGTTCGATTCGAGCGCGACCCGCGGCGCGAACCGCATCGCCGCGAAGTGGGCATCCACCCGGGCACGTACGCGCAGGCCGCGTGACAGGAGCGCGAAGGGTTCCTCCGTGAGCAGCTTCACCCCCACGGACTCCGCGCCCGCCAGCGCATGTCCCCGTGCGACGACGAGCGCGAGCCGGCTGTCGAAGACGGGCTCCGCATCCAGGTCCGCCAGACGCGCGGGGGCATAGCCCAGCCCCACGTCCAGTTTGCCGGCCGCCAGCTGCCGCTCCAGCTTCCTGACGACGGCCTCCTGCGCGCTCAGCGCCAGCCCGGGGTGTCTGCGGAGCACCGCCGTCAGCGCTGGCACCACGAGGCCGCGCATGCTCGGCGGGTAGCCCACGCGGAGGGCTCCCGTGGCGAGCCCCCTCAGCGCGCCCACCGCGGACAGGCCCGCGTTCACGTCTTCCAGCGCGCGCGAGGCATAGGTGCGGAACAGCTCCCCTGCCTGTGTCAGCCGCACTCCGGTGCGCGCCCTTTCGAAGAGCGGGGTTCCGACCTCCTCCTCCAACTGGTGGATCTGATGCGACAGCGTGGGTTGGGAGACGTGCAGCCGCCGCGCGGCACGCCCGAAGTGCAGCGCGTCCGCGACGGCGGAGAAGTAGCGGAGGTGTCGAAGCTCCATGGAGCCATCATAGACCGCATCTATCGACCCGATGAAAACAGACGAATGTACGAATCGAGGCCCACGGGTACATCTTCCGCGTCACGAAGGAGAGGCACCCATGAAGGCATCGGATCTGTTCGTGAAGGCGCTCGAAGCCGAGGGCGTGCGCTGTGTCTACGGACTTCCCGGCGAGGAGAACCTGGACCTGCTCGAGTCCATGCGCACCGCGGGCATGCGCCTGGTCGTCACGCGCCACGAGCAGGCGGCCGGGTTCATGGCCGCGACACAAGGCAGGCTCACCGGACGCGCGGGCGTGTGTCTGTCCACGCTGGGGCCGGGGGCCACCAACCTGGTCACCGCCGCCGCGTACGCGCAGCTCGGCGCCATGCCCATGGTGATGCTCACCGGCCAGAAGCCCATCAAGGCGGGCAAGCAGGGCCACTTCCAGATTGTCGACGTGGTCGGGATGATGCGGCCACTCACCAAGTCCACCCGCACGCTCGTCTCCGCGGAGCACGTCCCCTCGGCGGTCCGCGAGGCCTTCCGCCGCGCGGAGGAGGAGCGCCCCGGCGCCACCCATCTGGAGTTGCCCGAGGACGTGGCGCGCGAGTCCACCGACGCCGCGCCCCTGTCGCCCGGTGTGCCGCGAAGGCCCGTGGCGGACGAGGCGTCCATTGCCCAGGCGGTGGAGACGCTCGCTTCGGCGCGCTGTCCGCTGCTGATGATTGGCGCGGGGGCCAACCGCAAGCTGACCTCGGAGATGCTCCGCGCGTTCGTGGACCGCGTGGGCCTGCCCTTCTTCAGCACGCAGATGGGCAAGGGCGTGGTGGATGAAACACATCCGCTGTGGATGGGCACCGCGGCGTTGTCCGACGGCGACTTCGTCCACCGCGCCATCGAGGCGTCGGACTGCATCCTCAACGTGGGCCACGACGTCATCGAGAAGCCCCCGTTCGTCATGCGCGACGGCCGCCGCACGGTCATCCACCTGAACTTCTCCCCCGCGGAGATGGACCCC
Organism: Corallococcus carmarthensis; assembly: GCF_003611695.1. GTDB lineage: Bacteria > Myxococcota > Myxococcia > Myxococcales > Myxococcaceae > Corallococcus > Corallococcus carmarthensis. The sequence goes on along the minus strand of NZ_RAWE01000218.1, from coordinate 2,418 downwards.
GTGTACTTCCCGCAGGTGCAGGTGACGGGAGACCTGGCCAATGCCATCTGGCGCATCGCGGAAGGCGTGGGGCCGCGCTCGCACTGGGACTTCACGCCCTTCGAGCAATCGCGCGCGGGGCTCGACAAGCAGTTCGTGAGCGGCGCCGCGGACGACCGCTTCCCCATCTACCCCGCGCGGCTGGTCGCGGAGGTGCGCCGCGCCATGCCGGACGACGGCGTCGTGTGCCTGGACAACGGCATGTACAAGCTGTGGTTCGCCCGCTACTACCGCTGCCGCCGGCCCAACACGCTCTTGCTCGACAACGCGCTCGCGACGATGGGCGCGGGCCTGCCGTCCGCCATCGCCGCGAAGCTCGTCCACCCCCGGCGCAAGGTGGTGGCCGTCTGCGGTGACGGCGGGTTCATGATGAACTCGCAGGAATTGGAGACGGCGGTGCGGCTCAAGCTGGACCTGACCGTGGTCGTGGTGCGCGACGACGGCTACGGGATGATCCGCTGGAAGCAGGAGGAGATGGGCCTGCCCGACTTCGGGATGTCCTTGGGCAACCCGGACTTCGTCCGCTACGCGGAGGCCTACGGCGCACGCGGACACCGCCCGGCGAGCGCCACCGAGTTCGGCGCCACGCTCACGCGCTGCCTGGAGTCGGGCGGCGTGCATGTCATCGACCTGCCCATTGATTACACAGACACCGCGCGGGCGCTTGGGGCCGGCTCCCTGGTGGAGTCGTGAGCCATGGGCACACACATGAAGGAGAGGAACGCCATGCTGGCTGAGCGCTATCCGTACTATCTGGCCAACCGGCCGCGGCAGCCCAACGCGGAGCTGGCTGTCACCGACAAGTATTCGGGGGAGGTCGTCACGCACGTGGCCGTCGCGGACGCGCCCGCCGTGGAGGAGGCCATCGCCGCGGCGGTGCGCGCGGCAGGGCCCCTGCGCAGGATGGCGCCGTATGCCCGGCAGCAGGTGCTGGAGCACTGCGTGCGCCGCTTCCAGGAGCGCGCGGAGGAGTTCGCGCTCGCCCTCTGCATCGAGGCGGGCAAGCCGCTGCGCGACGCACGGGCGGAGGTCACCCGCCTCATCGAGACGTTCAAGGCGGCGGCGGAGGAGGCGGTGCGCGGTGGCGGCGAGGTGCTCACCCTGGAGGTGTCGCAGCGCACGGCGGGCTACCGGGGCTTCACCCAGCGGGTGCCGGTGGGGCCGTGCTCGTTCATCACGCCGTTCAACTTCCCGCTCAACCTGGTGGCACACAAGGTGGCGCCCGCCATCGCCGCGGGCTGCCCCTTCGTGCTCAAGCCGTCGGACCGCACGCCGGTGAGCGCGCTGCTCATGGCGGAGGTGCTCGCGGAGACGGCCCTGCCCGAAGGCGCCTTCTCGGTGCTGCCCACGCGCCTGGAGGACGTGGGCCCCTTCATCGAGGACGACCGGTTGAAGCTGTTGTCGTTCACCGGCTCGGAGAAGGTGGGCTGGGATTTGAAGGCTCGCGCCGGCCGCAAGAAGGTGGTGCTGGAGTTGGGCGGCAACGCGGCCTGCGTGGTGGACGCGGACCAGGGCGAGCGTCTGGATTTCGTCGCGGACCGCATCACCCAGGGCGCCTTCTTCCAGGCGGGGCAGAGCTGCATCTCGGTGCAGCGCGTGCTCGCGCATGAGTCGCTGTACGACGCGCTGCGGGAACGGCTCGTGGCGCGGGCGCGAGCCTTGCGCGCGGGCAACCCCCGGGACGAGTCCACCACGCTGGGGCCGCTGATTGATGAGCCCGCGGCGCGGCGGCTGGAGGGTTGGATCCAGCAGGCGGTGGAGCAGGGGGCTCGCGTGCTGACAGGAGGCGGGCGGCGCGGTGCGTTGCTGGAGGCCACGGTGGTGGAGGGCGTCCCCGAGGACGCACCGCTGTGCGCGGAGGAGGCCTTCGGCCCCGTGGTGCTGCTCCAGCCGTTCCGCGACTTCGACGAAGCATTGCGCCGCGTCAATGACAGCCGCTACGGCCTGCAGGCGGGCCTCTTCACGCAGGACCTGTCACGGGCGATGCGGGCCTGGGACGAACTGGAGGTGGGCGGTGTCGTCGTCGGTGACGTGCCGAGCTTCCGGGTGGACACCATGCCCTACGGCGGGGTGAAGGGCTCCGGGCTGGGGCGCGAGGGCGTGAAGTACGCCATCGAGGACATGACGGAGTCGCGGCTGCTGGTGCTCCGCCAGGGGTGAGTCTTCCTGTCCGCGGGCTTTCTGGCAGAGTGTGTGCTTTCGCTGGGGGCCCGCAATGCAGAGCAGCGCCATCACCGAGGTGTTCCTGCCGAGTAAGCGTTCACGGGGTGGTGCTCGCCTGAGGGGGCGGTGAGGCAGCGAACGGTGGGCCTCACCACGCTCGACGTGGGCCGGGGGCGGATTAGAAATAATGGGGCGTGGCCACGCCCGACCCAAGAG
>NZ_RAWE01000217.1 GCF_003611695.1 Corallococcus carmarthensis | reverse complement strand
GACGATGTCGCTGGGGCGGGGTGGGTCGGACTACTCGGCGGCGTTGGCGGCGGCGGCGCTGGATGCGCGGCTGTTGGAGATCTGGACGGACGTGGACGGCATCTTCAGCGCGGACCCCAGGCTGGTGCCGGAGGCGTTCGCGCTGGAAGAGGTGAGCTTCGAGGAGGCGATGGAGCTGGCCTACTTCGGAGCGAAGGTGCTGCATCCGAAGACGATTGCTCCCGCGCGGGAGCGGGGCATCCCGGTGCGGGTGTGCAACAGCTTCCGGCCGGAGCATCCGGGCACGCGGGTGACGGCCACGGCGCCGGCTTCGCGGCATCCGGTGCGGGGGTTGTCGTTCCTGCCGGACATCGCGCTCATCAACATCGCGGGCGCGGGGTTGAAGGGCGTGCCGGGCACGGCCGCGCGCGTCTTCGAGGCGATGTCGCTGGCGTCCATCTCCGTGGTGTTGATCACGCAGGGCTCCAGCGAGTCCTCCATCAGCTTCTGCGTGAGCGAGGCGGAGGCCCGGCGGGCGGTGCTGGCACTGGAGGACGAGTTCGAGGCGGAGCGCGAGGCGGGGAAGGTGGACCCCATCGAGCACCAGCCGGGGCTCGCGGTGTTGAGCATCGTGGGCGACGGGATGCGGCACCGGGTGGGCGTGGCGGGGACGTTCTTCAGCGCGCTGGCGGACGTGGATTGCAGCATCGCGGCCATCGCGCAGGGGTCCAGCGAGCGGAGCATCTCCGCGGTGATTTCACGCGAGGACGGGCCGCGCGCGATGGCGCACGTGCACCGCAAGGCCTTTGGCACCACGGAGGTGGTGGAGCTGCTGGTGGCGGGCGTGGGCACGGTGGGCGGGGAGCTGCTGCGGCAGATCCACCAGCAGGCGCCGAAGCTGCGGGCGCATGGGTTGGATTTGCGGGTGTGTGCCATTGCCAATAGCAGACACAGCCTGGTGGCGCCGGAGGGGGTGGCGCTGGACGGCTGGAAGGCGCGGCTGGAGGCGAGCGAGGCTGGCTTCACGCTGGACACATACCGGGCGTGGGCGAAGGCGCGCAGGCCAGGCCGGCCCATCTTCGTGGACTGCACGAGCAGCGAGGACGTGGCGCTGGGCTATCCCGCGCTGATGGCGTCCGGGCTGCACGTGGTGACGGCGAACAAGAAGGCCAATGCGGGGCGGCAGGAGCACTGGAAGGCGCTGCGGGAGACGGCGGTGCGGCACCAGCGGAAGTTCCTCTACGAGACGAACGTGGGGGCGGGGCTGCCGGTCATCGACACGTTGAAGAACATGCTGCGCACGGGCGACACGGTGCACCGGGTGGAGGGCATCCTGTCGGGTTCGCTGTCGTTCATCCTGGGGCTGACGGAGGCGGGGGTGCCGCTGTCGAAGGCGGTGGGCACGGCGATGGAGAAGGGCTTCACGGAGCCGGATCCGCGCGACGACCTGGAGGGCACGGACGTGGCGCGCAAGGTGCTCATCCTCGCGCGAGAGCTGGGGCGCACGCTGGAGCTGGAGGAGGTCGCGCTGGCGTCGCTGTTGCCGGAGGAGTTCGACGCGAAGGGGCCGCTGCCGGAGTTCCTGGCGCGGCTGCCGCAGGCGGATGAGATCTTCCAGCGCCGGGTGGACGCGCACCGGAAGGAAGGCAAGGTGCTGCGCTACGTGGGCAGCGTAGGGCCGGAAGGCGTGCGCGTGGGATTGGTGCCGGTGCCGCTGGAGCATCCGCTGGCGGCGGTGAAGGGCGGAGAGAACGCGCTCAGCTTCCTGTCGGAGCGGTACAGCCCCACGCCGCTGGTGATTCGAGGATACGGCGCGGGCGCGGCGGTGACGGCGGCGGGGGTGTTGGCGGATGTGTTGCGATTGGTGGAGGGGCCGTTGCCCTGAGGAAGCGCGGGATGGGCAGTTCCTCCACCAGGAACTGCCCGTCCGCTTTCAGTGACCCTCCTTGGGAGGAAGAGGCCGCGGCGGCGTGACCACCACCTCCATCGGCAGGACGCTCTCCTCGGCCACCCAGCGGGCCCAGAGCTTCGGCTGCTTGAGCTGCGACGGTTCCACCCGGAGCGCCAACCAATTGCGCTCCCGCAGGTAGAGGTCGGAGCCCACCGGCAGCAGCTCCGACTGCAGGAAGCCCGGCAGATCTTCGATGCTGTCCTTGGACACCGTCAGCATGCCCAGGAACTCCAGTGGACCGGGCGCGTTGTGACCAATCGCCGAGGACGTCACCTGCTCGATGATGGCCTCGCCTGTCACGGCCTGGGCTTCCGTCAGGTGTTCGGGATTGCGGGAACGCAGGCGTCCTCGCGCCGCCACGTGCACGTCGCCCGACAGCACGGTCACGGCGGCATTCACGTGCTTCGCGAGCGAGAACAGGTCCATGATCAACCGGGTGCGCTCTCCCCGGTGCACCAGCGACTCCCATTGATCCAGCATGTCGTCCCGCATGCTGCTGACACCGCCCGCCAGCCGCTCCAGCGTCGAGCTGAAGCGCAGGTGGACCACGGGGACCGACGACACCACCAGGATGTGATGGGCTCTTGGCACCGGGTCCTTGGCCTTCTGGAGGAAGCGGGCCTCCTTCCAGTCTTCGAAGGCCTTCCACTGGGACTCGCTCATGACCGTGTGTTCGACCTTGCCCTTGTCCGGGGACTGGCTCGTGCGCCCGCTGCGCAGATCCAGCATGACCACGTCCAGGTCGCAGTCCTTGCTGGTGAGGGAGAGGGTCTGGAAGTAGTGGCGCGGGTGCTTAGAGTCCCAGGGCTGGATGTCGGGTTCACGTAAAGTCTGGGGTTGGGCCAGTCTTCCCAACTGGAAGGCTTCGAAGGCCCGCGCCGCCGCGCTGTAGATCTGTTTGAACCAGGGGGTCCCCTGCAAGTCTTCATGGGACCCCCAGCCGTCGAAGATGTCGTGATCGTCCCAGGTGAACAGGCCGGGGACGCGCGCCAGCATGGGCGCGATGCCCTCCGTTCCGTTCCAGCGCTCCCGGTAGAGCCCCACGTACTCCGCCATCACGCGATCCGCGAAGCCTTGCGGCACGGGTTGTTTGAGCGTGTTTGACTGCTTCCGGAGCTGCTTCAGCTCCGTCATGGTGCTCCAGAGGGAGTCCGCGTAGAGCTGGTCTCCTCCGCCGATGAGCAATTGGAAGCCCGGGGTCTTCTTGAAGTGGCCTGACGCACGCCGATGCTCCTCGAGCATCTCCTCCCAGAGCGCGAAGAACTTCGGAATCCGCTTCCACTTCTTGCCGTCCTCGGCGCCGTTGCACGAGAAGAAGGCGATGTTGGGTGGCGTTCCGACGGAGGGAACCACCACGTGGTCAATCACCAGGGGTTGCGCTGGAAACTGGTAGGACCGTTCCTTGCCGTCCGGTGTGGAGGGCGGAGTGAAGGAATACGCGCCCGGCTGGCCTGGAACCTCGAAGTGATACTTCAGGGATTGGGCTTGGGGCTGGCGAGACAGGACGACCTCCCAGCGCCAAACCACGCCCGCGGAACGTTCGGGCAGCCAGCTGAAATCCGCCGCGGGGCGAGCCTCCTGGGAGGAGAACACCTCCTCCCCCTGCGCATCCGTGAAGCACAGCTTCAGGGGGAGAGGTTGGTTCGGGTCGGTGCCTCCCAGGAACACGTTCAGCAAGAAGCTCCAGGTGTTCTGGGACTTCGAATCATCAGCCAGCTGATCCTTCGCGTATAGGATTGGCCCCAGCAGCAGCTCCATGACTTCCCCCCGGTTGGGTGCAGCGGTCATCCAGCGCGGGAAAGCGTGGCATGGATTCCCAACTGAAATCCATGGGTTCACCGGGAATTGACACGGCAAGGCTTCTGTCCGGAAGGAGGATGCTAGTCTTTTCCCTCATGAAGAAAGGCCTGACGTTCTGCGCACTGGTGCTGTGGATGGCGGCGTGCGCATCCAGCACGCCACTCCAGCAGCGGTGGGACGAAGCCGAAGCGGAGTGCGCTGACGCCAGCCGGGATGCTTGTGTGACCCTGGTCTGTGGGGACACGGCCTGCGGCTTCTACCGGTGCGAGGACGTGCCCGGGGAGGTCATGCTGGCGCGTGGGTTGCCGCCCAGGCCTCCTCCCGCGGCGGTGGCTCCCGCGCCTGGAAGCGGACCCCGGCGCAACTGGGGCGGTGCCATGGGCCTGCCGGGTGATGCGGAACCGGTGATGGTGTTCCCCTGGTATGGAAACCCCAGGCCCGTGCCTCCGCAGCGGCAGCTGCCGGCGGGGAAGTTCGAGAAGCACCACATCTTCCCGCAGGCGCGGGACCTTGCCGATTGGTTCAAGGAACAGGGTGTCGACATCCACCAGTACACCATTCCGATTCCCCGCCACATCCACCAGCGAATCCACGCTAACGGACCCAAGGGAGGGGAGTGGAACAAGGCCTGGCGTGAGTACAAGGAAGTGAATCCGAACGCCTCGCCTCAGGAGATCTTCAGGCACGCAGGAGAACTCATCTACCGCTTTCAACTCCTGGGCGGTCCCATCCAGCAGTACCATTGATCTCCCCGCGAGAACCCACAGCACATGACCCATTTCTACTGGATGCGCGACGACACGGTGGCTACCGCGCTCTATAGCGGCGACTTCGACGCATCACATAAGTGGGGGCTACCGGGTCTCAAGAATTGCCCGGGGTGTGGCACCACATGGTCAGGAGCAGGGCACGAATATCCGGCCGTGGATCTTTCGCTCATCCCCGAGCATCCGGAATTCGAAGAGCCCCGACCCGAGCCCCTTCACGAGTTCCTGCGTCTTCAAGGACTGGTGCGGCCGCTGGCCCCTCCGCATGCCGAACTCCCTCCCGGAACGAACTTCGGTCCACTCGTAGGCCACGCTTCGGGTCAGTTCGGTCCCTTCACGTGGCTGGGTAACTCCCTGATGATCATCCGCCGCGATGCGCTCGACGGGCTTCAAGCCGTGGGCATCCGTGGACTCCTGGGCTGCAAGACGGAGCTGGGGTTCCGGCAGAAGACGCCTCCAGACATCCTTGAGCTCCAGATCGAACCGCGCGGCCTGCTCCACCGCGACTGCCTTCCGCCCGACCTTGCGCCGCCCTGTCCCACCTGCGGACGGCAGGGCTTCCGCCGGCCGGAGGACCCCATCCTCGACGGTGCTTCACTGCCCACGGACACGGACCTGTTCCGCGTGGGCAACTTCAGCACCATGATCATCGGCACGGACCGCTTCAAGGACGCGGTGGAGCAGGGCGGATGGACGGGCATCCAGTTCCGCGAACTGCCCGTGCGCTCCTGACGTCCTACGCTGTCTTTCGTGAAGACAGTCGTTGGGGAAATTGTTCCTCGACACCGGGCAGGAACAGGGCCTGGCCAGCGCGGGCGGCTTCGATGGCCCTGCGGAATTCGAGGTCGCCGTAACGGTCGAGCACCGAGGGATCAAAGAACTGGATGCCATCCCCCATGCCTTCGTTCTCGATGTCTGGCATCAGGGGATCCCAGCTTCCTCGCGGCGCGTAGATGAGCGAGCGCACGCCTTCGTCCGCGTAGACGCGGGCGGTGTTCGCGAGGAAGACTGCCCGTGCCCGGAGCTCACCCTTGGCGCTGAGGACAGCGTTGCGGTCTCCGTACTGGCCGAAGAGACAGTCCTCCACGACGACGGAGCCCTCCACGAAGATCCGCGCTCCGTTGGCGAATGAGAAGGTCCGGGCCTGGAGGTCTCCCCGGATGATGACAAGCCCTGGCTGGTAGTCGTCCGTCCACAGACGAAGGTGGTCCGTCGTCCTGAGTGAGCCATTGATCTGGATGACGTAGGGACCGTCCCCCGTGTCGATGCTTCCTGAGACATCCACGCTTGTGTCGCTGTTCCAGAAGGAGCAGGGATTGAGGCCCTCGAAGGTGCGGAGTTCCGGATCCCACTGGGGATGGCGAAGGGCGGCGAGGGTCGTGGCATTGCACAGGTCTTCAAGTCTGACGTTGGTCACAGGGCACCGGATATGAGTAGGTTTTCCCCTCATGGGGAAGATGCTGCCAGTTCTGGTCCTGGCGCTGTGGATGGCGGCGTGCGCGTCCAGCACGCCGCTCCAGCAGCGCTGGGACGAAGCCGAAGCAGAGTGCGCTGACGCCAGCCAGGACGCCTGTGTGACCCTGGTGTGTGGGGGCACGGCGTGCGGCTTCTACCGGTGCGAGGACGTGCCCGGGGAGGTGGTGCTCGCTCGGGGACTGCCACCCCAGCCACCTCCCGCGGCGGTGGCGCCCGCGCCGGGAAGCGGGCCCCGGCGCAACTGGGGCGGCGCCATGGGCCTGCCGGGTGATGCGGAACCGGTGATGGTGTTCCCCTGGCACGGGACCCCCAAGCCCGTGCCTCCTCAGCGGCAGTTGCCAGCGGGGAAGTTCGAGAAGCACCACATCTTCCCGCAGGAACAGCGCCTGGCTGAGTGGTTCAAGGAAAGAGGCGTCGACATCCACCAGTACACGATCCCCATCCCCGTGCATGTCCACCGGCGCATCCACAGCAACGGCCCCAAGGGAGGTATGTGGAACGAGGCCTGGCGCGAGTTCAGGGATCAGAATCGGACGGCTTCACCCCAAGAGATCTTCCGGCATGCGGGAGAACTCATCTACCGCTTCCAACTTCTGGGAGGCCCTATCGAGAGGTACAACTGACCGACTTCGAGCAACTTTCCGGGAGCCCATGACACGCTTTTTCAGGATGCGCGCCGACAAGGCGGCCAGGAACTCGTACACCGGCGATTTCGATGGGGCGCCCAAATGGAGGCTGCCCGGCATCAAGGACTGCCCTGGATGCGGGGTCACGTGGTCCACCTGGGGGGACCATTACCCCGCGGTCGATCTGTCGGACCTTCCCGAACGAGGCGAGTTCGAAGAACCCCGGCCCGAACCCTTCCACGAATTCGCACGTCTCCAGGAGCTGGTACGCCCCCTGGCGCCCCCGGGTTCTGAGCTTGCTCCTGGGACGACCTTCGGCCCACTGGTAGGCCGTGCATCGGGTCAGTTCGCGCCCTTCTCAGGGCTCGAAAGCTGCTGGATCCTCGTGCGCCGTGACGCCTTCGACAGCCTCCAGGCCGCCGGTATCCGTGGACTCCTCGGTTGCAAGACGGAGCTGCGGTTCCGTCAGAAGACACCCCCGGAGATCCTCGAACTCCAAATCGAACTGCGCGGCCGGATGCACCCCGACTGCCTTCCCCCCGACCTGGCGCCGCCCTGTGCCACCTGCGGACGCGTAGGCCTTCGCCTCCCGGAGGACCTCATCCTCGACAAGGCCTCACTGCCCACGGACACGGACCTCTTCCGCCTGGGTGACTACGGGACCGTCCTCATCGGCACGGACCGCTTCAAGGCCGCGGTGGAGCAGGGCGGATGGACGGGCATCTCCTTCCGCGAACTGCCCGTGCGTTCCTGAGGCCCCTGTCACTTGATGGCGCGGACCGCCTTGTCCGTGGCCTTCAAGTCGAACGCTTCCGGATCGAAGGAACCGCCGACCCACTCGAGCAGTTCTTCGTGCTCCTCGTGCTCCGGGTCTTGAAGTGCCTCAAGCAGGTCTTCATAGCCAGGGGTACCACCACAGTCGTCCGGCGGAGCAGCACGTGCTCCAGCGGCGCAGGATGGATAGCGCTTGCGGGATTCAGGGGGCTGCACCTTCTTGACACGAACACGGTGCACCCAATCGTCACCGAAGTCGTAGATGTAGCCAAAGACGCTGCGAGCACGCGGGCCGATGTCCGCGACGGTGTATTTGCTTTCATCCAAGAGCGGTGAGCCTCCCAAGCTGAAGTCCTCGGCATCCCCCTTGGCCAGATGTCCGTACTGTTGTCGTGAGATGTCTTCGAAGACGTGCATGTGGCTGTTGGTCCAGCCGAAGGCTGCTTGCAGAATGGCGTGCACCTTCGAGAGTGGCGTGTCGCTTCGGACATGAAGCTCTCGCCAGATGGCTGGGGCGATCTCCATCAGCTCGACATGCAGCACGTGAATCGATGGTTTGACTGCCGTCTTCTTTCGGGTGGTCATGACTGGAGGCCTCGTAACCTTCCCCGCCATGAAGAGAAATCGTCCCAATGATGGATGGAATGGAGTGCGTTGAAAACGACACGGTCCATTAGGCTTCCCGTCATGAGGAGAAGCCTGACGTTCTGTGCGCTGGTGCTGTGGATGGCGGCGTGCGCGTCCAGCACGCCGCTCCAGCAGCGGTGGGACGAAGCCGAAGCGGAGTGCGCTGACTCCAGCCGGGACACCTGTGTAACCCTGGTCTGTGGGGACACGGCCTGCGGCTTCTACCGGTGCGAGGACGTGCCCGGGGAGGTGGTGCTGGCGCGCGGGTTGCCGCCCCGACCGCCTCCCGTGGCGGTGGCGCCCGCGCCGGGAAGTGGGCCCCGGCGCAACTGGGGCGGCGGCATGGGCCTGCCGGGTGATGCGGAACCGGTGATGGTGTTCCCCTGGCACGGGAACCCCAAGCCCGTGCCTCCGCAGCGGCAGCTGCCGGCGGGGAAGTTCGAGAAGCACCACATCTTCCCGCAGGCGCAGGACCTTGCTGCGTGGTTCAAAATCAAGGGGATCGATATCCACCAGTACACGATCCCCATCCCCGTGCACGTCCACCGTCGCATCCATAGCGACGGTCCCAAGGGAGGCATGTGGAACAAGGCTTGGCGAGAGTTCAGAGATAAGAACGGGGACGCTCCCCAAGAGGAGATCTTCAAGCATGCTGGGGAATTGATCTATCGCTTCCAACTTCTGGGTGGTCCCATCCAGCAGTACAACTGAGCCTCTATCCATCTGAGGCCTGACGGTCCATGCCCCCCCTCTTCTGGCTCCGCGACGACGAAGCATCCACCTCCCGTTACAGCGCAGACTTCGATGCCGCGCACAAATGGATCTTGCCCGGCATCAAGGATTGCCCAGGCTGCGGTGTGACGTGGGGTGGATGGGGAAATCAGTACCCCGCCGTGGACCTCTCGCTCATTTCCGAGCACCGGGAGTTCGAAGAGGCACGAGCCGAACCTTTTCACGAGTTCGTCCGTCTCCGTGAATTGGTGCGCCCGCTGGTGCCACCGAACGCGGCGCTTCCTCCTGGGACAAGCTTCGGTCCACTCACCGGCACCGCCTCCGGCCAGTTCGGGCCGTTCACCTGGCAGGGGACCTCGCTGATGATCATCCGCAGCGATGCACTTGAAGCCCTCCAGGCCGTGGGTGTGCGTGGACTGCTGGGCTGCAAGACGGAGCTGCGGTTCCGGCAGAAGATGCCGCCGGACATCCTCGAACTCCAGATCGAACCGCGCGGCCTGCTGCACCGGGACTGCCTGCCGCCCGACCTGGAGCCGCCCTGTTCCACCTGCGGACGGCAGGGCTTCCGCCGGCCGGAGGACCCCATTCTCGACGGCGCCTCACTGCCCACGGACAGGGACCTGTTCCGCTTGGACAACTTCAGCACCATGATCATCGGCACGGACCGCTTCAAGGACGCCGTGGAGCAGGGTGGGTGGACGGGCATCTCCTTCCGCGAGCTCCCGGTCCGCTGACCTTCAACCCACGGTGGGGAAGGGCGGTGGCTCCACCACCACCTCCATCGGCAGGTGCTCCTTCTCCGCGATCCACTTCACCCACAACTTCGGCCGCGCAACCGTGTCGTGGTGCTTCGGCCGCTCCAGCCGGATGGACAGCCAGTTGCGGTCCCGCAGATACAGCTCCTTGCCCACGGGCAACAGCTCCGTCTGCAGGAACCCCGGCAGGTCCTCGCGCGAATCCTCCGACAACGCCAGCATCCCCTTGAACGTGAGCCACCCCGGCGGTGGATGCACGATGGGTGATGACGTCGCCTGCTCGATGAACACCTCCCCCACCGAGCCCAGCGCGGGGACCAGGTGGTCCGGATTGCGCGAACGCACTCGCGCCCTCGCTCCCACGTGCACGTCCCCGGACAACACCGTCACCGCGCAGTAGGACTTCTTCGCCAGCGAGAACAGGTTCATCAACAACCGCGTGCGCTCGCCGCGGTGCACCGCCGACTCCCATTGGTCCAACAGGTCGTCGCGCAGGTCGACACCTCCCCCGCTCATCCGCTCCATCGCCGGACCGAAGCGCAGATGCACCAGCGGCACCGACGACACCACCAACACGTGCCGCGCCTTCTTGCCGTTCTCCGGCCGCTGGCGGTGCTCGTCACGCCACGCGTCGAACGCGTTCCACTGCGACCGGCTCATCACCGAGAACTCGGTCAGGGGATGCGCATCCTCTGTATCCATCACCCGGCTGGTCCGCCCACTCCTCAAATCCAACAACACCACGTCCAGGTCGCAGTCCGCCGTGGAGAAACAGAACGTCTGGAAGTAGTGCTGCACGGGCTGCGTCACGCCCCGGTCGTCCGGCTCGCGCGCCGTCGTTGGCTGCTCCAACACGCCCCGCTGGAAGGTCTCGAACGCCCGCGCCGCCGCGCTGTAGATGGCTCGATACCAGGGAGCCTTCTGAAGCTCTTCGTGCGAACCCCACCCGTCGAAGATGTCGTGGTCGTCCCACATGAAGAGGCCCGGCACCCGCCGCAACAACGGCGCGATGCCCTGGCTCCCGCCCCACCGCTCCCGGTAGAGCCAGACATATTCCGCGAACAGTTTTTCACTCAGCCCGTCGGGCACCGGCAGCGTCAGCCGCTCCGAACGGGGCAGCTTCATGAACGCGTTCAACACATCCATCGTGTTGTGCAACGAGTCCGCGTAGAGCTGATCCCCACCTCCAAGCAGCAGCTGGAATCCCGGCGTCTTCGCGGGGTCCGTCGGGTCCTTCTGGTGGTGTTGCAGCATCCGCTCCCAGAGCGCGAAGGGCTGCGCCAGGTTGCTCCAATCACTCGCACGGCTGGCGCCGTTGCAGGAGAAGAACGCGATGTTCGGCGACACATCCCGCGCGGGGACGACCACATCGGACACCACCAGCGGCTCCGGCGGGATGACCCTCGAGGACCACGGCCGGTCATCCCGCGGCGACGGGCGCTCGAAGGTCACCGGCGCGCCGGGCTTGTCTGGCGATTCGAAGTGATACATCAGCCGCTGCGCCACGTCCGTACGCGGCAGCACGACCTCCCACCGCCACACCACGCCCCGGGTGTCCTTGGGCAGGGCGGTGAGGTCCGCGGCGGCCTTCACCTCGTCGAAGACGGCAATCCGTTTGCCCTTCGCGTCCTTGAAACACAGCCTCAACGCCGGAGGCTTCTTCGCCGACGTGCTGTCGAGGAACACGTTGACGAAGAAGCTCCACACGTCGTGGGACTTCGGGTCCGGCGTGGCCTGCGCCCTGGCGTACAGGATGGGTCCCAGCAAGAGCTTCATGGGGAAAGCCTTGCATGGACGCCCCCTCCTGTCTCACCCCTTTGGCGGAGGCACGGCGAGCGGCTGGTACGTGCCGAAGCTCCAGACGTTCCCCTCCGGGTCCAGCGCGCTGAAGTCCCGCGAGCCGTAGTCCGTGTCGTGCAGCTCCATCGCGATGCTCGCGCCCGCCGCCTTCGCCCGCGCGTGCAGCGCGTCCGGGTCCGTCACCACCACGTAGATGCCCTGGTTCTTCAGCGGCACCTGCTTCGACGCGGCCATCTTCAACCGGCCACCCTCCGCGCCGCCGAACATCACGAGCCCATGGCCCAGCGTGAGCTCCACGTGGGCAATGGCACCGTCAGGCTTGCGGTAGACGACCCGCTCCTCGCAGCCGAACGCCTGCTTCAGGAAACGCAGGGCGGCCTCGGGGTCCGCGTAGTGGATGAAGGGATAGATGCTGGGCAGGGGCATGGACATGGCGATGTCTTCCTTTCACCGCGCATCCTGCCCATCCCCCTCCGGCGCTTCTTGTACGGATTTCACCTGCGCGGCGGATTCGAAGCCCCCCGCGTCGGGCAGCGAGCGGCGCAGCAGGGCGGACGGCGGCCCCCCGGTGAACTGGCGGAAGTCCCGGTTCAGGTGCGCCTGGTCGAAATACCCCAGCTCCAGCGCGAACTCCGCCCAGCGCACCGGCCCTCCGGCCTTGATGCGCTCCACCGCCCGGTCGAAGCGCAGCAGGCGCGCCAGCCGTCGCGGGGGCAGGCCCACCTGTTCATGGAACTGGTGGATGAGGTGCTTGTGGCTGTGCCCCAGCTCGCGCGCCAGCGTGGCGATGTCCACCTGGCCTCCCGTCCGCTGGATGCGCTCCACCGCCCACCGCACCCCGGCCTCCACCGCCGGACCGCGCTCCACGCGCTGGAGCAGGAACGCGTCCGCTCGAGCGAAGCGCGTCTCCCAATCCGGCGCCTCCGCGAGCTGCTCCACCAGCCGCCGCGCCTCGCCGCCCCACAGGTCCTCCAGGCCCGTCACCCGGTGGGACAGCTCGTGCATGGGCACGCCGAAGACGCTCCGCGCGCCCAGGGGCGTGAGGTTCACCTGGAGCCCGTGGGACACGCCGCCGTGCTCGGTGGTGCTCCAGCGCTCGTCCAGGCCCGCGACGAAGCCGGAGCGGTGCCGCGTCACCCGGCCCGCGTCGTCCAGGTGCTTCAGCAGCGGTCCGAACTCCAGGATGAGCACCACCTGCACGCCGGGCAGTTCCTGCCGGCGCATCGGCTGGGGCATGGCCTCGCGGTAGCCGCAGTAGTCCCGGACGAGCGGCGCCAGTGCCGGGGGCGGCGTGGCCAGTGCCATCTCCCAACCGCCCCGCTCCGACGCGTGGCGCACCACGCGGATGCGATGCATGCCGCGCAAAGGCTACTTCGAAACCTTGCGCAGGAAGTCCAGCAGGGCCGAGTGCCACTTCTCCGGCGACTCGAAGTGGGGGATGTGGCCCACGTTCGCGATCTCCACCAGCGTGGCGCCCGGGATGGCGGCGGCGGTCTTCTTCCCCAGCGCGGGGTACTGCCCCAGCTTCGGCAGCAGCGCGGGCGGCACGCTGCCCTTGCCCACCACCGTGCGGTCCTCCTGACCAATCACCACCAGCGTGGGCACCTTCACCTGCGGGAACTCATGCACCACGGGCTGCTCGTAGATCATCGTCTGCGTGGCGGCGGAGACCCAGGCCAGGCGCGGGTACTCGCCGCTGAGCGTCTGGCGGTAGAGGACCTGGACGTATTCGTCGTACTCGGGCTTCCACTTCACGTAGTAGCCGCGCTGGTACTTGCGCAGCCCCTCCTCCGTGGCCTTGAGGTTGTCCTGGTAGAGGTCCTCGGTGGACTTCCAGGGGACGCTCTCGCGGTAGTCCTCCAGGCCGATGGGGTTCTCCAGCACCAGCTGCGTCGTCACCTCCGGGTACATCAGCGCGAAGCGCGTCGCGAGCATGCCGCCCATGCTGTGGCCCACGATGGCGGCCTGCTTCACGCCTACTGCCTCCAGCACCTGCCGCGTCAGCGATGCCAGCGTGTGGAAGCTGTACGCGATGGCCGGCTTGGACGACTTGCCGAAGCCAATCTGGTCCGGCACCACGACGCGGTAGCCCGCGCCGGTGAGGACGCGAATCGTGTCCTTCCAGTACGCGCCGAAGAAGTTCTTGCCGTGCAGCAGCACCACGGTGCGCCCGTTGGCGTTGGCCGTGGGCTTCACGTCCATGTACGCCATGCGCAGGTCCTGGCCCTCCAGCGTGACGGGCAGGAACTGCACGGGGGCGGGGTAGGGGTAGCCCTCCATGCCCAGGCCCAGCGCCTCCGGGGCGCGTTTCGCTTCCTGCGCGTTCGCGGCCGGAGCGGACAAGAGCAGGGCGGAGAGCAGCAGGGCGGGGACGCGGACGGAGGACATGGGGTCTCCTGGGTACGGGGCGCGGGGGAACGGCAGTCTGGCCGGGACATTCCCCCGCGTCGCGGATTTCAGAGCGCCCCGCCCTCCCGGAGGTTGATGCCGAACTCCAGGTAGCCCTTGAGACAGGCCATCATGTGCATCCAGCCGCCCGCGTTGTCGTAGGACGCCTTGATGCCCTTCTCATCCGGCTTCCATCCGGACTCGCTGATCTTCACCATCGTGTTGCTTGCGTCCAACGGCACGAAGTTCATCTCCACGCGCGTGTTGTAGCTGTCGTCCGCGGGCCACTCGAAGACGATGCGCTCGTTCGTGACCACCTCGCGCGTGATGACGTCGAACTCCCCCGGTGCCTCCGCGAAGCTCCACTTCACCGTCGTGCCTGGCGCCAGCGGACCGCTGCTCGTCTTCACGAAGTAGCCGCTCAGCTTCGCGGGGTTCACCACCGCCTCGAACACCTGCGCCACCGGCTTGCGGATCTTCAACTGCACCTGGAACTTCGGCTCCATGGGCACCCCCTGCCGTGAACTGGTCCAGTCCGCGAAATATGTTATATAAATATAACATGTCAAGGAGTGACCGGGACGACCTCATCTTCAAGGCGCTGGCGGACTCGCGCCGGCGGGCCATCCTGGACCTGTTGAAGGACGCGCCCCGGACCACCGGGGAGCTGTGTGAGCACTTCGAGGCGACGCTGGACCGCTGCACCGTGATGCAGCACCTGAAGGTGCTGGAGAAGGCGGAGCTGGTCCTGTCGCGCAAGGAGGGGCGGACGCGGTGGAACCACCTCAACGCGGCGCCCATCCAGGACATCCACGCGCGGTGGATCTCCTCGTACGCCACCCACGCGGTGAAGCTCTTGTCGAAGCTGAAGCGGGACCTGGAAGGGGACTGACGCGCGTCAGTGCGCGCTGTCGGAGAACGGCTGCACTTCCACCTGGGCCAGGGGCTCGTTCTCGAAGCGCGCGGGCTTGAGCAGGCGCGTGGTGAGCACCAGCGCGAGGAAGATGGCGCTGGCGCCGATGGTCACGAAGCGCAGGTGCATGCGGTCCGCCAGCGCGCCCTGGAACCAGACGCCCAGCGAATAGCCCGCGCCCAGCACCATGCTGTAGAGGCTGCCCATGCGCGCCTGGAGTTCACGCGGCACGCGGCCCTGGCAGGACGCGCTCAGGCTGCTCATCAGCACCAGGTAGTTGGCCCCGAGGAAGAAGATGCACACCGCGGCCACCTGGAGCGTGGGCGCCAGCCAGTACACGCCGGACAGCACCGCGATGGTCGTCGCCGCGTAGCCGCGCAGCTTCCGCTGCCCGAAGAGCTCCGCGAGCGTGCCCACGCCCAGCGCCGCCGTCACCGCGCCCGCGCCCTGGCACGTCACCAGCAGCGACGTGGCCGCCGCGCCCTGGCCCAGCTCGCGGATGGCGAACACCGGCACCAGGCCGATGAAGGGCGCCACCAGCGCGGCCACGAAGAAGGTGCCCAGCAGCACCAGCGAGATGTCCTCGTCGTCGCGCGCCACGGTGATGCCGCGCCGGATGCCGTCCCAGAGCGGCTCGCGCTTCGCCGCCGGGTCCCGCGCCGGAGGAACCACGCGCCACAGCGCCACCAGCACCGCGAAGAAGGACAGCGTGTTCGCGAGCAGCGCCCACGCGGGCCCACCCGCCTGCAACACCACCGCGGCCAGCGTGGGGCCCAGGATGCGGCCCAGGTTGAACTGCGCCGAGTTGAGGCTGGTGGACAGGTGCAGGTCTTCCGGCGGCACCAGCTCCGCCAAGAGCGCGGAGAAGGCCGGATACGTGAGCGTGCTCACGCACCCACTGAGGAACGAGATGACGCCGATGACGGGCACCGACAGCTGTCCCCGGAACGCCAGCACCGTCAGCACGCCCGCGAGCACCGCCTGCAGCAGCGCGCCCAGCCCCGCGTACGCGCGCCGGTCGAAGCGGTCCGCCAGCGCGCCACCCACCGGCGCCAGCACCACCGCGGGCAGGAATGACAGCGCGACGATGGCGCCCGTCCACTCCGCGCGGCCCGTGGTCTGCGTGACGTACACGCCCATCGCCACCGTCTCCATCCAGGTGCCGATGTTGGAGATGAGCGCGCCCAGCCACACCGCGAAGTAGCCGGGGGAGTCGAACGGGCGCAGCGAAGTCAGTCGTGGGAGTCGATGGGCAGGCACGTCGGAGTCTGTCTTAGCGCACGCCGCGCGCGCGTGCCTTGCACGGCGCGGCACCCTTGGAGGCGCAATGAAGCGCACGCCAGCCCAGGCAGCAGCCCGGCTTCAACGAAGCGCGCATTCCCTGACGGTGGTGCGCGATGCGTGACATGCAAAACACCCACGGAGGTGCTCCTTCCGTGGGTGCGGGTGCGGCGTTGTCGTGAAGGCGCGGCGCTACGGCGTGGTGCTGGAGGCCGTGACGGGCGACTTGCGCGGAGAGAGGCGGCCGTCGTCGGCGATGCGGGCGCCCGTGTCGGGGAAGTCCTCGGTGGTGAGCTTGCGCACCAGCGAGACGACGTTGGCCTCCGGGTCCGGCTGGGTGATGCCTTCACCGACCTGCTTCGTGGGGAGGATGCGGCCGTTGGAGAAGCGGCCGTGGCCGTCCAGCTCTACCTCGAGGATCATGCCCAGGCCCTGCGGACCCTTGAGGTTGAAGCGGCCGTAGGTGGCGAAGTTGCCCATGGAGTAGGCGATGAGCCGGCCCTGGTAGAACTCCATGGCGCGCGCGACGTGCGGACCATGGCCGAGCACCAGGTGCGCGCCCGCGTCCACCACCGCGTGGGTGAAGGCGCGCAGGTCGCCTCGGTCCTCGCCGAAGAACATCTCCTTGCCGGCCGGGACGTGCAGGGCCTTGCCGCCCTCCGCGCCGCCGTGGAAGGAGACGATGACGATGTCGTGCGTGGCGGCGGTCTGCTTCACCAGCGCCGTGGCGGTGGGCAGGTTGTTGAGGTGGTTGCAGCCCGCGGACGTGTGGAAGGCCACGAGGCCGATCTTCAGCCCGTTGCGCTCCACGGTGGCCACGCTGCCCGGCGGACCGCTCCAGGCGATGTTCAGCGCGTCCAGCGTGGACTCGGTGGCGCGGCGGCACTCCTCGCCGAAGTCGCCGGAGTGGTTGTTCGCGGTGGAGACCACGTCCACGCCGGCCTGCTTCAGGTAATCACCGAAGGACGTGGGGGAACGGAACGCATAGCAGTTCGCGGGCGAGCGGCACTTGGTGGTGCGGCCGGTGTCGCAGAGCGGCCCTTCGAGGTTCACGAAGGTGAGGTCCGCGTCCTCCAGCAGGGGGCGCACGCTGGCGATGACGCTGCCGCCGCCCTCGGGGGGCAGGTAGCCCTCCGGCACGGTGGTGCCGAGCATCAGGTCACCGGTGGCGCGGATGCGCAGCTTCGCGCCCGGGGGCGGGGGAGGGC
>NZ_RAWE01000216.1 GCF_003611695.1 Corallococcus carmarthensis | reverse complement strand
CTCCCTCCACCGTCAGGGCCTCCAGGGACGTGTCCCCGGGAGTCTCGATCACGGGAGCGCTGGGGTCCGTCGCCGCCAGGACCGTGGCAGGGCCGTTCCCCACGAGCCGGGTTCCCTCCGGAAGCCGGATGGGCCCCTCGTAGCGGCCGGATGCCAGGTGCACGAGCTTCGGGCCGGGGCGGGCCAGGGCCTCCTCCAGGGAGCGCAGGGGCCGCTCCCGGGTGCCGTCACCGCCCGCCGCCGCCCCGTCCACCCACAGTTCGCCCGCCAACGGTGGCCGCAGCGGCGGTCGCGCACAGGCGCACAGCAGGGCGAGGAGCCATGGCAGGAGTCGAGTGGACACGCGGGCAGGCACTCTAGCCCCCTGACGGCACCCTGCTGGAGCTGGATCAGCAGCGACTGCTAAGTGATCGATTTCCCAAAGCCTTTCACACAAATCCGATCACACAGCGATCACTTCCCCTGATGGGAAAAGTAGGAGTGTGAGGATGTATCAAAAGATGCGATCCTCCCTCTCTCTACAGGGTGTATTTTCAGAGGCCAGTTTTCGTCCGGAGGCCGGATTTCCGGCCCGGGAGCGGGTGGCGCATTGACAGTCGAAACCTCGATTTGTTACCTCCGCCATCCGCTCGTTCAACGCCAGACAACGCAGAGGGAGGGGTGTCATGACCAAGGCAGAGCTCGTGGAGGTGGTGGCTGCGCAGTCGAAGCTCACGAAGAAGCAAGCCGCCCAGATCCTCGACAGCGTCTTCACCAACATCGGCAAGGCGGTGAAGAAGGACACCCGCTTCAGCTACCCCGGGTTCGGCACGTGGTCGCTGCGCTCGCGCAAGGCGCGGAAGATCCGCAACCCGCAGACCAACGAGATGATGAAGCTCAAGGCGTCGAAGACGGTCGGTTTCCGTCCCGCCAAGGAGCTGAAGAACTCGCTGTAGTCGCAGGGCTTTGAAGGCCCGTCCCCCTCAGGGGCGCGAACCCGTGGCCGGGTGCCGCCCCTGGGACGTGAGGACGGGGGACTCGGCCGGCATGCGGGCCACGGGACGCTCCTCGTCGGAGGTGTCCGGGGCCGCCTCGGGGGCAACGAGCGCCTCCAGCGGATCCAACGCGCTGCCGTCGTGCCAGAGCTCGAAGTGGACGTGGACGCCGGTCGCCAGGCCCGTGTCCCCCGCGAGCCCCACCACGTCGCCCCTCGCCAGCACCTCGCCGGTCGTCACCAGGACTTCGGACAGGTGGCTGTAGCGCGTCACCCACTGACCGTCGTGCTGGACCTCCACCATCTTGCCGTGGTCGCCGTTCCAGCCGGCGCGCAGGACGACGCCCCTCTCCGCGACGCCCACGGGTTGTCCCCGGCGGGCCGCCAGGTCCACGCCCGAGTGGCGTCGGAGCTGGCCGGTGATGGGGTGCCAGCGCTCGCCGTAGAGGCTGGTGATGGTGACCGGCTCCACGGGCCAGGCGAGGCGCGGCGGACCGGAGGGCTCCAACGGCTGCTCCCAGCGACGCAGCGTGGACGCTCGCACGATGAGGCGGCCCACGCGCACCACCACGGCCTCCGCGAGCGAGCCCGGCATGTCGCCGTAGAGGCGCGCGTCCTGCTCCAGCTCCGCCTCCATCACGCCCCGGGCGCGCGTCAGGTCACGGGTGTCGGTGTGCTCCACCGGCAGGTCCAGGAACGCGTCCAGGGCCGCGTTCACCGCCTCCCAGTTGCGCACCTGTTCGCCGGGCATCGCGCTGCCGCGCTGGGCCTTCGCGCGGTAGGCCTGGGCCTTCTCGGCGAACAAGGCGAGGCGCGCTTCGAGCTCCGGGGATCGCTCAGGCACCAGGGGGCCTCGCGCTCGCGCCGGTTCGTGGGGGAGAAAGGGGGTGCTATCGCTGACGAAGCCGCTGTCGCTCGAGGTCGCGTACAGCTCCTCAAAGCTCATCTTCCCCGGCCGCGGCGTGGCGCAGGCGGAGAGGGCCAGCAGGGCGAGGACGGCGGGTCGGCGCACGGCGGGACGAGCGTACCACGCGCCGGGCCGTCCACCTGTTCCGGGCCCTGGATCATCCCCCCTGCCGCACAGGTACGTGCGGTCCACACCTGGCGAAAAGGGGCTTGCCCCCGGGTCCTGGTGGACCGTCATCCCGATGACAGGGGTTCCCCGCCCGGTGCCGCCGGTGTCAGCCCGCGAAGGCCTGGCGGATGCGCGCCAGGGCGTCGTCGATATCCGCCTTGGACACGTCCAGGTGGCACACGAGGCGGATGGAGTGCGGGCCGGTGGGGTTGGCCAGCACGCCCTGCTTCAGGAGCAGCGCGGAGGCCTCCGCCGCCGGACGCGCGAGGTTCGCGAACACCATGTTCGTCTCCACCCGCGACAGGTCCACCGTCACGCCCGGAACCTGGGCCAGGCCTTCCGCCAGCCGGCGCGCGTTGGCGTGGTCCTCGGCCAGGCGCTCCACGTGGTGCTCCAGCGCGTACAGCGCCGCCGCCGCGAGGATGCCTGCCTGCCGCATGCCGCCGCCCAGCCGCTTGCGCAGCCGCCGTGCCTCGCGGATGACGTCCGCCTTGCCCGCGAGCGCCGAGCCCACCGGCGCACCCAGCCCCTTCGAGAAGCACACCGACGTCGAGTCCGTCAGCGACGCCCACGCGGACGCGGGCTTCCCCGCCGCCACCTGCGCGTTGAACAGCCGCGCACCGTCCAGGTGCACGGCGAGCCCCGCCTTGCGCCCCGCCTCCACCACCGCGCGGAAGCGCTCCACCGGCCACACCGTGCCGCCACCCCGGTTGTGCGTGTTCTCCAGCGACAGCAGGCGCGTGCGCGGGTTGTGGATGTTGTCCTCGCGCACCGCCGCCGCGACCGTCTCCGGCTTCAGCAGGCCACGCTCGCCCGGCAGGGGCGCGGGCTGCACGCCCCACAGCGCCGGCACCGCGCCGCCTTCGTAGTGAAGGATGTGGCTGCCCTCCTCCGTCAGGACCTCATCGCCCGAGCGGCAGTGCGCGCCGATGGCGATCTGATTCGCCTGCGTGCCGGAGGGGACGAAGACGGCGGCCTCCAGCCCGAGCCGCTCCGCCACGCGCTCCTCCAACCGGCGCACCGTGGGGTCCTCGCCGTAGACGTCGTCGCCCACCTCCGCGTCGGCGATGAGCCTGCGCATGGCGGGCGTGGGCTTCGTCACGGTGTCGGAGCGGAAGTCGATGGGCTTCATGGTTCTCCTCGCTGCTTGGAAAAAGGGTGCCCCCGCCATGGCGCTTGGGTGGGGCCGCCCCGTGACATACAACGCCCGCGTGGCCCGGCGAGAGACAGTGGCGGAGAAGCGGCAGCGCGCGGTGTCGGTCCTGGACGGTCTGGAAGCGGCCATGCCGGACGCCCGCATCGAGCTGGACTACCGCACGCCGCTGGAGTTGCTGGTCGCCGTCATCCTGTCCGCGCAGTGCACCGACAAGCGCGTCAACCTGGTGACCCCCGCCCTGTTCGCCCGCTTCCCCGACGCCCTGTCCTATGCGCGCGTCGAGCCTGGCGACGTGGAGCCCTTCATCCGCACCTGCGGGCTGTACCGCGCGAAGGCGAAGAACATCGTCGCCACGGCACGCGCGCTCGTGTCGGAGCATGGCGGACAGGTGCCGCTGGTGCGCGACACGCTGGCGGAGCTTCCGGGCGTGGGGCTGAAGACGGCGGGCGTGGTGTGCATCCACCTGGGCGGCGACGCGGCCTTCCCCGTGGACACGCACGTGAAGCGGCTGGCGTACCGGCTGGGCTTCACCCCGCACGAAGACCCGGACAAGGTGGAGAAGGACCTGCAGGCGCTGCTGCCCCGCGAGCGGTGGACGCTGGGGCATCAGCTGCTGGTGTGGCACGGACGGCGCACGTGCTTCGCGCGCTCGCCCGCTTGCGGCACCTGCGTGGTGGCGGACCGGTGCCCCAAGAAGGGCGTGCGCGCCACCGCGAAGGCTTAAGCGGAGGCCGGAGCGCCCTGCTCGCGCGAGGCCTTGAGCTTCTTCATGCGCTTGCGGATGAACTCGCGCTTGAGCGTGGAGACGTGGTCCACGAAGACGGTGCCCTCCAGGTGGTCCGTCTCGTGCTGCACGGCGATGGCCAGCAGGCCGTCACAGCGCAGCGTCTGCTCCTGGCCGTCCTCGTCCAGGTAGCGCACGGTGGCGACGGCGGCGCGGTCCACGTCCTCGGCTTCACCGGGGATGGAGAGGCAGCCTTCCGTGTAGGTCGTCTCCCCTTCGAGCGCGACGAACTCCGGGTTGATCATCGCCAGGGGCTTGGCGTCCGGCTGCTGCGGCCGGGTGTCCAGGACGATGATGCGCTGGAGGATGCCCACCTGCGGGGCGGCGAGACCGACGCCTTCAGCGGCGTACATCGTCTCGAACATGTCCTTGATGAGCGCGCGGACCTTGTCGTCCACCTTCGCCACCGGCTTGGCCTTCTGCTTCAAAATGGGGTCGGGCCAGATGAGAATCTCGCGAACCATGGGGCGAATTCTTAACCCCTCCGGACCGCGACGGGCAACCGTTCCACCGGGCATCAGTCGAGCAGATTACGGGCGTACTCGCCCCGCAGCCGGTCGTCCCCCAGCGCTCGTGCGGCTTCCGTCAATACGGCCCGGATCTGTTGCGCGCGGTGCTGGAGCGCGGGGTCCGGATGACCGGCGAAGCGCAGTGGGTGGAATTCGGCGGCGAGCAGCGCGTACGCCCGCTTGACCTCCTCGCTGCCGGCCGAGCGTGCGAGCCCCAACACCGTGAAGTAGTCCGCGTCCTGGATCTCCTCGAACTTGGCCTCCAGGCGGTGCACGTCCAGCTCTGGCGGCAGGCCGCCCTGGGCGTCCTCGGAGGGTGGGTGCAGGGCGATGAGTCCCAGCGTCCTCGCCACCGCGAGCGCCTTGAGCGCGCCGTCCTGCGGCAGCCCCGCGCCCAGGAGCAGTGACTCCAACGTGCGCTCGCCGTCCACGGCGTTCAGGAGCTGGAGCTCGCGGGCGGAGAGGCCGAAGTCCATGGGGGCCACGTGCGCGTCGCCTCGGGAGACCTGGGCGCGCAGGGAGCCCGCGGCGTCGAGGAGCGATTCGGCGGTGAGCGTGTTGCGCAGCCCCTCCGCGAGCAGGTGCAGCGGCGGGCGCGTGGCGGCGGCGAGCGCGACTTCGTGCGGCGCGGGCTCCGGCACCAGGCGATAGAGCGTGGACGGTTCGGCGAGCGCGTCCAGGAAGACCTGTTCGGTGTAGCGCTGCACCAGCGGGACGGATTCGGCTTCGCGCACGTAGCCTCGGCCGCGCAGGGCCTCCAGCAGCGTGCCCGTGGTGGCGCTGCGCACGAGCCGGAGCTCGGCTTCCTGGCGCGCGTCGATGAGGCCGTCCGCGCGGGCACGGTCGATGAGGGACTCACCCTGCGCGGAGGACGCGGCGCCGACCAGGGCTCCATCGCGCAGCCAGAGGACGCGCAAGGCGTTCATCACCTTGAGCTCCAGGCGCACTTCCATGCGCGCGTCGCAGAGCCGCAGGACGAGGCGTGCGAGGCCCTCTTGCGTGAGGCTGCCGCTGCGGGCCACCGCCATCTCCGGACGGCCGGGCGATTCGAGCGGGATGAGCGTGGCGCGGGCCTGGGCCGCGGCTTCTTCCGCGTCCCGCTGCGCGCGGGCTTCGAGTTGTTCGCGCTCGCGTTCGGACTGGAGGCGCTGCTCGACGGCTTCGGCTTCGAGCCGGGCGCGGGTTTCACGCTCGCGGGTGAGCTCCTCGCGGAGCTGGTCGAGCTGCGCCTGCAGGGTGTCGCGGGCCTGCGTGAGGTTCGTGGATTCGGATTGGGCTCGGGCTTCGGCTTCGGCGCGGGCCTGGGTCTCCGCGGCGAGGCGGGCTTCCGCGGCGGTGCGGGCCTGGGACTCGGTTTCGATGCGGGCTTCGAGGTCCTGGCGGGCGCGCGATTCGGAGTCGAGGCGGACTTCCAGCACGGTGCGCAGCCGGCCTTCGGACGTGGCCCTGGCGGTGGATTCGGCGGCCTTCTGTTCGGCCTGGAGGGCGCGGGCTTCGGCGGCGGTGCGGGCCTGGAGCTGCTGCTCGGCGCTGGCTTCCGCTTCGGCGCGGGCCTGTTCGGCCTGGGCCATGCGGGTCCGTGCGAGTTCGTCCGCGTCGGTCCGCGCGCTCGTGGACTGCTCGGCGCGGGACTCCGCCTGGGCGAGGGACTGCGCGAGTTGCTCCGCTCGGGCCTGGGCCTCGGCCTGTCCTGTCTGGGCCTGGGTCAGCTCCTGCGTGAGCTGCCCGATGCGTGTCCCGGCTTCGGTGCTTGCGTGCGTGAGCTGCTCGATACGGGCTTCCGCTTCGGTGCGCGCTTGCGTGAGCTGTTCCTCGCGGGCCGCTGCTTCGATGCGCTCCTGGGTGAGCTGCTCGATGAGGGCTTCCGCTTCGGTGAGCTGCTCGATGCGGACCTGGGCTTCGGCCTGGGCCTGCTTCAGCTGATCAGCGATCTTCGCTGCTTCGGCCTGGACCTGCTTGAATTGATCCGCGCGGCTCTCCGAGTCCGCCTTGAGCTGTTCCTCGCGAGCCGCTGCTTCGGCCTGGACCTGCGTCAACTGCTCAGCGGTGGCGTCGCGGGCCTGCTCGGCTTCGGTGGCTCGCGCTTCGGCGCGCTTCACGGCCTCCGACAGTTCGCTGACGCGGGCTTCCGCCTGGAGCAGGGCTTCGGCGGGCTGCGCGGCCTTGGCTTCGGCTCGCTGGCGGGCCTGCTTGAGCTGCTCCATCCGGGCGTTGACCTGGCTCAGCGTCTCCGCGAACCGCGTCTCGTTCTGCTGCCTCGCCGCCTCGGACTCTTCCGCTCGGGCCTGGGCTTCGGCCAGGGCTTCCTCGGCCTTCGTGGCACGGGCTTCCGCCTCGGCCAGGCGTTCGGCGTTTCGTTCCGCGGTGGCTTCGGCGGTGGCACGGGCTTCGTCTGCTTGCGTGGCCCGGCTTTCGGCTTGGCTCAACGCCTGGGCGGACTGCCTCGCCTTGGCTTCGCCCTGAAGCATGACCTGCGCCAGTTGCTGCGCCCTGGCTTCCATCTGCGCCAAGGCCTGGGCGGACTGCTTCGCCTTCGCCTCGGATTGCGCCAGCGCCTGCGTGGCCTGCTGCACCCGCGTCTCCGCCTGGGCCAGCACCTGCGCGGACTGCTTCGCCTTCGCTTCGGACTCGGACAGCGACTGGGCCAGCTGGTGGGCTCGCACCTCCACCAGGGACAGCGCCTGCGCGGAGTGCTTCACCTTCGCTTCGGCGGTGGTCCGGGCCTTGGCCTCCGCTTCGGCTCGGGCTTCCGCCTCGGCACGCCGGGCCTCCAGGTCCGCTCGGAGCGCGGCCAGTTCGTCGTCCCGGCTCTCCGTCTGCTCTGATGCGGCTTCCGCTTGCTGACGCGCGTCCTGGCGGGCCTTGGATTCGGCTTCCGCCCGGGCCTCGGCCGCGAGCCTGGCTTCGGTCTCGGCCTCCAAGCGTGCTTCCACGTCGGAGCGCGCGGCCTGCTCCAGCTCGGCGCGGGCTTCGGCCTCCTCGCGCGTCTGCGCTTCCTGACGGGCGAGGAGTTCGGCCTCCTCGCGCGCTTCCACCTCCGTGGCGAGGCGCTTCTCGAGTTCGACGAGCTCGAGCCTCGTCATCTCCGCGAGGGCTTCGGCTTCGCGGCGGGCGCGTTCCTCGGCGTCCGCGCGGGCTTCGGCCTCCACGCGGCTTCCGGCCTCGGAGGCGAGCCGGGCTTCCACCTCCGCCAGGGCCTGCGTCGCCGACACGGCACGGACTTCCGAGTCCGCGTGGGCCTCCGACGCCTGCTTCAACAGGGACTCGGCGCGGGCGCGGGCGTGGACCTCCGCTTCGGCGCGCACCTCCACGGAGCTCCGGGCCGCCACCTCCGCGTCCGCTTCGAGCTGGGCGTCTTCCCGTGCGCGTGCTTCGCCCGCGACGCGATCTTCCAGCTCGACGCGGAGCGACTGCTCCGATTCGGCCAGGGCTTCCGCGTCCGCGGCCCGGGCCTCCGCCTCCTCGAGGGCGGCGTGGGCCATCGCGAGCTCTTCGCGCAGCGATTCCAGCTCCGCGGCCAGATCCGACGTCGGCTCGGCCGCGTCCGTGCGCGCCGGAGCGGGGACATCCTGCTCCGGGGTGCGCGTCTTGTTCGCCCGCTGCAGGCCTCCTGGCACCAGCATCGGCGACGACGGCGCCTGGACTTCCAGCCGGGCCGTGGGCTCCGCGTTCGCTGTCTCCAGGCGTGAAGTCGCACCGTCGCCCAGGCGCGCGGAGGAGCCATTTGCCTTCACGGCATCGCCCGCTCCGGACTTGTCGCTCAGGCCCGCGGGGGAGACACCGGCTCCCGCCGTATCACCCGCTCCGGACTCGATGCCCGGGCGTGTGGAGGCGCCGCTTGTTCCTACCGCACCGGACTCAATGCCCGGGCGTGTGGAGGTGCCGCTTGTTCCTACCGCACCGGACCCAATGCCCGAGCGAGTGGAGGCGCTGCTGGCTCCTGCCGCACCGGACTCGATGCCCGAGCGTGTGGGGGTGCCGATTGTTCCTGCCGCACCGCCCGCTCCGGACTTGTCGTTCAGGCCCGCGGGACTGCCACCGGCGCCTGCCGCATCGCCCGGGCTCGCGACGACGCCCACACTGGCCTTGCCCGACGAGCGCAGCGGGACACGGGCCGCGACACGCAGCGGCCTCTCGGTGTTCGCAGGGGGCGCGGCGCGGTCCGCCGTTCGACCCTCGGGCGCCACCTTGTCCGACTTCGCTTCACCGCCCGGACGCGCGCCGCCACCGCTCGCACGTGCCGCATCCGCCGGGTTGACGGCGCCCGCCGAATCCGTCCACTGGAGAGGCTTGGAGCCCTCCGCCTTCGCCTCCTCGACGGTCTCGGAGTCGAACCAATCCTCGCCCACCGGCTTCTCGGCGGCACCGGAGGGCTCATCCTCCTCCCGCTCACGCGCGTCCGCGGAGGCCTTGAGCTCCGCCTCCAGCACGTCCCAGTTCGACAGGCCCGCCGCCGCCAGTTCCTCCTCGGTCGGCTCCGAGGCCCCGGACTCCTCTGCTTCAGCTGCTTCAGCGGCGGCCCGCTCCTCCGCCGCCACGTCGTCCGCGACCGAACCGAAGTCCGTCTCGTCGGAGTCATCCACGCCGCCCTGGGGACTCGCCTCCAGCTCCGGATCCGGCTCCAGCTCCTTCCACGCCAGCGGCGCCGGGCCCTCCGGCTCCGCTGCCTTCGCCGCCCCGCCGTCCTCGTCCGAGTCGACGTCGAAGAACCCCTCGTCCCCCAGCTTCGGCGCGGGCTTCACCGGCTTCAGCCCCGGCGGGGTGAGCCGCTCCTCACGGAACGCGAGCTGCCCCTCCGGCGGCGTCCCTTCCGCGCCCTCTTCATTCGGGAACGGGAAGCGCAGCGTGGTGCGTGCTTCCGGCGAACGGCCCTCGGCCACGGCTTCCGCGTTCGGCGGTTCCGCGTCCCACTCGGCGCCGACGTTCGCGTCCGGATCCTCCTCGCCCCACGCCTCTCCGGTGTCCCCCTCCCCCGCCGCCCCGGCCCAGTCCGACTTCGTGCCCACCGACAGCGCGGAGTCGATGGACGCGATCGCCTCCGTCTCCACCTCCAGGTGCGCCTCTTCCAGCGCGGCGTTCATCGCCAGGTGGGTGCTGCGCTCGCGCTGCTGGTGCACGGCGTGCGCGCTGCGCTCCTCGCGCGTCATCGCCGCCACTTCCCAGTCCGTCTGGTTCAGCGTCGCCAGGTCCCCGAACAGCGCGTTCGCCAGCGCGGGGTCTCCGCCCACCGCGTGCGGCGCCGTCGCATGCCACGCCTCGTCCGATGCCGGGCCGCTCCCCTTCACCGGCTCCTGCAGCGTCCGGTTCTCCACCACGCGCCAGCCGTCCGCCTCCGCCGGCGCGCGGATCAACGTGTCCACCAGCGTCACGAAGCTGGGACCGTCCAACGGCAGCGGCGCCACCGGCGCGCTGAAGCCCTCGATGGCCTCGCTCAGCAACAGCACCCGCGCCTTGTGGCCCTCCGGGTGCTGCACCAGCTCCTCCAGCACCACGTGCCCGCGGTCGCTCTCCACGCCCGGCGCGAGCACGATGAGTTCCGGCAGGTGATGCCCGAAGGCGATGAGCGCGTCCGCGGCGGAGGTGGCGAGGATGACCTCGTGCCCTTCGCGGGACAGCAGTCGCCGGACGGCGGCGATGGTGGCGATGTCGTCGTGTACGAGGAGGACCGAGGCGCCCATGGGGGAGCCGGGGAGTCTACAGCATGGCCCCGGGATCCACGTCGATGACGACCTTCACTCCATTCGGTACATCCGCCAACGCCGCCTCCAACCGGGCGAGCAATGGGGCGAGCGCCGCATGCGTCGGCGCCTTCAGGAGCAGCTGCCAGCGCGTCTTGCCCCGGATGCGGGCGATGGGTGCCAGGGCCGGCCCCAACAGGCGCACCCCCGCCGAGGCCGGCGGCATGTGCCGTCCCACCAGGTTCCCCAGGAAGCGCGCCACGCCCGCCGTCTGCTCCGGGTGCTCGCCCTCCAGCCGGACGGCCGCCATGCGAGCGAAGGGCGGATAGGCCAGCGCCTTGCGCCACTCCAGTTCCTGCTTGGAGAACCCGTCGAAGTCGTGCGCCAGCATCCGCCGCACCGGCTCCGCGTCCGGGTTGTAGGTCTGCACCAGCACCCGGCCCGGGTCCTTCCCGCGCCCCGCGCGCCCCGCCACCTGGGTCAACAGGTGGAAGGTCCGCTCAGCGGCTCGGAAATCGGGAATCGCCAGGGACGTGTCCGCCATCACCACGCACACCAACGTCACGCCCGGGAAGTCGTGCCCCTTGGCCACCATCTGCGTGCCCACCAGCACGTCCAGCTCCCGCCGCGCGAAGGACGCCAGCAGCTCCGTCAGCTTCTCCGCGCTCGTCGCCGAGTCGCGGTCCAGCCGCGCCACGCGGGCGTGCGGCATCCGCTCCAGGACCTCCGCCTCCACGCGCTCCGTGCCGATGCCGAGCTTGAGCAGCGGGCCCGTGCACTCGCGGCAGCGGTCCGGCACCGGGAACGCCACGCCGCAGTAGTGGCACACCACCCGGTTCTGCGACCGGTGGTGCGTCATGCACACGTCGCAGTCCTGGCACTTGAGCGACAGGCCGCACACCTCGCACAGGAGGATGGTGCTGTGGCCCCGGCGGTTGAGGAACAGGATGACCTGCTGCCCCTTGGCCACCGTCTCCTCCATGGCCTGGAGCATCTGCGGACTGAGGATGGGCGCCTCTTCCGTCACCTGTCCCTCGCGCGGACGCTCCACGCGCAGGTCCACCAGGCTGATGGTGGGCATGGGCCGGTCGTCCACGCGGTTCTTCAGCTCCATCAGCTTGTAGCGGCCGGAGCGCGTGTTCTGGAGCGTCTCCAGCGAAGGCGTGGCCGAGCCCAGCACCACCACCGCGCTGGCCTGCTTGCCGCGCACCACCGCCAGGTCGCGCGCCTGGTAGCGCAGCTTCTCGTCCTGCTTGAAGGACGGGTCGTGCTCCTCGTCGACGACGATGAGCCCCAGGTGCTCCACCGGCGCGAACACCGCCGAGCGCACACCCACGGCGATCTTCACCGTGCCCTTGCGCAGGGCCTGCCAGTGGAACAGCCGCTCGCGGTCCTTCAGCCCCGAGTGCAGCACCGCCACGTCCCCGCCGAAGCGGCTGCGGAAGCGCCCCACCAGCTGCGGCGTCAGCGCGATTTCAGGCACCAGCACCAGGCTGCCCAGGCCGCGCGCGAGCGTGTGCTCCACCGCGCGCAGGTACACCTCCGTCTTCCCGCTGCCGGTGACGCCGTGCAGGAGGTACGGCTGGAAGCCACCCACGTCGACGGCGGCCTGGAGCTCCTTCACCGCCAGGGCCTGCTCCGGGGTGAGCCGGTCCGGGCGGTTCTGCACCAGCCCCTCGCGCACACCGGCCTGCAGCGTCACCTCCACCCACTTCACGAACTTGCGCGTCGCCAGCTTCTTCAGCGTCTCGCGCGCGCCGGGGATGGCGTGCGTCACTTCATCCAGCGGCGCGCGTCCGCCCACCGCCAGGAGGTACTGGAGCACGGCGGCCTGCGCCGGAGCCCGGGCCAGCTGCGGGGGCACCTCCGTGACGAGCGCCTCCACGAAGAACTGGATGTCCGGCTTCGCTTCCTTCTCATCCACCGCGGTGGAGAGGCCGGGCGGCAGCGCGCCGCGAATGACCTCGCCCAGCGGATAGCGGTAGTGCTCGGCGGTGAAGCGCAAGAGCGCGATGAGGTCCTTGGGCAGGGACGGCGAGTCCTCCAGCACGCGCTGGATGGGCTTGAGCCGGACGCCCCCCTCCACCGGCGCGTTCGCGGGGCCCAGGTAGAAGCCCAGCGCCATGCCGCGGCCGAAGGGCACCAGCACGCGCTGTCCCGGGGCGAGCTTGTCCGCGATCGCCTCCGGCACCAGGTAGGTGAACTCCCCGCGCACGGGACGGCCAACGGCGACGGACGCAAGAAGGGCGGGGGTGGCGCTCACGACGGGGCGCACTGTAGCGGCGTGCTCCCGCTGTGACAGTTCCCTTCCCACTTCCGTACGCCGCGTCCGCAACGGAATGGAACCACGAGAGGGGGCCTCTCCGGGTTCCCGCGGAAAACCCCCCAGCGCGAAGTGCTCTTGCTCCATGACCGACCTCTTGCCGCCAAGTCCCCGGCCCGCCCGTCCTGCACCCGGGATCCACTGTGCCCGGGGCGTCTGACATCCCCTTCCCCTGGAAGCACGAAGGGCCCCTCCCGTCCCCGGAAACCAGGGAGTGGAAGAGGCCCGACGTCGCCTGCGAACAGCGCGGAAGGAAGGGGGTCTTGCGAGCGGACTAGCGGCCGAAGGCCTTCTTCACGGACGGGCGGTTGGACACGCGGTCCCACCAGGCCATCACGTTCTTGTGCGGGGCGACGAGGTCCTTCTCGCCCACGGCGAAGAGGTACTCCATGTACGGCGCCCAGGAGACCTCGGCGAGCGTGAAGTCATTGCCCGCGAGGAACGGCCGGTTCTCCAGCGCCTCGTTGATGACCTCCAGCGGACGCTTCACGCCCTCACGGCCCTTGGCGATGTTCTCCTCGTTGTTGGTGCCGAAGAAGCGCTCCATCACGACCTTCATCGCCGGGCCGGAGAAGTAGGACTGCTCCACGCCGATGAACTGCTCCATCCGCGCGTAGGCCTTGGGGTCCGCGGGCGTCAGCGACGTGCCCGGCAGGGTGCGGTCCAGGAAGCGGCTGATGGCGCGCGACTCGTACATGACGAAGCCGTCGTCCAGCTCCAGCGCGGGCACCACGCCAAAGGGCTGGCGGGCCACGTGCGCGGGCGTCTTCTGCTCGTGCTTCTGCAGGTCGATGTTGATGAACTCGGCCTCGCGGCCCTTCTCCGCCAGGACGGTGAGGACCTTGCGGGTACACGTGCTCATCGGGTTGCCATAGAGCTTCATGCGAATCGCCTCCGCGCCGGGAGCCGGGGAAATCCCGGCCCTGGAACGGGCGGGACTTTCACCGTGAGTCCCGCCCATCGCAAGCGATTCGAGGTGACGCGCTACGGCGTGAAGAGCTTGTCCGGCACGGCCGAGCGGTTGTCCGCCTTGAGGGCGGTGAAGCGCAGCACGCGCTGACCGGCCTTCCACACCTCCACCGTGCGGGGCATCCAGTCCCCGGTGGACGGCGAGGCGTAGTCCACGAAGCGCACGTCCCAGGCCGCCCCGGACGCGTCCGAGTAGCGCAGGCGCGCGGGCCGGAAGGCGTCCTTGTAGACCCAGAACTGGGGCTTGCCCTCCGCCGGGTCCCCCAGGACGTAGGCCACCTCACCGCCGAAGCGCGCGAGCGACGTGACCTTCGTGTTGATGCCCAGGCCCTGGAGGTACGCCTCCTGGGCGAGCTTGGTGTCCTGCACGCTGCCCGCGTCCTGCGCGAGGATGGCGCACACCTGGGCCACGAGCACGGAGACGGCGGGCAGCTCCTTGCCCTCCACGCGCTTCCTGCCGGAGACCTGCACGGTGGCGGACTTGAGGCTGCTGTCGGGCGAGCTCGCGTCGAAGCGGCAGCGGCCCGGAACCTTCACGGACAGCACGCCGTCACCCTGGAGCTCCGGACGGTCGGTGGGGACGTTGAGGGCGGCCCCCGCTTCCGCCACGCCCGTGGAGGAGAAGATGACGGAGCCTTCCACGCGGAAGGCGGACAGGTGCTTCTCCTCGCGCGTGGTGGCCATGCGCCGCAGGATGGAGCCACCGGGCAGCACGTAGGCGCCGGCGGCGAGGGAAACGAGGACGGCGGATACGGCGATGAGACGCTTCACGGCTTCTCCGTCTTGACGACCTCACGCAGGTACTCGAGGAGTCCTCCGCGCAGGTCGGGGCGCTTGAGCGCATAGGCGATGTTCGCCTTGAGGTAACCCACCTTGTCACCGGCGTCGTAGCGCTGGCCCTGGAACTTGTAGCCCAGCAGACCTTCGGTCTTCTGGAGCGTGGCCAGGCCGTCCGTGAGCTGGATTTCGCCGCCCACGCCCGTGGTCTGCGTCTCCAGGATGGGGAAGATGGACGGGGGCAGCACGTAGCGGCCAATCACCGCCAGGTTCGACGGGGCGGTGCCCTTCTTGGGCTTCTCCACCACGTGGTCGATCTGGATGACGCCGTTGCCCAGGTCCTTGCCGGCGGCGATGCCGTACAGGTGGGTCTCGCTGTCGGGCACCTCCATCAGCGCGATGACGGCCTTCTGGTGCTGCTGGTAGACGCGCGCGAGCTGGCCGATGCCCGGATCCTCCGAGTCGATCATGTCGTCGCCCAGGAGGACGCCGAAGGCCTCGTTGCCGATGACGCTCTTGGCGCACAGCACCGCGTGGCCCAGGCCGAGCGGCTCCTTCTGGCGCACGCTGATGATGCGGACCAGGTTCGCGATGGCGCGCAGCTTGTCCGCGTCCGCCGTCTTGCCGCGGGCGCGCATCGTGGTCTCCAGTTCGAAGCCGATGTCGAAGTGGTCCTCGATGGCGCCTTTACCGCGGCCATTGATGACGACGACGTCCTCGATGCCGGCGGCGACGGCCTCCTCCACGATGTACTGGAGGGTGGGCGTGTCGACGATGGGCAGCATCTCCTTCGGCACGGCCTTGGTGGCCGGAAGGAAACGGGTGCCCAGGCCGGCGGCGGGGATGACGCACTTGCGGATGACCTTCGCTGCCTTCGTGTCGGGAGAGGACATGGGGCGGGGAATCTATTGGTGGCCCAGAACCCCAGCAAGCCGGATAGATTCCCCGGCTCCATGCCGCTCCGTGCCATTGTTGCCGTCCTGTCCTTGACGCTGTCCGTGGTCCCCTTCGCCGCCCGGGCGGCCACGCCCGAGCGCGCCGACGAGCTGCGCAACATCGCGAATGCCCGGGCCCTGGGAATGGGCAGTGCCTTCCGGGCCACGGGCATGGGTGCGGATGCACTCCTGGGCAATCCTGCGGCGATGGCGCTGTTCCCGGCCTACCGCATCGAGGGCACGGGCGTGGTCGACCCCCGCAACAAGGAGGGCTACCTGGGCGTCAGCCTGGCGGACTCCAGCAGCGGCCGGCTGGCGATGGGCGTGGACTACCACTGGCTGTCGCTGGGGCGCGGCGGGGGGCGGACGACCGCGAACCTGAGCACGCTGGGCGCTGCGCTGCCGCTGGGGCAGTCGCTGCTCATCGGCCTGTCGGGGCACTACCTGCGGCTGAACGGCCAGTCGCGCTTCGCCAACTCCATCACGATGGACGCGGGACTCCTGCTGCGGATGAGCGAGCAGCTGATGCTGGGCGTGTCGGGGCACAACCTCATCGACACGGAGAACGTGGAGCTGACGCGCTACTTCTCCGCGCACGCGGCCTACGTGGGGCCGGCGATGGTGGTGGCGTTCGACATGCGCGGGGACTTCGAGACGCGCGACTCGACGGTGCTCACGTACAACGCCGGCGCGGAGTACATCCTCGACCAGACGATTCCGGTGCGCGTGGGCTACACGTACGACGGCTTCCAGGAGATATCGCGCGTGACGGTGGGCGCGGGCTTCATGTCGCCCGGCGGCGGCGGCGTGGACCTGGCGTACCAGCACGACCTGGGCGGGCTGAACGGGCGCGTGCTGGCGCTCACGCTGCGGCTGGCGGTGAACTGAGCGTCGACCCGGGCCTCAGCGGCCCGGGCGGCCGGCTTCGGAGGCGTCCCGCAGGGCGAGGTAGCGCTCGGAGGCGGCGAAGCGGACCAGCTCTTCCAGCTCCGAGTCATGGGGGCGGCGGGTCCGGAGCACGGTGAGCGCGGGCCCGGGGCCTCCGCAGGCGACGAGCCCCGCGCGGTTGGCGGAGTCGCGCGCGGCGGCGACCAGCAGGCTCGCGTCGAAGTCCCGGGTGCCGGGCTCCATCAGGAGGGCGGCGCGCTCCAGGGCCCTGGGGGACAGGGACTCGCGCACCACGCGGGCGTCGTCGCCAGCGTCCTTGGGGTTCTTGAGGACGGAGGACAGGAGCGCGAGCGCGCGCAGCAGGTGGTCCTTGCGCAGGGCGCGCAGGGCGAGCAGGTCCGGAGACAGCGAGAACAGCGCGCGGCCGGCGTGGAAGCGCAGCTCGGCGTTCGTGGGCGGCTGCTGCACGAGGAGCCGGCCCACGACGAGGCGCGGGACGGAGGTGTGCAGCGGGGTGATGTTGGCGGTGTCGTCGTCGCCCGCCACGAGTTCCGGCAGGGGCACGCCCAACAGACGCGCGACGGTGTGCAGCGCGTCCAGGACGGCGGTGGCGCCGGGGCCGGCGGAGGCGCGCAGGGGCTCCGAGGTGTTGGCGATGCGCGCGGGGGACGGGAACAGCCGGCACAGCGCGATGCCCACGCACGCGAGCAGTTCACCGGACGGGGTGCGCAGGCCCGGGTGGCGCAGGCCGGCGCGCTCCTGGTTTGAGAGGGGCGCGCGCTGCACGCGGGGCGCGGAGACGTCGCGGCCCTCCAGGGCGTCCGCGAGCTCGCGCATGAGCGCGGCGCGGGTGACGTCGCCGCGCTGGTCGAAGTGGTCCACGAGGCCGCGGTAGGGCTTCGGGTCGAGCGGACTCTCCCGCACGAGCTTGAAGACGAGCGGCTCCGCGGTGGTGGAGTCGGCTGTGGGGGGCGCGACGTCCGGGACGGCGGCGGGCGTTTCGCGGGTCTCGGTGGAGCCGACGGTGGGGCGGCCACCGGCCGGGGGACGCGTGGGGGCCGGGCCGGAGACGGTGCCTTCGGGACGGCCGGCGCGGTGGATGCGGCGCACGGGGTCCATGCGGCCCGGAGGCGCTTCCCACGCGATGACGCTCGTGGCCTCCACGGGCCCTCCGCCGAGCTCCTCCGAGTCCTCGTCTTCGTCCTCGGACGGGATCTGGCTGAGGAGGGGGATG
>NZ_RAWE01000215.1 GCF_003611695.1 Corallococcus carmarthensis | reverse complement strand
GGGTGGGGAAGGACGCCTTCATCGGGCCGGGCTTGGAGCCCAGCACCTCGTACGCGCCGGACGCGGTGGCCGGTTCGTCGTGCGACGCATGGGCGTCGTACTCCTCCGCCGGCATCTCCTCGCGCACGTACAGTCCGCCGAAGGCCTCCGGATACGCCTTGCGCAGCGCCGCCACGCGCGCGCACTTCTCGATCATCGTCGTGGGAATCTTGGCCCACAGGGGCGTCTGCTGGACGTAGCCGGAGAAGTCCAGCCACACCACGACGGGCAGCTTCCCCTCGCGCACCACGCGCGACCAGGCACCCACCAGGGCGCCCTTGCGCTTGGCCGGGTTGAAGCGGTGCACCACCTCGCCCTTGCCCTGGTCCACGACGATTTCGTCCTCGGCGAACACCGCGCTCGCCTGGATGCCCTTGAAGTCCGGGAAGCGCTCCGCCCGGGCGAGCATCCCAGCCTCCGAGGGCTGGAACTCGTACTTCGTCACCCAGTTGGGCCGCTCACGGTTGCCCACGTTCTGCCGGCGCGCCACGCAGAACGCTTCCTTGAGGAGCGGATCCAACCCGCTGCGCTTGCACTGCTCGATGAAGAGGGCGAACTCGTCCTCGCTGATGCCCCGGGGGCAGATGGTCCGCTTCACCAGGTCCACGCGCTCCCGGTTCCAGGCCGCGCCCTGCGGCGACGTCGTTCCTTCCGCCTTCACATTCGCATCCATCACTGTGTCTCCAGCACCGCTCGAAAAGGCGGACGACCCTCGCCCGCCCACATGGTTGCCCGGGAACACGGCGCACGGCCGGTGAGGCAGGGGCCTGGACGGACCCTGCTACAGGCCTGCAGCGCGAACCGGGGCGTGGATCAACATGCGAGCCGGGAGGACCCTTCGCATCGCTTCCGGGAGCCGGGGATGGCCGGCCGCACGCCGGGCATCCGGTTCCAACGCGGAGAATGGAAGGGGGTGTGCAAAAACGTTTTGACAGGGCGGGCGGCGCCCGGTATTCACCGCGCCACCTCGGACGTCGCGCAGCCAAACGCGGCCGAAAGTAAAGCCGGGAGCGTAGCTCAATTGGCAGAGCAATGGACTCTTAATCCATAGGTTGTGGGTTCGATTCCCTCCGCTCTCACTCGCAGGGCCCCTTCTGGAAACGGAAGGGGCCCTGTGTCTTTTCCGGCACTCCGTGGCGCTGGCGCCAGGCCGGGAAAGCCCCTGTCGTCCACGGACGTTTCGGGGTAGGACGGCGGTCGCGCGACGCGTCGGGCGGGTGGCGAAACTGGTAGACGCGCCAGACTTAGGATCTGGTACCGCAAGGTGTGAGGGTTCGAGTCCCTCCTCGCCCATTTCGCGTTGACCCGTTCGTGCCTATCCCCTAAAGCCGCACGTCCCACTTTCCGGTTGCCGCCCCGGGACGTACAGCCCGTGGAGGCGGCGAGCGAGGCCCGCATGAAGGTCCAGGTCGAAGAGCTCTCTCCCATCGAGAAGAAGCTCTCCATCGAGGTCGACAACGCACGCGTTGCTGAGGAGCTCAACCGCGCGTACGCCGCGCTCAGCGGCCAGGTGCGCCTGCCCGGCTTCCGCCAGGGCAAGGTCCCCCGCCGCATCCTCGAGCAGAAGTACCGCGAGCAGGTGGAGGACGACGTCATCCAGCGCGTCGTCCAGAAGGCCTACCTGGACGCCGTGCGCGAGCACAAGGTGGAGGCCGTTGCCTCTCCCCAGGTGACCAACTCCGGCCTCAAGCCCGGCGCCCCCTTCAGCTTCGAGGCGCGCGTGGAGGTGAAGCCGCGCGTGGAGGCCAAGGACTTCGAGGGCCTGTCTCTCACGAAGACCGACACCGCCGTCGCCGACGACGCGGTGAACCAGCAGATTGAACAGATGCGCCAGAACCTGGGCCGCATCGAGCCCGTCACCGACCGCGACGTCGCGGCGCAGGGTGATCAGGCCACCATCGACTTCGAGGCGAAGGTGGACGGCAATGCGTTCCCCGGCAGCAAGGCGGACGGCATTGGCGTGCGCGTGCAGGACGGCGACCTCATCCAGGGCAACATCCCGCAGCTGGCGGGCGTGAAGGTCGGCGAGTCCAAGGACGTCGAGTACACCTTCTCCCAGGACTACCAGGCCGAAGAGGTCCGCGGGAAGACGGCCGTCTTCCACATCACCGTCAAGGAGCTGAAGAAGCCGGTGGTGCCGGAGCTCAACGACGACTTCGCCAAGGAGACGGGCGTCGCGCAGACGGTGGACGAGCTGCGCGCCAAGGTCCGCTCGGACCTGGAGAAGGCCAAGAAGAACCAGGCCACCGTGGACGAGCGCGACGCGCTCATCAAGGCCGTGCTGGAGAAGAACCCGTTCGACGTGCCCCGCGCCATGGTGGAGCGCGCCATCGACTCCATGATGGAGGGCGCCTTCCGCCAGATGCAGCGTCAGGGCATCGACCCGCGCCAGCTGGGCCTGGACTTCAACCGCCTGCGCGACGAGATGCGGGAGAAGGCCACCCTGGAGGTGAAGGGCACGCTCTTGTTCGAGGCCATCGCCCAGCAGCAGAACATCCAGGCGTCCGACGAGGACGTGGAGAAGCGCATCGAAGACCTCGCCATCGAGGCCAACCAGCCGGTCGCCCAGGTGAAGAAGTACTTCAAGGGCCCGGACGAGCGCCTTGGGTTGTCTCTGCGACTTCGCGAGGAAAAGACGATTGAATTCCTCAAGGGCCGGGCGAAGTATTCTTGAGGCTTTTCCTTCAAGGTTCCTGAGTCCCTCCTAGAGGTCCATCCGACATGCCCTTCATGCCCGTCCCCTACGTCATCGAGCAGACCCACCGGGGTGAGCGCTCGTACGACATCTACAGCCGGCTCCTGAAGGA
Source organism: Corallococcus carmarthensis (assembly GCF_003611695.1). Lineage (GTDB taxonomy): Bacteria > Myxococcota > Myxococcia > Myxococcales > Myxococcaceae > Corallococcus > Corallococcus carmarthensis. The sequence goes on along the minus strand of NZ_RAWE01000215.1, from coordinate 14,549 downwards.
CCGCATCGTCATGCTGGGAACGGAGATCGACGATGACGTGGCCAACGCCATCGTCGCCCAGCTCCTGTTCCTGGAGTCGGAAGACCCGGACAAGGACATCAACCTCTACATCAACTCGCCCGGCGGGTCGGTGACGGCGGGCCTCGCCATCTACGACACGATGCAGTACGTCAAGGCGCCCGTCTCCACCATCTGCGTGGGGCAGGCGGCCTCCATGGGCGCCGTGCTGCTGCTCGCCGGCGCGAAGGGCAAGCGCTACTCGCTGCCCTCCAGCCGCATCATGATCCACCAGCCGCTGGGCGGCGCGCGTGGCCAGGCGACGGACATCGAAATCCAGGCCCGTGAAATCCTTCGCATGAAGGCCAAGCTCAACGAGCTCATCGTCAAGCACACCGGCCAGACGATCGAGCGCGTGGAGAAGGACACGGACCGCGACTACTTCATGGGCGCCACGGAGGCGAAGGCGTACGGCATCATCGACGCCATTCAGGACCCCCGGAAGGTCGTGGGCGTGAAGCCGGAAGAAAAGAAGTAGACACACCGACATCCGAACGGACCGGGGCGTCAAGCACCCGGTCGGCGGCCGGGGGTGCTGGGAATCTTCTCCCGCGCCTCCGGCCTTCTGCTTTCTCCCGTCACCGGTATTTTCCCCTTGTTAAGTACCCGGAAGGTGCGTGGACGTTCCGGATGGGGGCTGACTAGATTGACGGAAGCAGGGGACCGGACGCGAAGCGGGTTGGGGCCTTTCAGGCGCAGCGAGGGATTTCATGGCGGGTAAGAACGTGGAGAAGCGAGACAACCAGACCCTCTGCTGCTCCTTCTGCGGCAAGTCGCAGAAGGAGGTGAAGAAGCTCATCGCGGGCCCGACGGTCTACATCTGCGACGAGTGCATCGGGCTGTGCAACGACATCATCGCGGAGGAGATTGACCGCGAGGAGACCAAGGACACCAAGCTGCGCATCCCCCGGCCCTCTGAAATCAAGGCCGTGCTGGACGAGTACGTGGTGGGCCAGGAGCGGGCGAAGAAGACGCTGTCGGTGGCGGTGCACAACCACTACAAGCGCATCGAGTCCAAGGTCGCCATGGACGACGTGGAGCTGCAGAAGAGCAACATCCTTCTGCTCGGCCCCACGGGCTCCGGCAAGACGCTGCTCGCGCAGACCCTGGCGCGCATCCTCAACGTCCCCTTCACCATCGCGGACGCCACGTGCCTCACGGAGGCCGGCTACGTCGGTGAGGACGTGGAGAACATCATCGTCAACCTGCTGCAGGCCGCGGATCACGACATCGAGCGCGCGCAGCGGGGCATCGTCTACATCGACGAAATCGACAAGATCGCCCGCAAGTCGGAGAACCCCTCCATCACCCGCGACGTGAGCGGCGAGGGCGTGCAGCAGGCGCTTTTGAAGATCATCGAAGGCACGGTGGCCAACGTTCCGCCCAAGGGTGGCCGCAAGCACCCCCAGCAGGAGTTCCTGCAGGTGGACACCACCAACATCCTCTTCATCTGCGGCGGCGCGTTCGGCGGCCTGGAGCAGGTGATTGAACGGCGCCTGGGCGGGCGCAGCCTGGGCTTTGGCGCGGAGATTCAATCGCGCAAGCAGCGCAACCTGAGCGAGCTGCTCAAGCACGTGGAGCCGGAGGACCTGCTCAAGTTCGGCATGATTCCGGAGTTCATCGGCCGTCTGCCCATCATCACCGCGCTGGAGGAGCTGGACGAAGGCGCGCTGGTGAACATCCTGGGCGAGCCCAAGAACGCGCTCACCAAGCAGTACCGCAAGCTCTTCGAACTGGACGGCGTGTCGCTGAAGTTCACCGACGGGGCGCTCAAGGCCATCGCGTCGGAGGCCATCCGCCGCAAGGCGGGCGCTCGCGGCCTGCGCTCCATCCTGGAGACGGCCATGCTGGACGTGATGTACGAAATCCCGTCCCGCAAGACGGCCCGCGAGGTGCTCATCTCCGAGGAGGTCATCCTCAAGAAGAGCGAGCCCGTCGTCCTGCACTCGCAGGACAACAAGGAAACGCCAGAGCCGAAGAAGGAATCGGCCTGAGCGAAGACATCTCCGAGGGGCTCGCAAGGGCCTGAAGGGGATGACGGGGCGCGTCACGGTCTTGACCGGGGCGCGCCCTGCGTCTTTCCAGGGTCTCCAGGCGGGGGAACGGCTCGCACTTTTTCCGGGCCGGGGGCGGGGGCTTCTTGTATCTGCTGTCCCCCATGAGAAAGCTCCTCATGCCTGCCCTGCTGTCGCTCGTGGCCTGCATCTCCGCGAAGGAGGCCACGCGTGAAGAAGTTCCCGCCGCCGCGTCCCAGGCGACGCCGGGCGGCAGCGCTCCGGCCCAGGAGGGCCCCTCCCGCATGGCGTACCCGGCGACCCGTTCCGACGCGGTGGTGGACTCGCTGCACGGAGAGCAGGTGGCGGATCCGTACCGCTGGCTGGAGGACGAGAAGGCCCCCGAGGTCCAGGCCTGGATGAAGGTGCAGGACGGCTTCACCCGCGACGCGCTGGCGAAGATGCCGAACCGCGACGCGCTGACGAAGCGCTTCACGGAGCTGTTCTACGTGGACTCGGTGACGGCGCCCTTCCGCCGGGGCAACCGCTTCTTCTACATGCGCACCCACAAGGACAAGGAGAAGGCCATCGTCTACTGGAAGGACGGCGAGTCCGGACAGGAGAAGGTGCTGCTGGATCCGAACGCCATGAGCAAGGACGCCCCGGTGTCCCTGGGCCGGTGGGTGCCGTCGTGGGACGGCAAGCGCGTGGCCTTCCCGGTGCGGCCCAACGCCGCGGACGAAGCCACCCTGCACGTCATCGACGTGGACACCGGTGAGTGGTCCAAGGTGGACGTGATCGAGGGCGCGAAGTACGCCAACACGAACTGGACCCCGGACGGCAAGGGCTTCTATTACGAGTGGCTGCCCACGGACCCCTCCATCCCGGTGGACGCGCGCCCGGGCTACACCACGCTCAAGTTCCACAAGCTGGGCCAGGACCCGAAGAACGACGTGGTGGTGCACGAGCGCACGGGCGACCCGACCACCTTCCTCCAGGGCGACCTGTCGCGCGACGGCAAGTACCTCTTCGCCTCCATCCTGCGCGGCTGGAGCGAGAACGACGTCTACTGGAAGCACCCGGCGGAGAAGGACTGGCGGCTGCTCGTGAAGGGCAAGGGCGCCAAGTACAACGTCCTCACCTGGAAGGACCGCTTCTACGTCGTCACCGACGAGGGCGCCCCGCGCCAGCGCGTCTTCGCCGTGGACCCGAAGAAGCCCGAGCGCGCGAACTGGAAGGAGCTGGTGCCGGAGGACCCCAAGGCGGCGCTGGAGAGCGTGTCGCTGGTGGGCGGCCACCTGGCGCTGGAGTACCTCAAGGACGCGACCACGGAGCTGCGCATCACCACGCTGGAGGGCAAGCCGGTGCGCACCGTGCAGCTGCCGGGCGTGGGCGCCGCCAGCAACCTGATGGGCCTGGAGGACCAGGACGACGCCTACTTCTCCTACAGCTCCTTCACCACGCCCCGGCAGGTGTACCGGACGTCCGTGAAGAGCGGGAAGGTGGACCTGTGGGCGAAGGTGGAAGTGCCCATGGACCCGGACGCGTATACGACGGAGCAGGTCTTCTACCCGTCGAAGGACGGCACGAAGGTGCCCATGTTCCTCGTCTACAAGAAGGGCCTGAAGAAGGACGGCACCGCGCCCACGCTGCTGTACGGGTACGGCGGCTTCTTCGTCAGCATGCAGCCCTCCTTCCGCGCGAGCATCCTGCCGTGGCTGGACGCGGGCGGCATCTACGCGGTGGCCAACCTGCGCGGCGGCGGTGAGTACGGCACCGCGTGGCACGAGGCGGGCAAGGGCGCGAACAAGCAGAACGTCTTCGACGACTTCGCGGGCGCGGCCGAGTACCTGGCCAAGGAGAAGTACACCCAGGCGAAGAAGCTGGCCATCTACGGCGGCAGCAACGGCGGCCTGCTGGTGGGCGCGGCGATGACGCAGCGTCCTGAGCTGTACGGCGCGGTGGTGTGCGGCGTGCCGCTCCTGGACATGGTGCGCTTCCACCTGTTCGGCAGCGGCCGGACGTGGGTGCCGGAGTACGGGTCGGCGGCGGACGCCGGGCAGTTCAAGACCCTGTACGCCTATTCGCCCTACCACCACGTGCGGCAGGACGTGCGGTACCCGGCCCTCCTGATGATGAGCTCCGACCACGACGACCGCGTGGACCCCATGCACGCGCGCAAGTTCGTGGCGGCGGTGCAGAACGCGAAGGGCAATCCGGCGCCCACGCTGCTACGCATTGAGGCGAACGCCGGCCATGGAGGGGCGGACCAGGTGGCCAAGGCCATTGAATCCAGCGTGGACATGTACGCCTTCCTCTTCCAGGCCCTGGGGGTCGCACGGCCGGACGCCGGGGTGGCGGCCGAGAGCCGCTAGAATCGGGCCAGGACACACTTCTGCGTCCCGGTGTTCCCTTGAAGGCAGGGTGCAGGCCCCCAATCTTGTGACGGGAACGGGGCCTGCGACCGGCGTGTTATAGAGCGGTGTTTCACCCTGCATGCGCGCTTGGGCGCCATGTGGGCAACTCTTGAAGGGCCTGCCCGTCTGGCAGGCCAGCGGGTGGCGGATACATGTTCTTCGGACGTGACGACAAGAAGGAAGCCCAGAAGCGGGGACTCACCATCCCGCTCTTGCCCCTTCGGGACATCATCGTGTTCCCGCACATGGTGGTTCCGCTGTTCGTCGGCCGGGAGAAGTCCATCGCGGCCCTGAAGGACGCGATGGCCCACAAGGGGCCGGATGACAAGGCGGTCATCCTGCTGGCCGCCCAGAAGAAGGCCAAGACGAACGACCCCTCGCCCGACGACATCTTCCACTTCGGCACCATCGGCCACCTCATCCAGCTCCTCCCGCTGCCCGACGGCACGATGAAGGTCCTGGTGGAGGGCGTGCGCCGCGCCAAGGTGAAGAAGTTCCACCCCAATGACGCCTTCTTCATGGTCGAGGTGGACGAAGTCGAGGAGCAGCTGGAGAAGAGCGTGGAGCTGGAGGCGCTGGTGCGCTCCGTCCACTCCGTCTTCGAAGCCTTCGTGAAGCTCAACAAGCGCATCCCGCCTGAGATGCTGATGCAGGTCGCCAGCATCGACGACCCGGCGCGCCTGGCGGACACCATCGTCGCGCACCTGTCGCTGAAGCTGAACGACAAGCAGGCGCTGCTCGAGACGGAGTCTCCCGCGAAGCGGCTGGAGAAGCTCTACGAGCTGATGCAGGGCGAGATCGAGATCCTCCAGGTGGAGAAGAAGATCCGCACGCGCGTCAAGAAGCAGATGGAGAAGACCCAGAAGGAGTACTACCTGAATGAGCAGATGCAGGCCATTCAGAAGGAACTGGGTGAGCGCGACGAGTTCAAGAACGAGATCCAGGAGATTGAAGAGAAGCTGAAGAACAAGCGGATGAGCAAGGAGGCCACGCTCAAGGTCAAGAAGGAGCTGAAGAAGCTCCGGATGATGAGCCCGATGAGCGCCGAGGCCACGGTCGTCCGCAACTACATCGACTGGATCATCAGCCTGCCTTGGTACGACGAGACCCAGGACCGGCTGGACGTCACCGAAGCGGAGCGGGTGCTCAACGAGGACCACTACGGCTTGAAGAAGCCGAAGGAGCGCATCCTCGAGTACCTGGCCGTGCAGCAGCTGGTGAAGAAGTTGAAGGGCCCCGTGCTGTGCTTCGTCGGGCCCCCGGGCGTGGGCAAGACGTCGCTGGCGCGCAGCATCGCGCGGGCCACGGGCCGCAAGTTCGTGCGCCTGTCCCTGGGCGGCGTGCGTGACGAGGCGGAGATCCGCGGCCACCGCCGCACGTACATCGGCGCGATGCCGGGCAAGCTCATCCAGTCCCTGAAGAAGGCGGGCAGCAACAACCCCGTGTTCCTCCTGGACGAGATCGACAAGATGTCCACGGACTTCCGTGGCGACCCGAGCGCGGCGCTGCTGGAGGTGCTGGACCCGGAGCAGAACCACAACTTCAACGACCACTACCTGGACCTCGACTACGACCTGTCCAAGGTGATGTTCATCTGCACCGCGAACACGATGCACAACATCCCCGGTCCGCTGCAGGACCGCATGGAGGTGATTCGCATCGCGGGGTACACCGAGCCGGAGAAGCTCTCCATCGCGCGGCGCTACCTGATTCCGAAGGAGCAGGAGGCCAACGGCCTCGCGGACCTGAAGATCGACATCACCAACGACGCGCTGAAGACCATCGTGCACCGGTACACGCGCGAGTCGGGTGTGCGTTCGCTGGAGCGTGAGATTGGCGGCGTGTTCCGGAAGATCGCCCGCGACGTGCTGAAGAACGGCAAGCGGGACCTCATCGAGGTGGACCGCAAGCAGGCGATGAAGTTCCTGGGCACGCCCCGCTTCCGCTACGGCGTGGCGGAGCGCGAGGACCAGGTGGGCATCGTCACGGGCCTCGCGTGGACGGAGCTGGGCGGTGAGATCCTCACCACGGAAGCCACGTCCATGCCGGGCAAGGGCAAGCTCATCATCACCGGCAAGCTGGGTGAGGTGATGCAGGAGTCCGCTCAGGCGGCCATGTCCTACGTGCGCAGCCGCGCGGAGCGCTTCGGCATCGACCGCAAGGTGTTCGAGAACTACGACATCCACGTCCACCTGCCGGAGGGCGCGATTCCCAAGGACGGTCCGTCCGCGGGTGTCACCATGGCCACGGCGCTGGTGAGCGCGCTCACGCGCGTGCCGGTCCGCAGGGACGTGGCGATGACGGGTGAAATCACGCTGCGCGGCCGCGTGCTGCCCATCGGCGGTCTGAAGGAGAAGACGCTGGCGGCGCACCGCGCGGGCATCAAGACGGTCCTCATCCCGAAGGCGAACAAGAAGGACCTGAAGGACATCCCGCTGAAGATCCGCAAGGCGCTGCGCATCGTCCCGGTGGAGTTCGTGGATGACGTGCTGCGTGAGGCGCTGCTGCTGGACAAGCCGGAGGAGTTCGGCCGCAAGGGCGCCGGGGACAACCTGAAGATGGGGCTGACCGTGCCGGATGCGGTGTCCACGCCTTCCGCGCCGGCCTGATGAAGCCTTGAGTCCCGGGCCCCTTTGACGGGGCCTGTGATGTGGTGACGAAGCCAGGATGCCGGCCGACCAGGAGTCGCCGGTCTCCTGGCTTCTCTCTTTTCCGGAGCAGGTCGGGGTACAACGCGGGCGGTGGCTCCCCGCGCGCGAATCCTGTCCTACTCCCTGGTGCTGGTGATGGCCGCGGCCTGCGGGCCGTGCGGCTTCCAGCCCGAACCGGGCGTGAAGGTGGTGGTGCCGGCGATGCCCACCACGCTCGACTGGAGCCATTCGGATCCGATGAGCTGGGTGAACTACCCGGTGATGCTGGCCACGCAGAAGGGGCTCACCACGTTGGGGGCGGACCACTCGGTCCAGCCGGGCCTGGCGGAGCGGTGGGAGCGTGAGTCGGACGCGGCCGGGCACGAGGTCTACACCTTCCACCTGCGCCCGGATGTGACGTGGTCGGACGGCTCGCCCGTCACGGCGCGCGACTTCGTTTTTGGTTGGCACCGGGCGCTGCTGGGCCGCGAGCGCGGCGAGATGGCGGACCTGGAGGGCGCAGAAGCGGTGCTCGCGCTGCTGGAGCGTGGGGCGCCGGAGGCGGAGGTGAAGGCCGCGCTTTCTTCCGTGGGCGTGGCGGCGGTGGATGCGCGGACGTTGCGGGTGACGCTGGCGCGGCCTCGCAGCTACTTCCTGGCGCGGCTCGCGAACGTGTACCTGTTCTTTCCCGCGCCTTCGGCGGACCTGGAGGGGAAGTCGGACGAGGCGGTGCGCGACTACTTCGACCGGCCTCGCGACGGGCGTCCGCTGGCGGTGGGGCCGTATCGCGTGGAGCGGTGGGACCGCGCGGGGGAGCGGGTGCGGCTGGTCTACAACCCTCGCAGCGCGTTCCTGCCTCCGTTGGGACCGGGGGAGACGCCGGCGCCGGTGCTGACGCTGATGAAGTCGGAGATCGGTCCCGCGCTGTATGAGCGGGGCCGCGTGGACTTCGTCTTCGTGGACAGCGCGGCGGCGCTGCGCGGGATGCGGGCCGCGGACCTGAAGCGGGAGCCGCTGTTGTCCACGTACTTCCTGGGCTTCAACACGGAGCGCCCGCCGTTGGACCGGCCGGAGGTGCGCCGGGCGCTGGCTCGGGCGTTGGACCGGGAGGCGCTGCTCGCGGGGCTGTTGCCGGCCGCTCGTGCGACGAACGTGCTGCTGCCTCCGGAGCTGCCCGACGCGGCGACGCCGGAGCAGGCGGCGCGGTTGCCTCGCTATGAGCCGGAGCGGGCGAAGGCGGAGCTGGCGGGGGCGAAGGGGCTGGACCGGCCGCTGCGGCTGGTGGTGAAGGCGGGGGATTCGTTCGTGCCGGAGGAGGCGCTGGCGGAGCGCATCGCGGCGCAGCTCGCGAAGGTGGGCGTGCAGGTGGTGGTGGATTCGCGCTCGGACTTCTCCGCGCAGGTGGCGCGCAGGACGCCGCAGGGGCCGCGTGCGTATGACCTGCAACTGCGGCGGCTGGGCGCGGACTACGCGCACCCGAACACGTTCTTCACGCTGTTCGAACGGCAGGGCAACCATCAGACGGGATGGGAGACGCAGGCCGGTGGCGAGCCGATGCGCCGCTTCGAGCAGTTGCTGGAGGATGCGGACGGCGACCCGGATCCGGTGCACGCGCGCGAGCTGTACGCGAAGGCCCAGGAGGTGCTGGTGGGGGAGGAGGCCGTCATCGCGCCGCTGTACCACCCGGACCGCTACTTCCGGGCGCGGGCGCGGTTGCACGGCCTGGATGTGGATCCGTTCAACTTCCTCGCGCTGCGGGCATTGCGGCTGGGGGCGGATGGGACGCCCACTGCCCACGCGGAAGGGCAGGAGCCCTAGCGCATGCGCCTCATCGCGACGCGCCTCGTGCGGCAGCTCGTGCTCGTGCCGGTGGTGGCGGTGGCCTCGTACTTCCTCATGGCCGCGCTGCCGCTCACCACGGAGAGCGACACCAAGCGGCAGGTGTCTCCGGAGCTGGCGGCTTCGTACCAGCGCGACCTGGGCATCGGTGAACCGCTCGGGTTCCTGCGGCCCTGGCAGAAGCTCTTCGCCGGGGAACGCCTGGGCACCAGCGCTCAGGGCATCACCGGGGATGAGCTTCTCCAGAAGCTCTCCGGCAGCGTGGGCGTGGGCCTCGTCGCGCTTCCCCTCGCTCTTTCTTGGGCCGTGGGCTTCGCGCTCCTGCGGACCCGTTGGCGGCGGGGACGCTGGGCCGTGATGGGTGACGTGCTCCCCGCCATCGCGTTCGGGACTCCGGTGTTCATCCCCGCGCTGCTCCTGGCCCCGGCCGTGGTGGAGCGCGGACACCTGCTGCCGGAGCTTTGCGCGGCGGTCGTCATCGCCATCTGGCCGGGGACCTTCCTGGGCACGCTCGTGGGCGATGCCCTGGAGACCGAGCTGTCCCGCGACTACGTGCGCACCGCGCTCAGCAAGGGCCTGGACCCGGGCACCGTGCTCCGACGCCACGTCCTCCCCAATGTCTGGCCCGCGCTCCTGGATGCCCTGACGCCCGTCGCCACCGCGCTGCTCGCGGGCTCGTTCGCCGCGGAGCGCGTCTTCGGCCTGCCGTACTTCGGCCAGCTCTACGTGCTCGCCGTCCTCAACAAGCAGGTCGCCGTCGTCGTCGTGTCCACCACCACCTTCGCCACCGTGCTCGTCGTCGTGAGCCTCACCGTGGAGCTCTTGCGCATGCTCGTGGATCCACGCGCCCGGGAGGCCCGCGCTTGAACCGCGTCCCCTTGCGCGCCTGGGTGGGACTGGTCCTCCTCGTGGGCCTGGGCGTCTTGAGCCTCGTGGCCGGCCGCCTGTTCCCCGAGTCCCTCACGCACACCTGTCCGCTCGGCTGGGACCTGAACCGCCCGGACCGCAGCGTGTGCGAACTGGCGTTCGGCGGCCTGTGGGTGTCCCTGGCGGTGGGGCTCGCGGCCGGCGCGCTGTCCACCGTGCTGGGGCTGGCCGTCGCGGCACTCGCGCGGCTGTCCGGCGGGGTGACGGAGCAGGTGCTCCTTCGCGCCGTCGATGCCGTGTTCGCCCTGCCGGACGTGCTCGTGGTGATGGTGCTCCAGCTCGCCGGCCAGTCGCTCATGGACGCGGGCATGACGAGCGGCCTGGGCCCCTTTGGCTTGATGGTGACATCCCTGGCCCTGGTGGGCTGGGCCGGCCCCGCGCGCATGTTCCGCGACCGCCTGGCCACGCTGGAGGGCCAGGAGTACGTGGCCGCCGCGCGCGCCCTGGGCGGTGGGGGAGTGCACGTCCTTCGCGTGCACCTGTGGCCGCTCTTGCGCCCCTTCGTGCTGGCCGTGTTCTTGAGCCGCCTGCCGAGCGCCATCCTCACCGAGTCCACGGTGAGCTTCTTCGGCATCGCTCGCATGGAGCCCATGTCCCTGGGCCGTTACCTGGGGACGTCCTACGCCGCGCTCATCTACGAGGGCGGAGGCCGCGTGGTGATTCCTGCCTGGGGACTGCTCGTGCTGCTGGTGCTTGGCGCCTCGCTTGCCGCCCAGGCACTGGGGGGAGGTACCCGTCGCCAAGTGTGAGGAATGCCCCACATTGAGGTGAAGGTTTCACTCGAACGGAAACCCTTTGCCCTCAGGTGAACACCATGTCGCTCCCGACGGAAGAAATCCCCCTCTCGCCTGCCCGTGATGAGCGTCCCCGTGACGACGGTCTGCGCAAAGAGACCGTCAGGGGCTCGGTGCTGGTGGTGGAAGACGATGCCGCGCACCGCGAGCTGCTGGTGGAGATGGTGAGCGGCTGGGGCTACGACGCCATGCCCGTGGGCAGCGCGGAAGAGGCCGAGTTCGCCGTGCGCAACAAGCGCATGGACGCGGCCATCGTGGACGTGTTCCTGCCCGGCCGCAGCGGCACCACGCTCATGTCCAAGCTGCGTGAGAAGTTCCCGCAGGCCGTGCTCATCGGCGTGAGCGCCATGAGCGACGCGGCCACCGCCCGCAAGTGCAAGGGCCTGGGCGCGGACCTCTTCATCGGCAAGCCGTTGGATCCGGAGAAGCTGGCCAAGGCGCTGAAGTCCAAGCACCAGAGCTGGCACTGAGTCCAGCAGGGGAGCGGGTTCCGGTTGCACACCCCCGCCGGACGGCCGATGCTCCCTGGCGTGAAGAACCTCGCCTCCGGCTTCCTGCTGGCCATGCCCCAGCTTGGAGACCCGAACTTCTACCGGTCGGTCATCCTGATGATCGAACACGGGGAGACGGGCTCCATGGGGCTCGTCGTGAACCGGGGAGCGCCCCTGACGCTCGGTGAGCTGGCGCGCGGTCAGTCGATGGACATCTCGACGGACCGCGTGTCGCAGCCGGTGTTCGTGGGCGGCCCGGTGGAGCCCCAGCGGGGCTTCGTCCTGCATGACGACGCGTCCGTGCCGGAGAAGCACGCCGTCCTGCCCGGCCTCTACCTGAGCGTCACGCTGGACGCGCTGGGCCCCCTGCTGCAGCGGACGGAGCCGCGCGTGCGCTTCTGCCTGGGGTACGCGGGCTGGGGCCCCAAGCAGCTGGAGAATGAAATCGCCGCGGGCTCGTGGCTGTACGCCGACGCCACCGCGGACGCGGTGCTGGGACAGGACCCGGCGAAGTTGTGGGATGCCACCCTGCGTGGCCTGGGCGTGGACCCGGCCATGTTGGTGATGGGAAAGGGGATGAACTGATGCTCGACGCCGAGACGCTTCGCCGTTACCTCCTCGAGGCCCTGCCGGGCTCGGAGGTGGAGTTGAACGACACCACAGGGACGGGAGACCACTTCGAGGCGCGCGTGGTCTCTCCCGCCTTCACCGGCAAGTCGATGGTGGAGCAGCACCAGCTGGTGTACGCGCCGCTGCAGTCGTGGCTGAAGTCCGGCGAGCTGCACGCGCTGGCGCTCAAGACCTATTCGCCCGAGCAGTGGAAGAAGCTCGGGCCCCGCTGAAGAAGGAGCAACGATTCATGGATCCGACCCTCAAGGCCCAGTTCGACGACACGGTGAAGTCGCACCCCATCGTCCTCTTCATGAAGGGCAACGCCCTGTTCCCCCAGTGCGGCTTCTCCGCGCGCGCCCTCCAGCTGCTCCAGCCGCTGGGCCCGGTGCACACGGTGGACGTGCTGGCGGACCCCGCCGTGCGCCAGGGCATCAAGGACTACTCCAACTGGCCCACGATTCCGCAGGTCTACATCCACGGGAAGTTCGTGGGCGGGTCGGACATCCTGACGGAGCTGGCCGAGCGCGGCGAGCTGCAGGACCTGGTCGCCGCCGGCGGCAAGTAGGCGCCAGGAGGGGGAGGGCCGGGGGGAAGACCCGGGCCCCGTCCCCCGCGTAGACTGGGCGGCGGTCGCCAAGAGGGGTCTCCGCCGCCGTGCTTACCGTCACACCGCCTGATTCGAAGCCGCAGGACGCGTCCACCGAAGTGCCCGGAGTGCCGGTGGAGGGCGGTCCTCTTCCTCCCGGCGCGAACGTCGCGGTCGCCACGCCCGGCGCTGGCGTCGCGGATCCGGACGACCTCGTCAGCACGGAGAAGACGCCCACGCTGGTGGACCGCGTGCAGGCGTTCCGCGCGAAGTACGAGAAGCAGGAGATGGCCCTCTTCTTCTTCGCGGGCTTCCTCTACGACGTCCTCACGCTGAGCCCCATCGACGATGCGCTCACGGAGGTGCAGAACTTCGCCTACCTGGCCATCCTCGCGGGCCTGCTGGTGCTGGAGCAGCGCTACCCCGAAGGCGTGGAGCCGCCGAAGCTGCTGATGAAGGTGTGGCGCTTCCGCGAGGACGCGCTGCACTTCTTCCTGGGCAGCCTGCTGAGCGCGTTCACGCTGTTCCTCTTCAAGAGCTCATCGGGCTTCACGCCGCTGGTGTTCCTCGCGGGCATGTTCTCGCTGCTGGTGGCGAACGAGCTGCCGCGCTTCCGGCAGCTGGGGCCCGTCATCCGCGTGGCCCTCTTCAGCCTGTGCGTGACGCTGTACTTCGCGTCGCTGTTGCCGGTGCTGCTGGGGCGCGTGGGGTGGTGGATCTTCACGCTCTCCGTCGCGCTGGGGTGCGGGAGCATCTACGGGCTGTTGCGCGTGCTCAAGCGGTGGCGCCCGGACGAGTCGGTGCTGCTGCGCACGGTGGCGGTGCCCGGCTTCGGCGCGCAGGCGCTGCTGCTCGCGTGCTACTTCCTGGGCGTGATTCCGCCGGTGCCCCTGGCGGTGCAGTACAGCGGCATCTACCACGACGTGAATCGCGTCTCCTCGGGCGTGTATTACCTGAAGTCGAAGGTCCATCCCTGGTGGAAGGTCTGGACGGCGTTCCATCACGGCGACCAGGACTTCCTGATGCGGGACGGCGAGCAGCCCGTGTACTTCTTCCGCATCTTCGCGCCCAAGGGTTTCGAGAGCTACCGCGTGCGCGTGCGTTGGTACTACGACCATCCGCAGAAGGGCTGGACGGCGTTGGGCAAGGGTCACATGGCCCCGGTGAGCGCCAACGGCTCGGAGGGCGGCTTCCGCTACTTCGCCAAGCCGGGCACCACGCCCAAGCCTGGCGACTGGCGCGTTGTCGTGGAGACGGAGGACGGGCATGAGATCAACCGCCTGAACTTCACCGTCATCGAGGACAAGGACGCCGAGGAGCCTCCCGAGAAGGTGGACGTGTCCGTGTACAACATCGTCAAGCCGATCTCGTTCGAGGAGTTCAAGAAGAGCAATCCCTCGGCGCCGGATCCGCAGGGTGCGGCGGCGCCCGCGGCTACGGCGCCGGCGCCTTGAGCAGCGTCACCTGACCCAGGAGCACCGGCACCGCCGTCTCCACGCGCAGGATGCGGGGACCCAGGGAGAAGGGCTGGAAGCCGTGGGCTTCCAGCAGCTGCGCTTCGAAGGGCACCCAGCCGCCGTCCGGACCGATGGCGAGCACCACGCGTCTGGCGCTCGCGACACCGTGTGCCTGGAGGGGCTGGCTGGCCGGAGGGTGGGGGAGCAGGCGCAGGGCGTCCGTCCCGAAGACGGTGTCCAGCTCGTCCTCCACGAAGGGGCGGAAGCGCTCGCGGAGCAGCACCTCTGGCGCGCGCGTGTCGCGGGCCTGCTCCAGGCCCTGGTGGAGCAGCTCGCGGACGAAGGCTTCGTTGAGCACCTTGGAGTCGAAGTAGCTCTTCTCCACGCGGGCCGCGTTCACCAGCACCACGCGGTCCACGCCCAGGGACGCCACGGCGGGCAGCACCTTCTTGAGCGCCTTGGGGCGGGGGATGGCAAGCAACAGGTCCACACCCGCCCGAGGCGGCGGCGCGTCCGTGAGGGTGACGCGCAGGTGGAGCAGGCCGGGGGCGTTCTCCAGCACCTCGCTCGTGCCGGTGAGGCCGTCCAGGCGGCCCACGCGCAGGGACTCGCCGGGTTCGGCCTTGAGGACCTCGCGGGCGTGCTGGGCGCGGCGGCCGGTGAGCCGGGCGGTGCCGTCCGGCTGGAAGTCCTCGTCGAAGAGCAGGAGCAGGTTCACGGTAGGCCCCATGTATCCGTTCCCGGG
>NZ_RAWE01000214.1 GCF_003611695.1 Corallococcus carmarthensis | reverse complement strand
TCGCTGCAGCACGACATGGGCTTTCACCGCCTCTCCTCCCGGCACCCGCCCACCATCGACGCGGAAGTCTTCCTCAAGCTGCTGGCCCATAACGTCAGCCGGCTGCTCTCCCGCAGCCGGCTTTTTTGCGTCTTCGTCCTCTTCGAGGCCCCTGCTCCTCCCCCTGCATCGCGGCCAGGCTGAACCGCTATTCCGCGCAACCCTCCTGTCGGACAGGTTTTCGCTGCTCGGTCGGGACGGGAGCACGTCCGCCATGGCGGAGGACGCGGCCAGGCCGATGGAGAACGACAGCGGAAGGCCGTCAGCACGCGGGGCCCCCGGCGGTGGCCCAAACCTGTCGGACAGTCGGACAGGTTCGCGGGGTGGGCCCAGCCGGTCGGACAGTCGGACAGGTTCACGCGGATGGCCCAACCGGTCCGACAGTCGGACAGGTTCGCGGGGTGGGCCCAGCCGGTCCGACAGTCGGACAGGTTCCCGCGCTGGGCCCAACTGGTCCGACAGTCGGACAGGTTTGTGCGCCGGGTCGCGGCCGGGGCCTCCCTTCAGGATTCTTCCTTTCTCAACTGTTTGGACTGAAGGCCTGTCCGAGGGACGGGTGTATCGCAAGCGCTGGCGCGTGGCCCTTGATGGGGGCTCGCGATGAGGAGCCGGTGGCTTGCGTTGGCCCTGTGGCTCTTGCCGCTGCTGCTCTTCGCTGTGGTTCCGGTCGTGGCGCTGTTGGTCCGGGGGGTGG
This sequence comes from Corallococcus carmarthensis, assembly GCF_003611695.1. Taxonomy (GTDB): domain Bacteria; phylum Myxococcota; class Myxococcia; order Myxococcales; family Myxococcaceae; genus Corallococcus; species Corallococcus carmarthensis. Next base: position 16,738 of record NZ_RAWE01000214.1, on the reverse strand, counting down.
GGGCGGCGACGGGCGGAATGGGCACGATGCTCGCCGCGGAGTCCGGGGCGCTGGTGAACACGCTGGGCATCTCCCTGGGCGCGACGGCGTGGGCGCTGTGCCTGGGGGCTCCACTGGCCTTTCTCCTGTTCCGCACGGACCTGCCCCTGAGGGGCGCGTTCACCGTGCTGTTCACGCTGCCTTCCGCCATCCCCGCGTTCATCTGGGGCATGGGGTGGCTGTCACTCGCGAGCCCTCGCGCTGGCTATCTGAACCGAATGCTGGGCGCGGACGTGTTCGACCTCTATGGCGCGGCGGGCATCGCGTTCGTGGAGGGCCTGTCGGGTCTGCCCTTGGTCCTGCTCGCGGGAGCGGCGGCGTTACGGCGCGTGGATCCCGCGCTGGAGGAAGCGGCCCGGGTGTGTGGTGCTTCGCCGCTGCGCGCCCTGCTGAATACGACGGTGCCCCTGGTGCTGCCCGCGCTGTTGTCGGGCGCGGTGATGGTGTTCCTCATGGCCGCGTCGTCCTTTGGTGTTCCGTACCTGTTGGGCGTGTCGGCGTCGCCGCCCACTCGCGTCCTCACCACGCGCATCTATGAACTGGTGCTGCTGGGCAGCGACGAGGGACTGCCGCGTGCCTCGGTGCTCGCGTCGTTCCTTCTGCTGCTCACACCGCTGGCGCTGGGACTGACCTGGGTGCTGGGCCGGAGTGGACGGGTGCGATTGAGCGCGGGCAAGGGTGTGTCTCCGCGCGTGCTCGCGCTGGGAGCCTGGCGGTCCTGGGCGCTCATGGGTGTGAGCGTGGTGGGCGGAGTGCTGGTGGTGATGCCCCTGGCGGCCATCCTGCTGACGTCGCTGCAACGCAGCTTCGGCGCGGCGCTGACGTGGGACACACTGACGCTATCGCACTGGTCCGGGGTGCTGTGGGACGCGCGTACGCTTCGGGCCACGGGGCGCAGCGTGTTGCTCGCGGCCGGGGCGGGGCTGCTGGTGGTGCTGCTGGGCCTCGCGGGTGCCGTCCTGCGAAAGGCCTTCCGCCGCGGCGGCGCGGCCGTGGAGGCCATGGCGGTGTGGCCCTTCGCGGTGCCGGGCACGGTGCTGGCGCTCGCGCTGCTGGTGGCGTTCTCACGCGATTGGCGGCTGGTGGTGGTGGACCGTGTCGTGTTCGTGCTGGCGCTGGCGCATACGCCGTGGCTGCTGCTCGTGGGCTACGTGGGCAAGTACCTGGCCCTGGGCGAGCGCAACAGCTCCGAGGCCCTGGCCCAGGTGGATCCGTCCCTCGCGGAGGCCGCTCGCGTCGGCGGTGCGGGACCTGTTCGAGCGTTCATGGACGCGACACTGCCGTTGCTCCGGCCCTCGCTCACGGTGGCGTTCGTGCTCGCGTTCCTCGCGTGCGCCACGGAGATCACCTTGTCCGTGCTGCTGGTGCCCGCGGGCTCCGAGGTGCTGGGCACGCTGTTGTTTGAGTTGCAGAGCTACGCGGACCCGGCCGCCGCGGCCGTGCTCGCGTGCGCGTTCGTGGCGCTGGTGGTGGCGGGACAGGCGGTGCTGGCGTGGGCTCGGCGTCGCGTACCGGAGGTGCGGTGATGGCGGCCATCGTCCTGGAGGGATTGGTCAAGGCGTACGGTGGGACGCCCGTGGTGCGCGGCTTGAGCCTGCAAGTGGGGCAGGGCGAGCTGGTGTCGCTGCTGGGGCCTTCCGGCTGCGGGAAGACGACGACGCTGCGGATGCTCGCGGGGCTGGAGCATCCGGACGCGGGCATCATCCGGCTGGGTGACGAAGTCGTCGCCGGACCCGGCGTGCGCATTCCGCCCGAGAAGCGCGGCCTGGGCATGGTGTTCCAGAGCTACGCCATCTGGCCGCACCGCAGTGTCGAAGCGAACGTCGCCTATCCCCTGGTGCTCCGGAAGGTGCCTCGCCACGAGGTTGCATCACGCGTGCGTGAAGCCCTGCGATGGGTGCGGCTGGAAGCGTTCGCGGCACGGATGCCGCACGAGCTGTCCGGTGGGCAGTTGCAGCGCGTGGCGCTCGCGCGGGCGCTGGTGGCGGGGCCTCGCGTGCTGCTGCTGGACGAACCCCTGTCGAACCTGGACGCGGCGTTGCGCGAGGAGCTGCGCGCGGAGATCGCCGCGCTGCGGGCCCGGCTGGGCACGACGCTGGTGTTCGTCACGCACGACCAGGGGGAGGCGCTGGCCCTGTCGGACCGCATCGCCGTCATGAACCGGGGCGTCATCGAACAGGTGGACACGCCGGAGCGGCTGTACCGGGAACCCGCGACGCCGTTCGTCGCGGGCTTCGTCGGGGGCGCGAACGTGCTGCGGGGGGAGGTGCGCCCAGGTGCCTTCCACTGCGCGGGGACGGAGACCGCGTTCGACCTGCCCATGGAAGCGAAGAGCGGACCGGGAACGCTGGTCGTGCGTCCGGAGGATCTGGAGCTGGGGGAGACCGGCACGCCGCTGGTGCTCTCCGCTCGCCTGTTCCTGGGGCACTCCGCGGAGTACCGCTTCCCGGTGGGGGACGCGTTCCTTCGCGTCATCGGGCCGGCGCTGGAGGGCGTCCGCGCCGGCCAGACGCTCCGGGTTCGCGTGCGCAAGGCCACGCTGTTCGACGCGGGCGCTTGAGGCTCAGTACAGCGTCGTCTTCACCCGGCCGGGCAGCTCGCGGTCGTACTCGCTCGCGTTGAAGGATTCCGGGCTCAGCGCCTCGAGGATGGAGCCGGGGCTGGGGAACTCGGAGCGGGGGATGTGCCGGGCCGGGTCCCAGAGCCCGGAGCGGACCAACGCGCGGCTGCACTGGAAGTAGACCGTCTCCACGGTGATGCGCAGCACGGAGCGCGGCGTCTTTCCCTCGTGGATGAAGCGCTCCAGCATCGACGGCTCGATGACGATGCTCGCCCGGCCGTTGACGCGCAGGGTCTCGTTCACGCCGGGGACGAAGAACAGCAGCGCGACACGCGGATCCGCCAGGATGTTCCTCAGCGAGTCCATGCGGTTGTTGCCCCGGCGATCAGGCAGCAGCAGCGTGTGCGCGTCCTCGATGACCACGAACCCCGCGGGGTCGCCTCGTGGCGATGCATCCAGCCCTCCAGGCCCGGAGGTGGCGAGCACCATGAACGGCGACCGCTCGATGAGGGGCCGATACGCCGGGTGCAGGTGGTCCACTTCCTTGAGGACGGACGACTTCCCGGGAACCCCGTACAGGCGTTCAAGCGTCTCCACGTCCTTCACGGTCTCCATCCGGGACACCTCCTGGGTGGCCATCTTCGCTTTTTTAATGGCCATGTCACACGCGGCCCCTGCTGCGTCGTCCTGGGGGTGGAAAGGCACTTCGCCTCCCAGAACGAGGACTTACCAATGAAGACCCGCATGAATGCTTTCGCGGTCGCGCCGGACGCCGTCAACCTCATGCTGGATTTCAGCAAGAAGGTGGAGGCGCTGGGGCTGGAGCCGAGCCTCCGCGAGCTGGTCAAGATCCGCTCCTCCCAGCTCAACGGCTGCGCCTTCTGCATCCACATGCACACCCGCGATGCCCGCGCGCACGGCGAGACCGAGGAGCGCATCTACCTGCTGGACGGCTGGCGTGAGTCGCCGCTGTACACCGAGCGCGAGCGGGCGGCCCTGGGCTGGACCGAGGCCCTGACGCTCGTCTCCACGACACACGCCCCGGACGAGGACTACGCTGCGCTCAAGCCCCACTTCACCGAAGAGGAGATCGTGAAGCTGACCCTCATGATTGGCGTGATCAACTCCTGGAACCGGTTCGCCATCGGCTTCCGGGCCATCCACCCGGTGACCGCTCGCAGTGAAGCCGCCTGACACGAACCCCGCGGACGCCTTCGACCCGCTCCGCCCCCGCCTGCTCCGCATCGCGTACCGGATGCTGGGCATCGTCGCGGAGGCGGAGGACGTGGTTCAGGAGGCATACCTCCGTTGGCACCAGACGGACCGCGACGCCGTGCGGGACGCCGAAGCCGTGCTCGTCCGCACGGTGACGCGCCTGTGCCTGGACGTCCTGAAGTCCGCGCGCGTGCGGCGCGAGGAGTACGTGGGAACCTGGCTTCCAGAGCCCATCATCGAGACAGTGGAGGGCGACGACTTGACGCTGACCCTGATGATGGCCCTGGAGCGTCTGTCCCCCCTGGAGCGGGCCGCGTTCCTCCTGCACGACGTGTTCGGCATGGACTTCGAGGAGGTGGCGAAGGCCATCGACCGGGACCCCGCGGCCTGCCGCCAGCTCGCCAGCCGCGCGCGGGCCCACGTGCAGGAGGCCCGGCCCCGCTTCCCCGTGACGGAGGCGAAGGGCCACGAGCTGGCCTCGGCGTTCCATGCCGCGTCCCGGAGCGGTGACACGCAGGCGCTCCAGGCACTCCTGGCCCAGGACGTCATCCTGTACGCCGATGGTGGCGGCAAGGCGAAGGCGGTCCTCAACCCCATCTATGGCCGGGAGAAGCTGGTGCGCTTCTTCGAAGGGCTGCGGCGCATTCCCGCAGTGAACCCGGCGCAGCTCGTGCACGAGGGCACCCTCGACGGCCTGCCCGCGTATGTCACGATCGAGGCGGACGGGACGCTGCAGACCACGGCGCTCGCCATCGAGGACGGCCGCATCGTCGCGCTCTACGTGACGCGCAACCCCGACAAGCTGAAGGGCATCCGGCGGGCGGTGGTGAAGGAGCCGTCGTAGGGCTTCAGTGCGCGGCGAAGGACTCGCGCGCGAACTCGATGAAACGGAGCAGGGCGGGTGTGCCACCCGCCTTGCGCCAGGCGATGGCGGTGTTCGTCACCGGCGCGTCCTCCGGCAGGTCGATGAAGGCCACGCCGGAGTGGTGCTCCGTGTCGGGCGTGTGCGGGATGGGTGCGATGCCGAAGCCCGCGGAGACGAACCAGATCTTCGTCGCGACGTTCTGCGCGTACTGGCGCACGGCGGGCTCGACTCCCACGTCGCGGAGCCGGTCGAAGAAGGCTGCGTAGTAGTCGGGCGGCGCGACGCCGGGCTCCACCAGGACGAGCGGTTCATCCCGCAGGTCCTTCCACGTCACCGCCTTTCGCTTCGCGAACGGATGCCGTGAAGGCACCGCCAGCCGGAAGGGCTCGCGCCGGATGAGGTGATAGACGACGTTGGGAGGCATCCGCTCGCGCGGGCGCAGGATGCCCACGTCCAGCGTGCCCCGCTCCAGCGCCTCCAGCTGCCACGCGGAGGGGTGGTTGCTCAGCTCGATGTGGACCCCCGGTACCTTCTTCTGGAAGGCCCGGAGCATCGTGGCGAACCGAGGCGTCGCGAACGACGAGATGAGCCCCAGCACCAGCACATCCTGTTCGCCCCGGGCCTGCCTCGCCGCGTGTTCCTGGAACCGCTTCGCGCTCCAGCAACTGGTGGGCTTCCGGCAGCAGCTCGCTCCCCAGCTTCGTGAGGCGCACCGTGCGCCCCTCGCGTTCGAAGAGGGCGCCGCCCAGTTCGGTCTCGAACTTGCGGATCTGCTGACTGAGCGGCGGCTGGGCGATGTGCAGCCGCTTCGCGGCGCGGGTGAAGCTGAGCTCCTCCGCGACCGCGACGAAGTACCGCAGGTGGCGCAGCTCCATGGTCCATATGCTCCAGGTCTGGGTTCCAGACCCAGGATATATTGGATGTATGGACGGGCGAGCGCTAGGCATGGGGCATGGAGACCTCCTCCGCCGTCATCCCAGCCGCCGTGCCCCAGGCCGTGCCGATGGACCGCCGGCTGCTGTGGACGATGACGACGGCGACCGTGCTCGCGGTGGGTAACGTCTATTACAGCCAGCCGCTGCTGGGCGTCATTGCCCAGACCTTCGGCCTGTCCGCCTCCGCGGTGGGCTCCGTGCCGATGACGTCGCAGCTGGGCTACGTGGCGGGGCTGGTGCTCCTGACGCCGCTGGGCGACGTGCTGGAGAAGCGCGGCCTGCTGGTGACGATGCTGGGGCTCGCGGCGGCGGCGCTCTTCGCGGCGGGGCTGGCGCCGACCTTCCCCCTGTTCCTGGTCGCCTGCGCGGCCATCGGGCTGACGTCCGTGCTGGTGCAGATCCTCATCCCCTTCGTCGCGGCGCTCAGTGCCCCCGAAGAGCGGGGCCGGAACCTGGGCGTCGTGCTCAGCGCCGCGCTGGTGGGCGTGCTGCTCTCCCGCACGCTCAGCGGCTTCGTGGCGACGCACCTGGGCTGGCGAGGGATGTACTTCGCGGCCGGCGCGACGATGGTGGGGCTGGCGATGACGCTGCGGCTGGGGCTGCCCCGCTATGAGTCCTCCACGCGGCTGTCGTACCCGCGCCTGCTGCAATCGCTGTGGGTGCTGCTGAGGGACGTGCCCGGCCTGCGGGCCATCGCGCTCACGGGCGCCCTGATGTACGCCGCGCTCTCCGCGTTCTGGGCGTCGCTGGCCTTCTTCCTGAGCAGTGACGCGTACCACCAGGGCCCCGGGACGGCAGGCATGTTCGGCCTCATCGGGACGGTGGGGGCGCTCGCCGCGAACGTCACCGGACGGCACGCGCAGCGGATTGGTGCGAGGAAGATCGTCCGGGCGTGCATCGTCACGATGCTCGCGGCCTTCGGGGTCTTCGCCGCCTTCGGGACGCTGTGGGCCGGGCTCATCGCGGGCGTGGTGCTGCTGGACCTGGGAGCGCAGGCCGCCACGGTGTCCAACCAGACGGAGCTGTACCGCCTGCACCCGACCGCGCAGACACGCCTCAACACGCTCTACAAGATGTTCTATTTCGTGGGCGGGGCCTGCGGTTCGGCGCTCTCCGCCATCGCGTGGGACCACGCGGGCTGGCGGGGTGTGTGCGCGGTGGGCGGTGGGTTCCTGGTCATCGCGTTCGTGTGGGAACAGGTCCAGGCGCGGCGGGCCCTGGCCTCCGCCCACGTCACTTGATGGAGGGCAGCTTCTTCGCGAGCGCGTCGATGGCGGCGCGCACCCGCACGGGCAGGTGGGGCGACGTGGGCCAGAGCGCGTAGACGTCGAAGCAGAGGCCCGGCTGATCCGTCAGCACGCGCACCAGCTTCTTGTCGCGCACGGGCTCCTGGATGAGCCAGCAGGGCAGCCAGGCCAGCCCCATGCCCGCGACGGCCGCGTCCATGATGGCCTCCAGGTCGTCGAAGCGCAGCCGCGCGTTCGGAACGAGTTCCACGTTCGAGCCGTCCTCCTGGGGAAAGAGCCAGGTGCGCGCCGTCCCCGAACGGACGTAGCGGATGGACTCGTGGCCGGACAGCGCCTCCAGCGTGCGCGGCGTGCCGTGCTTGCGGAGGTAGGCCGGTGACGCGCACACGCTCATGCGCTGGAAGCCGACGCGGCGCGCGGTGAGGCCGTCGCCCGTGTCGAGCCCTCGGATGCCGGCGTTGCGGATGACCAGGTCGAAGCCGTCCTCCAGCAGGTCCACGAGGCGGTCGTTGAACGACAGGTCCAGCTCCAGCTTCGGGTGCGCGCGGGCCAGGTCGCGCAGGATGGGCGCCACGCAGCGGCGGCCGTAGAGCACGGGCATGCTGACGCGCAGGCGGCCCGCGACCTCCTGCTTGCCGGACTCGAGCAGGGCTTCGCCCGCGCGCAGTTCGCCCAGGGCACGCAGACACCGTTCGTAGAAGACCTGTCCGTCCTGGGTCAGGCCCTGCGAACGCGTGGTGCGGTGGAAGAGGCGCACGCCCAGCCGTTCCTCCAGCCGCGCCACCGTCTTGCCCACGGCGGAGCGCGACAGGTTCAGCTTCGCGGCGGCGGCGGAGAAGCCTCCGGCCTCCACGGCCTCCACGAAGACGGCCACGCCTTGCAGGGGATCACTCATGGTTCGTCCATTGTCGCCCTGGCGGCGACAGTGAGAGGAATTCTTGTCGCCACCGGAGAATTCCACTCGCCAATACCTTCCCCCGCGAACCTGTTGCAAGGAGCCGTGCGCGTGGGGACCTCGACGATGAAGCGCTGGGAGCTGGATGCCGTGGGACGTGACGGGCTTCACCTGCGGACCGTGGCGGTTCCGGAGCCCAAGCCGGGCGAGGTGCTGGTGAAGGTGGCGGCCGTATCGCTCAACTACCGGGACCTGCTGGTGCTGGAGAGTGGGATGGGGCTGCCCCTGGCGTTCCCGTTCACGCCGGGCTCGGACCTGGCGGGCGTGGTGACGGCGGTGGGCGCGGGCGTGACGCGGTTCGCGGTGGGGGAGAAGGTCCTCTCCACGTTCTCCCCGGGGCGCCTGGACGGGCCGGCGCTGGGGACGGCTCGCGCGCCTCCGTACAAGACGCTGGGCGGTGCGTATCCGGGCGTGCTCGCGGAGTACGTCGCGTTTCCGGAGGACTGGTTCGTGAAGGCCCCGGCCACGCTGGACGCGGGCGAGGCCAGCACGTTGCCTTGCGCGGGGCTGACCGCGTGGACCGCGCTGATTGAGTACGGCCCGGTGCGGCCGGGACAGACGGTGCTGGTGCAGGGCACGGGCGGCGTGGCGCTGTTCGGGTTGCAGCTTGCTCGGGCGCAGGGCGCGGATGTCATCGTGACGTCGGGGAGCGACGAGAAGCTGGCGCGCGCGAAGGCGCTGGGCGCGACGCATGGCATCCATCGCGAGCGGGAGGATTGGGTGGAGGCCGTCTACCGGCTCACCGCGGACCGGGGCGTGGACCACATCCTGGAACTGGCGGGCGGCACGAACCTGGGCCGGTCCATCGAGGCGGTGGCGCTGCATGGGACCATCTCCGTGATTGGCGTGTTCGAGGGCTTCACGGTGACGGGGCCGTCCGGTCCGCTCCTGCTCAAGGAGCCGACGATTCGCGGCATCAACGTGGGCACCCGGCGGTCCCTGGAGTCCCTGGTGCGCGCGGTGGACGCCACCGGGCTCAAGCCGGTCATCGACGCGCGCTATCCGCTGGAGGCCCTGCCCGCGGCCCTGGAGCACCTGCGCAAGGGAGCGTTCGGGAAGATCGTGGTGGAGTCCCACTGAGCCACGCGGGGTAGGGTGCGGCGCATGTCGTCGCATCCCCCCTCCGAAAGCCCCCGCCGCTTCCTCGCCGAGCCGTTGATCCAGGTGCTGCGCCACCTGGAGGCGCTGTTGCCGACAGGGCCCGTGTCCATCGATGTGCCGGATCCGGACCTGGGGCACGGGCGCTATCCGGGGGAGCGCGTGGAGGGAGGGCTCGTGCACCGGCCGCTGCGGAGCTGGTGCGACCTGGCGGAGGGACTGTCGTGCCGGCTGCGCACGCCACGCGCGCTGGATGCGACGCACGTGCGGCTCACGTTCGAGCCGCTGGGTTCGGAGGCTTCGTGGCACGCGGGCGGAGGGGCGCGCACGGAGGCGCCGCAGGAGCGCTATGGCGCCGCGTCCGACTTCGCGCGGGTGCGGAAGTTCGAGGACGCGGGCTTCCTGGTGCCCTGGCTGGAGGCGGTGGGGCGGCTGGCATTGCCACCCGGAGCACGGCTCCTGGACCTGGGCGTCAACCGGGGCGACGAGCTGGCCGCGTTCGCGGACGTGGAGGGCATCCGCTTCGTCGGCGTGGATCACAGCGCGAGCGCACTGGCGGAGGCACGCGCGGCGTTCCCGGATGCGCGCCATGCGTTCGTGCAGGCGGACCTGAACGCGCTGCCGGCGGACCTGGGCCGCTTCGACGCGGTGGTGTCGGTGGGCACGTTGCAGAGTCCAGGCGTGGATGACCGGGCGCTGCTGCGAAAGCTGGTGCAGGAGCACCTGGAGCCCAAGGCTTCGCTGGTGCTGGGGTTCCCCAACTCACGCTTCCGCGACGGAGAGGTCGTGTACGGCGCGCGCGTGCGCAACCTGCGCGAACCGGACCTGTCGTTGCTGGTGAAGGATCTGTCCTTCTACCGCCGCTACCTGCACCAGCACGGCTTCCGCACGTTCCTGGGCGGCAAGTACGACCTGCTGCTCACGGCGGCGAGAGGTCAGACGTTCGGTTCGGATGGCGAGGACACCTGAGGCTTGGACCCTGTCTCGCGCTGCGACAGGAGATGGGCCGTGACGGGCGCTACCAGCAGGCTGGCCATCCAGAAGAAGAAGCCGATGGAGGGATGGAACAACTGGAGGTCGCTGTTCGCGCCGCCAAAGCTCACGGGGATGGGGACTGCGTACCAGGTGAGCGACGACAGCCCGAGGACGCAAGCCGCTGTGCCGACCCGGAGCGCCTTCCGGTACGCCCCCGCCGCGAGCAGGCCCAGGGCAACGAGCAGCAGGGGATTGGCAAGCCAGCCGAACTGCAGCTTGGGCACACCCACCCAGCCGTAGAGCAGCAGCTCCAGTCCCCCCATCTCCTTGAGCCTGTCGGCCGCCGTGTTGATCGCGGTCATCGCGGTCATCGAACAGGGTGTGCCTCCGATGCTACTTCCCCACCTTGGCGCGAAGCTTCTCCAGCGTCTGCGCCAGGCGGCGCGCGCGGGTCTCCTCTTTCTTCGCCTCGGTGAGCGCCTGCACGAACTCCTTGCGGTGCGTGAAGGCGAGCTTCGTGAACACGTCCCGCAGCGCCGGCTCCGCGTCCAACGCACGCTGGAGATCCTCCGGCACCTCGACCTCGCGAGGGGCCGTGTCCTTCTCCAGCGTGATGCTCAGCATCGCGCCGTCCTCCACGCCCGCGGCCTCGCGCACGTCCTTGGTGAAGCCCAGGTAGGTGATGCCGCCGTACACCATCAACCGGCTCCGGAAGGGATGCCCGTTGACGGTGCCCACCACGGGGGGCCTCGCTTCACCGTAGGCCTCGCGGCTGTCGAACGGACAGCGCACGAACCGGCCTCCCACGTCGTTGGCCACCTCGAGCTTCGCCTTGAACTTGCGTGAGGCCATGGGCGTCGTGGCTCCGTCCTACGGCTTGACGAACTTCAGCGCGAACCGGTCGCTCGTGCCCCGGCGCTCACCCGCGGCTCCCGGGCTGGAGCTCCAGTCGCGCGTGTCCTCCGGGTTGCGCCACGTGTTGCCTTCCTCCTGGAACTTGAAGCCCGCGGCCTGCACCTCGTCGCGCACCAGCTGCTCGTCGATGCGGTGCAGCGTCTGTCCTTCCGAGATGCCCGTGCCCGCCTTCGCGCTGGAGTCGAAGATGACGTACACGCCGCCGGGCTTGAGCGCCTGGAACACCGCCGCGTTCATCTTCGCCCGGTCCACGCCCAGCCAGCCCGTGTCGTGGTAGATGATGTGGCTCACCACCGCGTCCAGCGTGCCGTTCAGCTCGGGCGGGAAGGGCGCGTCCAGCTCGCGGTCCAGGCGCACCACGTTCTGGTTCACCGGCCGCGCCAGCCGCTCCTGCCAGGGCTTCTCCGCGAACTTCTCCAGCACGACCTTGGGGTTCTCGCCGTACACCTTGCCCGTGGGCCCCACCGCGCGCGCCAGCAGCTCCGTGGTGTAACCCCCGCCCGCCATCAGCTCCGCGACGTGCATGCCGGGCTTCACGCCCACGAACTCCAGCAGGGCCGCGGGGTGCCGGCCCGCGTCCAGCTTGCGGTCCGCCTCCGTGCGGTCCGGCGCGTCCACCAGGGCCTGCGCCGACAGGGCCGCCGCCTGGGTCTGGGGAGTGGACGCCGGATTCGTGGGCGTCGAGTGGGAACAGCCCGCGAGGGCAAGGAACGAAGCCGCCATCAGTGCGTTGCGCATGGGCCATCCATATCGCTGGCGCCCACGCCTGCCTTCCGAAAAGTAGGCCGCTGTCCGCTTCCGGGCCGCCGCCGCCGCGCTCCGGGCCAACGAACAGGCTTCAGGACACGGTGTCGTAGGCGGGGGGCGCTTCCCTTGGCAGGCGGACCGTGAAGGTCGTGCCGGCCTCGGCGCTGGAGGCCGCGCTCACGTGGCCTCCGTGCGCGCGCACCACCTGCTGCACGATGTAGAGCCCCAGCCCCACGCTGCGCGAGGAGCGGCCCTCGTCGTGGTTGCCGCGCCGCATCGCCTGGAAGAGGGTGGGCAGCATCTCCGGCGGGATGGGACGGCCCCGGTTGTGGACCTCCAGCACCAGGTCGTTCCCGTCCTCGCGCGTGGACATCCGCACCGTGGAGCCGGGCTCGCCGTAGCGGAGCGCGTTGGTGACCAGGTTCTGCACCACCTGGCCCAGCCGCTCCTCGTCCCAGGTGCCCAGGCCGTCGCCCTGCTGCTCCAGCACCACCTGGCGCTCCGGGAACGCCACCTGGACCTCCTCCAGCGACTGACGCGTGACCTCGTGGAAGTCCATGCGGCCGCGGTGCACCGGCAGCCCTCCGCCCAGCCGCGCCTGGGTCACGTCCAGCAGATCGCGGATGAGGCGGTTCGCGCGCTCGGCGCTGCTGATGATGCGGCCGGTGTTCTTCGTCGCCCGCTCGCCCAGGTCGTCGCGCTGGAGCAGGGCATTCGCCGACAGGAGGATGGCGTTGAGCGGGTTGCGCAGGTCGTGGCTGACGATGCCGATGAGCTGTTGTTCGAACTCGCGCTGCTCGCGCGCCTCCGCCTCGCGCCGGTGGCGTTCGGTGATGTCGCGGCTCACCGTGGCGATGCCGATGTCCTCGCCCGTCGCGGCATCGCGCAGCATGAAGAAGTTGTAGTGCACGGGCACCGCCGCCCCGGTGCGGAAATGCCGGAGGCGGAACTCGCCGTCCCAGCGCCCCTGCTCGCGCAGCCTGGGCAGGATGACGTCGCGCACGTAGGCCCGGTCCTCCTCCAGGAAGTAATCGAGCAGGTGCGTCCTCCGCACCGCGTCCGGACCCTCCAGCCCCAACATCCGCTGGCCCGCCTCGTTGACGAACACCGCCTGTCCGTCCGGATCTCCAATCCCAATGAGGTCCGAGGACTGCTCCACCACCGCGATCAGCTTCTCGCGCTCCCGTTCCGCCCGGCGCTGCTCCTGCCGCGCCTGCGCCGCGGCGAGGTTGCCTTCCACGCGCGCCAGCAGCTCGCGCGCGGAGAACGGCTTCACCAGGTAGTCGGTGGCGCCCATGCGCAGGCCCTCCACCGTGGCCTCCTCTCCGGCGCGCGCCGACAGCAGGATGACAGGCACGTGCGCCGTGCTCGGGGTCTCACGCAGCCGCCGCAGGAGCATGAAACCATCCAGCTCCGGCATCATCACGTCGCTGAGGACGAGGTCCGGCACGCGGTCCCGGCAGGCCTCCAGTGCCTCCAGCCCGTTCGCCGCGAGCGTCACCTCGAAGCGGTCCGCGAGCAGTGAGTGCACGTACGCGCGCATGTCCGCGTTGTCATCCACGAACAGGATGTGACCTCCCGCGAACCTGGTGGCGGGAAGGGGCCCCGTGTTGGCCGCGAGCGTGTCCGGCGCGCCTTCCGCCCCCAACCATCCGGACGCTTCCTCCAGGAACGCCGCGGCGGTCGTGCTCATCGGGACCCGCGCTGGCGTGGACGTGGCCTCCACAGGGGAGGGGAGCCCGGCGGACTCCTCCGTGGGCAGCGTCACGGTGAAGGTGCTGCCCTGGCCGGGAACGCTTTCGACTGTCACATCGCCGCCATGCAGCCGTACCAGCTCCCGCACCAGCGCGAGCCCGATGCCGCTGCCCTCGTAGCTGCGTCCCCGCGAGCCCTGCACGCGGTGGAAGCGGTCGAAGATGCGCGGCAGCTCCTCCGGCGGGATGCCCGTGCCGGTGTCCGCGACAAGCAGCGCGACCTGTGAGCCCTGCCAGCGCAGGCTCACGCGGATGCCACCCTGGTGCGTGAACTTGAACGCGTTGGAGATGAGGTTGAGGACGATCTTCTCCCACTGATCCGGATCCACCTTCACCGGGTGCGGCAGCGGAGGACAGTCCACGTCGAGCGACAGGCCCGCGCGCTCCAGGGTGGAGCGGAAGCCGCTGGCGAGCCCGCGGGTGAGCATGGCGAGGTCCGTGGGCACCGCGGTCGCGTGCAGGCGGCCCGCTTCGATGCGGGAGAACTCCAGCAGCGTGTTGACGAGCTTGAGCAGCCGCAGGCCGTTGCGGTGCACGGTCTGCTGCCGTTCGAGCTGCCGGGGGCCCAGCGGCTCCTGTGGATCCTGGAGACCGTCCTCCACCGGCCCCAGCATCAGCGCCAGCGGCGTGCGGAACTCGTGGCTCACGTTGCTGAAGAAGTCCGTCTTCGCGCGGTCCAACGCGGACAGGGCCTCCGCGCGGCGGCGCTCCTCTTCACGCGCGCGGGCCTGGGAGATGGCCGTCGTCACGCTCCGCGCCAGCAGCTCCAGGAAGCCCTGGTACTTCGCGTCGAGCGCCAGCCGCGGACTCAGGCCCGTCACCAGATAGCCCGCGGGCCGGTCATGGCCCGCGCGCGGCAGGGGCTGCACCCACGCGGACGCCGTGCCCTCCGGCCACGATCCGATCGCGGCGGTGCCCGACGCTCCGGGGAGCTTCTCCCAGAGGAAGGCGGCACCGGTGCTCGCGGCGGCCCCCAGGGGCCAGCTCGTGCTCGCGTCCCCGGCGCCATCCGGGAGGGGGGGCGCTTCGGGCGCGAGCAGAGCGCCCGCCGAGATGCCGCTCGTCCCAGCGAGCCGCGCGGTGCCGGTGGCGTCATCCACCAGGTAGAGCAGGGCGAAGGGTACGTCGAGCGGCGCCATGGAGATGACCCGCATGGCTTCGCGACAGGCATTGTCCGTGGTCGCCTGCTCCGCGGTGGAGGCTCCCAGCTCGCGCAGGGTGTTCAGCCGCCGCGTGCCGAGCACCTGCGCGGTGGTCTCCGTGAGCGCGGCGAAGATGCCGGCCACGGCGCCGGACTCGTCGCGCACGGGCGAGTGGCTGTAGGTGAAGTAGCACTCCTCGACGAACCCGTTGCGGTCGAGCGGCATCATCAGGTCGTTGACGAAGAGGGCCTCGCCGGTCTGCTTCATGCGCTCCCAGCCGGGGCCCAGCATGTGCCAGACCTCCGGCCAGGTGACGGCCGCGGCCTGTCCCAGGGCGCCGGGGTGCTTCGTGCGTCCGCAGATGGGCCTGTAGGCGTCGTTGTAGAACTGGACGAACTCCGGGCCCCACGCGACGTAGAGCGGGTAGTTGGACGCGAGCACGATGCCAACGGCCGTGCGCAGCGACTGCGGCCACGTCTCCACGGGGCCCACGGCCGTCTTCGCCCAGTCCACCTGCCGCAGCAGGGCGCCACACGCGCCGCCACCTTGCAGGATGTCGTCCACCGCGCCCATGTGCCTCCACGCCCGGACGCGCCTTCACGAACGAAGGCCATCACCGGGTCATGGAACTTCGGGGTTCCTGTCCACGATGGCCAGTGCGCCGGAAGGGGGGCCCCGCGAAACGTGCATCGATGAACGGCGGACGCCTGGAGGGCAACCAGGCGACCTTGTGCGCGGAAGAACGCGTCCCGCGAATGCCCGGGGCTGCATGGATGTGATTCCCGTTGAGATGTGTTTCGCCCGTGCTCAATGACAGGCGAAATACATCTTGAATGAAAGGGCCGCCGCCCCACGGAAGGGGAGCGGCGGCCCGGAGGCTGCATGGATCCGCTCGATCAGCGGACCGCGTGCATCACGGCCCGTTCACCTGGAGGTTGTCGATGGCCAGACCGCAGCCGACGCCGCCGGAGGTGCTGGTGAGCGTGATGCGCGACGTGGTGCTGGTGGCGTTGAACACGTAGGTGCGCAGGCCCCAGGACGCGGACGCGTTGGAGAAGCTGGCGCTGGACGGGCCGTAGTTGATGGTGGCCGACCGGGACACCGTGGCGCAGTTGGGGCTGTTGGACACGTAGAAGGTCACCGTGTAGCCGCCGCCCACGACGGTGGGCACGTCCTGGTACAGGGAGCCCGCGCCCAGGCCGTTGAGGTCGATGGACTGCACGCCATTCTGCGGCGTCTTGTACGTGTTCTTCATCACCTTGATGCCGGCGGTGATGGTCCAGCCCGGCAGCGCGGTGCTGCCCGCGCTGAGGACCACGTAGTTGGACGCGCCGATGCTGTTGAGCTCGAAGCTGCCGTTGGTCGAGACGAGGATGCCCTGCTCGACGTTGCCGAGCTCTGGATCGTTGATCACGGCGTCCGGGCCCCCACAGCCCGCCAGCGCGATGAAGCCAAAGCCCAGCACAGCGCCGCGACGCAGCATTTGCTTGCCGTTCATATGATGTGATTCCCCCTGAGATGTGTTTCGCCCGCGCGTCGTGCGACAGGCGAGACACACAATACATGGATTCACATTGAGTGTGCGAAACTTCACATCCGTGGCTGCTGCCCTGGCCGCTCTCCAGGCGGGTCAGGGGGGTACGCAGCCACCCGTGGGTGCGGGACTGATCACGGCGGTGCTCAGCGCGCAGAGCTGCACGCTGCGCAGGTAGATGGAGCCTGCGGCACCGCCACCGCCACCGCCGCCGCCGCTGACAACAGCCAAGGTCCCGCCGTTGGTACCAGCAACGGGAGCGCTACCCGCGCCACCCGCGCCACCATCGCCACCCGTGACTGAGCCCGAGCCGCCGCCGGCGCTGCTTTCGGTGTCCTCGCTGCCGCTCGCGCCATTCGCTCCATCAATCTCGGTGCCAAGACCGGCACCGGCGCCCTCGCCACCTCCGCCGCCATTGGCGGTGAGCCGCGCATCGGGCGTCAGGGTCACCTGGAAGGCTTCCAGCACGATGCGGCCCCCGCTCCCACCGCCACCGCCACCCGCCGCGGCGAAGCTCGAGGCGTGCGCCTTGCCGCCCAACCCACCGCCACCACTCACGGAGAGGACCTTCGCAACGGTCAGCTTCCTGGCAACGGAGAGCTGGAAGGTGCCACCACCGGCACCGCCAGGCCCACCGGCAGCGTTACCGGTGCCTCCGCCAGTGCCTCCCGCGCACCCACCAATGAGCGGCGTGAAGGTCTCGGTCTGCAAGAGGCCCGCGTCGCCTGGTGTGGCATTGGTGTCGACCCCCCTACCG
>NZ_RAWE01000213.1 GCF_003611695.1 Corallococcus carmarthensis | reverse complement strand
GGCGGCGCCATGCGCGGCATCGGCGGGGGCACCGGCTCCGCGGCATCCTGCGTCACGTCGTCCTCGTCCACGTCGATGAGGTCGCGCGGCGACAGCGCGGGCGTCATGCGCGCGGACGGCGGCGTCGTCACCGGGGGTGTCATCACCGGAGCCGGGAGGGGAGGCGGCGCGGGGGCCGGACGCGGCACGCTCAGCGCGAACGTGGAGGAGGGAAGGGGAGAAGGTGGCGCACCCACCGGGCGGCTCACCGGCGCGCGCGTGGCCACCGCCTGGCCGTAGCCCGGCTGGAGGCGGCGCGGCAGCCCGCCACTCGTGGAATAGGCGAGCGCCGTGTTGGAGAGGGAGATGAGGTCCAGCCCCGTCCGCCCCAGCAGATCGCTGGCGGCGCAGCGCTTGCGGATGATGGCGATGAGCAGGTGCAGGCAGTCCGCTTCGCCCGCACGGAAGGTGCTGGCCAGCTCCCGGGCGCGCGCGGTCAGCTCCTGCACCACGTTGCCCGTCTCCGCCGGGGCTTCCGTGATGAGCTGGAGCAGCGCGTCCTCGTCCACGCCCTTCTCCTTCAGGAGGAGCTGGGCGCGGTTCTCCACCGTGAAGAGCGCGAGCAGTACGTGGGCCGACGTGGGCTTCTGGGCGACGCTGCGGGCGATGTCATGCGCCTCATGGAGAACCTGGGCGAGATCCGTGCTGTCGACCATTCATGCTCCGGCAAGCGTCCAGCCGAGCGGAATACACCGTTCGCCGCCCCGCCGCAAAATTTAGGCTACAGACCGCTACAGGATGGATGCAAGGCAGGATAAACCTTGGGGCGCGGCCGGATTTCGATTGGCTGCTTGCCCGTTTCCCGACTCAATTCGAGCGACCGGGCAATCACTCCGGGAGGGCTGCGTAATCCGCCCAGAGACCCCATCCCTATGACCTCCCTTGTTCAACCGGCGCGCGTCTTCATGGACCCCCTTGGGGGCACGCGCACCGCCGTCGAGGCCCGGCGCTGGCTGTGGCCCCTCCTCATCCTCGCCTTCTGCGTGGCCCTCTCCGGCACCGTCTACGCGCTGCGCTGGGACGCCACCACCTCCATCGTGAGCGCCCTGCCCACGGACTCGACCGCGTCCAGCGTGTCCGAGTCCGACATCGCCGAGCAGATTCAAACGGCGTCGCGCAAGGCGCTGGTGGGCGGCATCGCCAAGGGGATCATCGTGATGCCCCTGATGGTGCTGCTGCTCGCGTGCATCCTCTGGGTCACGGCGTGGCTCTTCAACAAGCCCGCGGCCTTCGGGCAGCTGCTGGCGGCCGCCGCGGTGGCGCTGCTGCCCATCGCGCTCTACCACCTCATCTACGCCGTGTGCGCGGGCTACCAGCACTCGCTCACCGAGCTGCGCGCGGAGCGGCTCGTGCCCTCCAACCTGGCCCTGCTGGACGGCCTGTCGCCCAAGATGCAGCGCGTGCTCAAGGGCGTGGACTTCTTCAACCTCTGGAGCGTGGGCCTTCTGGGCGTGGGTTTCTCCACCGCCACCGGCATGCGCCTGGGGCGCTCGCTGGCGCTCGTCGCGGTGCTCTACCTCATGTACGTCGGCGTCTTTCTTGTCGGACTGCCCGCGGGAGGTGCGAAGTGAGCGCCTTCCTCATCGTCGCGACGCTGCTCACCGCCACGCCCATCACGCTGGAGGAGACGCGCCAGCTGGGCCGCAAGAACACCCAGGCGCTCCAGGCCGCGCTGGACGTCGCCGTGGCCCAGGAGGACCAGCGCGTGGCGCGCTCCGGCCTCCTGCCGCAGGTGCAGCTCAACCTGGGCCCCGCCCTGCAGTACCTGGGCCGGCGCCGGCAGGTCTACAGCGTCCCCGTCAGCGATACGGAGACGGTCACGCGGGAGGTGGTGAGCACCTCCAACACGGCGGACAGCTACTTCGCGTCCCTGGGCGTGTCGCAGGTCGTCTACAACCGCGGCCTCTGGAAGCAGCTGGAGCAGGCGGGCGTCAACGTGGACGCCACGCGCAACCAGTCCATTGAAGAGGCGGACACCTCCGAGCTGGAGGCCATCCGCCGCTTCTTCAACCTCTTCCTGTCGCAGGCCACGCTGGACGTGCTCAACGCCACCGCGCAGCGCAGCGAGGAGCAGCTGGAGCGCGCGCGCGCCCTCTTCAACGCGGGCCGCGTGGGCAAGTCCGAGGAGATCGCCGCCCAGGTCAACCTGGGCAACGACCGCATCAACATCGTGCAGCGCCAGAACCTGCTGGTGGCGGACCAGGTGCAGCTGGCCGTGTGGCTGGCGCGCCCCGGCACCGAGCTGATCCAGGCGGTGGACCCCGGCGTGCTCCAGCAGGAGCCCGCGCCGGCCCCCGCCCTGGATGACGCCATCAAGCAGGCCCGCGAGCACCGCGCCCTGCTCAAGGCGCTCCAGCAGCGCGTGCGGGTGGCGGAGCTGCAGCGGGCCATCGTGCAGGGGGACTACATCCCGCGCGTGGGCCTGTCCGCGAGCTACTCGCACAACAGCCAGGCCCCGGGCTCGTTCTTCAGCGAGCCCGGCTACGGCAACATCTTCAACGGCGGCGTCACGCTGACGTGGGACCTGTTCAACGGCTTCAACACCGACGCCCAGTCCGCGCGCGCCCAGGTCAACATCCGCAAGGCGGAGCTGACGTTCGCGCAGACGGCGCGCGAGCTGGAGGCGGAGGTGCGCCGCGCCCACCAGGTGCTGGACGGACAGATTGCCTCCGCGAAGCTGGCGACGGCCAACCGCGCGGTCGCCCAGCAGGGCCTGGCGCTGGCGGATGAGCGCTTCAAGGCGGGCGCCGGCTCCACGCTGGACGTGCGAGACGCGCAGCTCAAGCTGACCCAGGCGGAGCTGGTGTTGCTCCAGAGCCGCATCGATGTCGAAATCGCCCGCTATGCCCTGTTCCGGGCCATGGGCACGCTGAACCCGGGAGAATCACAATGACGTGGTGGAAGGCGGCAATCGCCGGCGCGCTGTTGCTTGGAGCGGTGGCCATCACCGTGGGCGGCCTGCGTGACCGGCCGCCCCCGACGCAGGAAGTCCAGATGGCCAAGGCCCGCAAGGGCACCATCACCCGCACCATCACCGGTGCGGGCAAGGTGCAGGCGGCCACCACCGTGAAGATCTCCTCCAACCTGTCCGGCGACCTGGTCGCCCTCAAGGTGAAGGACGGCGACCCCATCCTCAAGGGGCAGGTGCTGGGGCAGATCGACAAGCGCTACTACGAGGCGGCCGTGAAGCAGGCCACCGCGTCCCGCGACGCGGCCCGCGCCGAGGTCCAGGTGTCGGAGGTGGACACCGCGCGCCAGCGCGCGGAGCTGGGCCGCGTGAAGGGGCTCGCGGAGAAGGGGCTCGCGTCCGCCGCGGAGGTGGAGCAGTCCCAGGCCGTGACGGACACCGCCGAGGCGCGCCTCGCCGCCGCCAAGCAGCGCGTGGCCCAGAGCAGCGCCGTGCTGGAGCAGGCGTCCACGGACCTGGCGCGCACCACGCTGCTGTCCCCCATCGACGGCAACGTCATTGAGCTGACGCGCGAAGTGGGCGAGCGCGTGCGCGGCTCCGACTTCTCCGAGGATGTGGTGATGACCATCGCCGCGCTCAACCAGATGGAGGTGAAGTTCGAGGTGGGTGAGCACGAGGTCGTCCACCTGAAGTACGGCCAGCCCGCGGAGGTGACGCTGGACGCGCTGGAGGGCCAGTCCTTCACCGGCACCGTGGTGGAGATCGCCCAGAAGGCCACCATCAAGAACCCGGGCACGGAGGCCGAAGTGACGAGCTTCCCCATCACCGTCGCCCTGGACGCGCGTCCGCCGGGCGTGCTCCCCGGCATGAGCGCCGAGGCGCGCATCAGCGCGGAGACGCACGACGACGCGGTGCTCGTCCCCATCCAGGCCGTCACGGTGCGCTCCGAGCGCACGCTGCCGGACTACCAGGCGCCGGTGGAGGGCACCACGCTCACCGCCAAGCGCCGCACGGAGACGCTGGCCAAGGTCGTCTTCGTGGTGGACAACGACAACAAGGCGCAGGTGCGCCGCGTGCGCACCGGCATCGCCTCCGACACGGAGCTGGAGGTGCTGGAAGGCCTCCAGGTCGGCGACCGCGTGGTGGAAGGCCCCTACCGCACGCTGTCCAAGGAGCTGTCCAACGGGGACGCGGTGCGCGAGCCGGAGAAGGCCGCGGCGAAGGGCAAGTCGTGACGTCATCCCCTGCACCGGACGCGGGCCCCCTCATCCAGGTGGAGGGGCTCACGCGGGCCTTCTTCGTGGGCGGTGAAGAGGTGCGCGCGCTGCGCGGCGTGTCCTTTGGCATCCAGCGCGGGGAATGGGTGGCCATCATCGGCCAGTCCGGCTCCGGCAAGAGCACGCTCATGAACGTGCTGGGCTGCCTGGATACGCCCACCAGCGGCCGCTACATGCTCAACGGCAAGGACGTGTCGCGCATGGACGACGACGACCTGGCCGTCATCCGCAACGTGGAGATCGGCTTCATCTTCCAGACGTTCCAGCTGCTGCCCCGGGAGACGGCGCTCGCCAACGTGGAGCTGCCGCTGGTGTACCGCGGCATGGGCGCGAAGGAGCGGCGCGAGCGGGCGAAGGCGGCGCTGGACAAGGTGCAGCTCACGCACCGCATGCACCACCGGCCCAACGAGCTGTCGGGCGGTCAGCGCCAGCGCGTGGCCATCGCGCGGGCGCTGGTGTCGGAGCCGTCCATGCTGCTGGCGGACGAGCCCACGGGCAACCTGGACTCGGCCACGGGCGAGGAGATCGTCAAGCTGTTCGAACAGCTGCACCGGGCGGGGCACACGCTGGTGCTCGTCACGCACGAGCCCAAGCTGGCCGCGCGCTGTCCCCGGGCCATCCGCCTGAGCGACGGAGAGATCGTCGCGGACGGGCCGGGTCCGGTGGTGGCGCTGGGGGTGCACGGCGGGGTGCCGCAGGCGGGCACCGCATGAAGTTCGGGCAGGGCTTCCGCGTGGACGTGCTGGAGGGGGCCCGCATCGCGGTGTTCTCCCTCCGGGCGAACCGGATGCGCACGGTGCTCACGACGCTGGGCATCGGCATCGGCGTGGCCACGCTCCTTGCCATCGTCGGCATCATCCAGGGGCTCAACTCGTCCTTCGAGAAGCAGCTGGCCACCCTGGGGGCGAACACGGTCTTCATCTCCAAGTACCCCTGGATGATCAAGGGCAACTGGTGGATCTACCGCAACCGGAAGAACTTCACGCTGGAGCAGGTGGCGCAGGTGCGCGCCCAGGCGGATTTCATCACCGCCATCTCCCCGGCGGTGATGCGCACGTCGGACGTGGCGCACGGCGCCCTCCAGGTCTCCAACGTGCGCATCAACGGCGTGTGGGGCGACTACCTGGCCATCGGCAACTACGAGGTGGTGTCCGGACGGTTCCTCACCCGCGCGGATGAAGAGGTGAACCGGGCGGTGACGGTGCTGGGCGCGGACGTGGCCGCCACGCTGTTTCCCAGCATCAGTCCGCTGGGGCAGTCGGTGCGCATCGACGGGCGATCCTTCCAGGTGGTGGGCACGCTCGGGCGCAAGGGGAAGGTCGTGGCGGAGAACATGGACCTGTCCGTGTTCATGCCCTTCAAGACCTTCAACTCCAGCTTCGGCAAGGGGCGGCCCATGCAGATCGCCATCGCGGTGGCGGACGCGGGCCAGATGGAGAAGGTGGAGGACCAGCTGGTGGGCATCATGCGGCGTGTGCGCTCGACGCCGGCGGGCCAGACGGACGACTTCAGCATCAACCGGACGGACTCGCTCGCGGCGACCTACGAGCAGCTCACCGGCGCGCTCTACGCGGTGGCCACGGGCGTGGGGCTGATCACCCTGCTGGTGGGCGGCATCGGCATCATGAACATCATGCTGGTGTCGGTGCGCGAGCGGACGCGGGAGATTGGCGTGCGGCGGGCGCTGGGCGCGCGGCAGCGCACCATCGTGCTCCAGTTCCTGATGGAGGCCTCCAGCGTGTCCGCGGTGGGCGGTCTGTTGGGGACGGTGGTGGGCCTGGGCACGGCGAAGATCGTGTCGCTGGTGACGCCGCTGGCGGCGGACGTGCGGCCCGGCACGGTGGTGGGCGGGGTAGCGTTCGCGGCGTTGGTGGGCCTGTTGTTCGGCATCTGGCCGGCCGCCCGGGCAGCGAAGCTGGACCCGGTGGAAGCGCTCCGCTACGAATAGCGCGATGCGGGCCTTCCTGGACAACCTGCGGCTGGCGCTGGGCACCTTCCTGGGCAACCCCCTGCGCTCGCTGCTGACGCTGGTGGGCATCGTCATTGGCGTGGCCACCGTCATCACGATGATGGCGCTCATCGAAGGCCTGCGCGAACAGGTGAACAAGAACCTGGGCAGCCTGGGCGCGCACACCTTCGAGGTGACGAAGTGGCCCACCGGCTTCGGCCGTATCAACTGGGCGAAGTACGCCAAGCGCAAGGACCTGCACGGAGATGATGCGCGCACCATCCTGGAGTCGTGTCCCTCCGTGGCCTCGGCCACGCCCAAGGTGGAGGTGTGGGGCAAGAAGCTGACCACGGCTTTCCGGGAGACGCCCGGGTCGGTGACCGTCGTGGGCACGGAGCACTCGTATCTGGAGACCAGCGGCATCGTCGTGACGACCGGCCGCTTCTTCAACGAGACGGAGACGCTGGATGGCCGCCCGGTGATGATCATCGGCGTGGACGTGGCGGACACGCTCTTTCCGGGCACGAATCCCGTGGGCTCGGAGCTGCGACTGCAGGGCCGGCCCTTCCAGGTGATTGGCGTGCTGCAGAAGCGCGGCAGCGTCATGGGGATGGCCAGCGAGGACAACCAGGCCATCATCCCGATGCGCGCCTTCCAGCAGTTCTACGGCAAGAACCGCTCGGTGGACATCGAGGTCCAGGCGCGCGACGGCGAGTCGTTCCAGAAGGCGCAGGACGAGGTGGTGAACCTGATGCGCCGCCGCCGGAGCCTCACGCCCCAGGAGGCGAACGACTTCGAGGTGCACACCAACGAGTCCATGACGGCGTCCTTCAACGAGCTGTCCCAGGTCATCGCGTTCGCGGGCGTGGGCGTGTGCCTGCTGTCGCTGGTGGTGGGCGGCATCGGCATCCTGAACATCATGCTGATGTCGGTGACGGAGCGGACCCGGGAGATTGGCATCCGCAAGGCGCTGGGCGCTCGCCGCCGCCGCATCCTGGGCCAGTTCGCCACGGAGGCGGTGATGCTGTCGCTCGTGGGCGGGGTGATGGGCCTGGGGCTGGGCTTCGGGTTCGTCTTCCTGGGCAAGTGGGTGCTGCTGTTCCCCATGAGCGTGCCCGCGTGGGCCGTGGCGCTGTCGCTGGGGATGAGCTGCGGCGTGGGCCTGCTGTTCGGCATCTACCCGGCGTCGCGCGCGGCGCGGCTGGATCCGGTGGAGGCGATGCGCGCGGAGTAGGGAGCCGGGATGGGTGACGCACTGGAGGAGGCGCGGCGCCGGGTCTCTGGAGACGACCTCGCTTCGTTGCGCAGGCTGGACGCGCTGCTCGTGCATTCGGGCTTCCGGCACGCGGACCGGACGCCTCGCGAGTGGGTGGCGGAGTTGGTGGCGCAAGGCGGGGCCAAGAAGTCCTATCCCTACGACGCGCACGAAGCGCTGCGGGCCATGGGCCTGGGGGCGGTGCCCGCGCTGCTGGAGGTGCTGGCGACGCCCCAGCTGGCGGAGACAGCGTCCGCGGACGCGAACATCCGCTTGAACCTGCTCGAAGCGTTGATGGCGCCAAACCTGCCGCCCCGGTGCGCGGTGCCCGCCGTGTTGGGGCTCTTGTCCCGGCCGAGCGCTCGGGTCCGGCGCCAGGCGCTGCGGGCCCTGGTGAACCTGCGTCCGCGGCCCACCCGGCTCGCGGTGCGGCTGTTGCTGGAGGCGTGCCGGGACAAGATGCAGTGGCAGTCGCGAGCGACGGCGCTGGACGCGCTGGCGGCGTTGGATGGTCCCATCCCGGACGACGTGCTGCACGAAGGCCTGAAGAGGCTGTCGGACGAGAGTCCCTACGTCCGCCGCTCCGCGCTGCGCCTGCTGGGCCGGTGCACCCCGCCTTCCGAGGAGGTCCTTCACGCGCTGGAGGAGCAGGTGGTGCTGGACGACGAGAGCCGCGTCGTCGTCCTCCAGGTGTTGTCCTGGCTGTCTCCTTCGCGTGCGCTGCCCCTGCTGGACAAGACGGCGCGGGGACTGGTGGGCCTTCTTCCGAATGACCGGGACGGGGCGCGGCAGGGGCTCTTCGCGCTCCATCTGCTCGCGGGGATGGGGGCGCAGGCCCGTCCGGCGGTGGGCCTGCTGCGGCGCGTGGTGACGCATGCCGTGAAGCGGGGACATGGGGATCCCTTCGCCTGGAGGATGCGCGTGCACGCCGAGTCGGTGGCGGACGCCATCGTCCGGAGTGTCCCGTTGCCCGTGGAGGCGCGGACCCCGGGGCCGGGCTCGCCGCGACTGGCCCTGGCGCTCGCGGGGGCGGGGCCGCTGCCGGTGGACGCGGAGCATCCGGACTCCGCCCGGCTGCAGGCCTGGGTGGATTCGCTGGGGCCGCTGAGCCAGGAAGAGGAGGTCCGGCTGTGCGTGGCGGTGGCGCGCGTCGCGGCGCGTGTCTGGGACAGGCATGGGCCGGAGAACGACGGCGCCCAGTCGAGCCTCCTCGCGCTGGAGGAGTGGGTCCTCGCGCCGGATGAGGCGCACCAGCGCAAGGCGATGGAGATCGGCTTGTTCGTCCCCAGCCAGCTCCTGGCGTCGGCGTTGTTCAACTCGGCGTGGTGCCTCCATTACGCGACGCTGATGGTGGCGGACGCCGAAAAGCGGGTCGTGGGTTTTACCGGCCTCACGCCCAGGGAACCGGAGCACCTGCTGGCGACGTGCGCCTTCGCCGCGTACCGGGCGCTGAGCAGCGGTGCCTGCATGACCGTGGACGAGGGGTGGAGAGACTCCACCCTCACCTGGACGCGCACGCCCGACGAGGCGCTGGCCCTCCTCCACCGGGCGATGGTGGACGAGGTGCTGCCGTGGGCCCGGGGCGAGTGGGATCCGCTTCGCGACGTGATGCGCGAGCGGCGCCGGTTGCTGACGGAAGACGGAGCCCACCGGAACGATGGCGGTGACGGTGCTCGCCCGGTAGGGTGATGAGGTCCCTACCGCACGGGGCTTCCTGCGCATGTCCATGTCCTACGCCACGCTGCCGCTGCCCATCGTTCCCGCGCCGTACCGGTTGCGAGTCTTCACGCCAGAGGACATGGACGGGGTGATCGCGCTGTACTCCCACCCGGAAGTGGCACGGAGCCTCAACTTCACGGTGCCCGTGCTCCGGGACACGCTGCACCAGAAGCTGACCGGCGACCTGGAGGCGATGCGCCAGGGCAAGGGCATCCGTTGGGTGCTGGTGCACGAGCAGGCCCCGACGCCCCTGGGCTACCTGACCCTCTTCAACTGGAGCCAGAAGGACCGCCGCGCGGAGGTGGGCTACATGGTGGCGCGCGCGTTGTGGGGCCAGGGCGTGATGTCGGGGATCCTGCCCGCGCTGATCCGCTTCGGCTTCGAGCACCTGAACCTGCACCGCATCGAAGGCATGGTGAACGTTCGCAACACGGCGTCGCAGCGGGCGCTGACGCGCGCGGGCTTCCAGCAGGAAGGCCTGCTGCGCGGCTACCAGGTGGACGCGAACGGGGGTGGGTTCAACGACATCCTCCTGCTGGCGCTGCTCGAGGACACCTGGCGCGCGTCCGTCGCGAAGTAGCCAGCGAGCCTCACGGCAGGTCGCGCGCGAACTGTTCGCGGTAGCGGGCCTGGAGCGTCCGCAGCTGGCGAGTGCCCCGGTACTCGCGGGCGAGCAGGTGCCACGCCTCCGTGCGTGACGGCTCCAACGCGATGACACGCTCCAGGTGCTTGCGTGCACGCGCATGCGCGCGGGTGTTCGTCGCCAGCACGCCGAGCAGCAGGTGGGCCTGCACCGCATCCTCCCGGAACGCGAGCACGCGCTCGCAGGCGGTGCGCGCGGAGCCCAGCCGTCCCTGGAACAGGTGCAGCTCGCATTGCAGGAGCGCGACGGAAGGACTCACCGGGAAGTCCTGCGACAGCGCGGCGATGCGTTCACGCGCGGGGCCTGATGAGCCGGCATGCAGCAGCGCCTCGACGTCGGACACCGCGCGCACCAAATCTCCTTCGCGCGCGGGCTCAAGGGACGGAAGAGGGAAGGTGCCCGCCTCGGGCCGTGCCGGCGGCAGCGCCACCTGCCGACGCAACCGGGCCGCCTGCTCCATCACCACCGACGACGCCGCGAGTCCCGGCGCCCGGGCCGCCGTCTCCTCCGCCCACGTCACGCAGTGGGCGCGCAGGAAGAGCCCCGCCAGATCCGCCCACTGCGCGGGCTCCACCACCGCCCGGGCCTCCAGGTTCCTCCGCGCCGCCACCAGACTGTCACGGGCCTCGTCGAAGCGGCCCGCGTGCAGGTGGAGCAGCGCCACGTTCATGCGCAGGGAAGGCTCATCAGGGAACCGCGCGATGGCCCGCTCGCAGCGCTCACGCGTGGCGTCCAAACCCGGCGTGAGGTGCACGGCGAGGTAGCACGCCAGCAACTGCACGCGTTCGTCCTGGGGATGCCGCACGGCCAGCGGCTCCAAGGCCTCCGCGGCCACCTCCGGCCGGCCCGACTTCTCCAGGGCGATGACCTCCGCCAGCCGCTGCCGCTCCAAGGGTGTCAGCGCACGGGGCGTGCCCTCCGGTCCCAACACGACGCCGGAGGCGCGCACCCGCTCCGTCCATTGGAGAAGGAAGTCCCGTTCAGGTCCCTCCCACGCCGGGCCGGTCATCGCTTCCACCGCGCCGCGCAGCTCCCGGGCCCAGGCCTTCTGCGACTCCAGCGCCACGCGGGCCGCGGGCAGATGCCGGAGCCCCGTGCCCAGCAGCGCGAGCGTCCGCGCGTCGAACCCCGTCTGGTCCGCGTCGTACTTCGGCGACATCCATCCACGCCCGTCGCGCACGTGCAGAGCGCCCAAGGTGTGGGCCCACTCGTGAAGAAGGACGGCCACCTCCAACCGTTGCCGAGCCGCCGCCGGCAGCTCTCCGCCCAGGCCTCGCAGCACGCAGTGACGCCCCAGCACGCGCGCGAAGCCCAGCTCGTGCTGCGCGCCGCTGAACGACACTGGCGGCGCCACCAGGCCCACGACCAGGTCCACGTCCTCGCCCGCGTCCACCGACTCCAGCGCACCCAGCACCGGCTCCAGTGGGCCGTCCGAGCCGCGCCGATCCCACGCCCGCGCGGATTCCAGCTCGAACGTGACGCCCAGCGGTCCGCGCACCGATTCGTTCGCGCGCTCGAGCCACGCCGCGAAGCCACGCTCCCAATGGAGGCTCCGCGCCCGGTGGTCCACGTCCGCGTACACGCGTACCCGCAACACCCGCGCGGTAGGGGCAGGGGAGGAAACCGCTGACAGGGGGGGCCGCGCCCGCGAACCGTCACGCGGCGGGGCAGGGGATGCGCAGTGCAGCCCCAGGATTCCTATAAGGAGGACGAGGACCGCTCCGAACCAGCCTGGCTTCCGCGAGGACCCGGGAATCACGGGCAGGACCTGGGAGGTAGCGGGTGAAAAAGAGCCCAACCGGGCAGGGGAGGCGGTGGGGCTCCTGAAGGGGCCTCCACCGCCATCACCCAGGGACAGACGTCAGGCCGCGGCGTCTTCTTCCTTGGAAGGCTCCGTGGCGTTCGTGATCCAGTCGATCGCCTTGTGCTCCCAATCCGTGTCCTTCGACGCGTCGATGTAGCGCTCCCACTCGTACACGCCGCTCTGCTTGGCCATGCGCACCATCATCAGACGGGCGACGGTGCTGTCGAGCACCACCGCCGAGCGCGCCATGCCGTTCTGCCGGAGCCAGCCCATTGCCTGCTTGATGATCTCCTGGGTCTCCGGCGGGTTCGCCTTCTGGCTCCGCATGTCCACCAGCAGCCCGAAGGAACGCCCACGCTTCACCGCCACCTTGGTGCGAAGGTCCTCGAACCAGGCCTTGGCCTCGACAGGGGTGATGTAGCCCGGCGCATTGATCCGGAAGCCGTACTCCGTCCGCAGATTCTCAGCCATGAAACCCCCACGTTGATTTTGTGGTGCACGCGCCATTCCCGTGCGACTCCGGCCGGATGGCAGCGTGCCCATGAGCCTACTCCACTCGGGCCCACCGTGGATCCACTCCTGCTTCACCTGCGTACGCGCGCGAAGCCCGGCCTCCGCGTGAAGATGAAGACGTCCCGGGGTAGACGTGGTACTCGTCACGAAGTGTGAGAATCCAGCGTCAGGCGAACTTTCCGCTAATTTTACTTCACAGTCGCTCGATTCTCCGCTATTAAGGGGATGCACTTTTTCAGCACCCCCGCAAAACTGCTACATGCATCGAGGTCCCCCCGGACTCGGTGGCAACGAACCCGGCATCTGACGCTGGGTTCACGGGTTCCGGGGTCTTGGAGACGCCCTTCAATGTCCAACTCCTCGCTTGCTGAGCTCCAGTCCCTCACGTCGACCTCCCTGCGGACCGAGGTGCCCGTCGAGGCGCTCCGTCACGAGACGCCGTCCACTGGGAAGGCGAACGCGCTGGAGGCTCGTCATGGCGAGGCGATCCCGATGTACGGGGACACGAACGCGCGGGGCTTCAAGACGGTGGAGGACCTGACGGTCGCCGACTGCGTGATCGCGCACCTGGAGGCGGAGGAAGTGGATGCGGTGTTCGGCATCCCGGGCGGCAACATCGCCCCGTTCCAGCAGGCGCTGCGCAAGCACAAGTCCATGCGCTTCATCATCGCGTCGCACGAGGCGGGCGCGGCGTTCATGGCGGACGGCTACGCGCGCTCCACCGGCAAGCTGGGCGTGTGCATGGTGACGGCGGGCCCGGGTGCCACCAACGCGCTGACGGGCGTGGCCTCCGCGCACCTGGACGGCGTGCCCATGCTGGCCATCAGCGGCAACGTCGCCACGGACCGCGTGGGCCTGATGGCCATCCAGGAGAGCAGCAGCACCCACGGCGTGAACACGGTGGAGGTGTTCCGCCAGGCGTGCGCCAGCTCGACCATCGTTCCGGACGCGCAGAGCTTCCAGCGGCTGCTGGCGCGCTCCATGCGCACCGCGCAGGGCCTGCCCGGTGGCGCCGCGCACCTGAGCGTGCCGGCCAACATCGCGCGCCAGCCCATCCACCGCGCTTCGGTTCCCACCACGCGGGGCGCCTTCCGCGCGCGTCCGGCGACCGCGCCCTTCGAGGACCTGCGCGCCGCCTTCACGCTGCTGCGCACCGCGCGCCGTCCGCTCATCTTCCTGGGCTCGGGCGCGCGTGAGGCGATGGCGGAGCACTCCGAGGTGTTCACCGCGTTCGTCACCCAGCACGGCATCCCGGTGGCCACCAGCATGCGCGGCAAGGGGCTGTTCTCCGAGCGCGAGGCGCTGTCGCTGGGCGTGCTGGGCCTGGCCGGCAGCAAGCGCGCGGAAGCGTACCTGCGCGACGGCGTGGACGTGCTCGTGGTCCTGGGCAGCCGCCTGGGTGAGTGGGCCTCCCGCAGCTTCCACAAGTACTTCCAGGCCGTCCACCACGTCATCCAGGTGGACGTGAACGCCTCCAACATCGGTCAGTTCCTGCCGGTGCGGCTGCCCATCGTGGCGGACGTGGGCTCGGTGGTGACGGGCCTGGCGGAGCTGGGGCAGATGATTGGCCCGTCCAGCGGCGCGCGCGTGCAGGAGCGCTGGTCGCAGGTGATGGCGCTGAAGGAGCCCGCGCCCGTCATCCGCACCCCGCAGGACCGGGACTCGGTGAAGCCGCAGGACCTGATGGCGGAGCTCGACAAGCACCTGAGCCCGGACATGGACCTGTACATCGACATGGGCAACTGCACAGGCTGGACGGCGCACCTGCTGCACATCACGCCGCCCGCGCGCATCTTCTACCCGTGCGGCCTGTCGTCCATGGGCTGGTCCTGCGGTGCCGTCATCGGCGGCAAGGTGGGCCGGCCGGAGCGCTCCGCGGTGGCCGTGGTCGGCGACGGCGCGTTCCTGATGAACGGCACGGAGATGCTCACCGCCTCGCGCTACCGCGTGGGCACGGTGACCATCGTCCTCAACGACAACTTCCTGGGCATGGTGAACCACGGCGAGCACGTGCAGGACCGCACGCAGCCGCTGGAGGATGACTTCTACGGCCTGGGCAACCCGGACCTGAAGGCCTTCTCCGAGTCCCTGGGCGCGCGCGCCTACACGGTGAACGCCCCGGGCCAGCTGGACGCGCTGCTGCCGGAAGTGCTGCGCCGCGCGAACGAGACCGGCCAGCCGCAGGTCATCGTCGCGCACATCGACTACCGCGAGGTTCCGCCGTACGGCGACCGCTTCGCCGCGGTGGCGTCGGACGCGAAGTAGCACCCATGACCGCCGCGACCTTCGCGCTCCTGGGTGTCGGTGCCGCTGTTCCGGATCAGGTTCGCGGCAATGACGACCCGCTGTTCGAGCCCCTGCGCCGCGCCGCGGGAAGCGGCGGCGAGCACGCGCTCTTCTACGGCAACCGCGAGCGCCGGGTGCTGGGGCCCGGCGAGTCCCTGGCCGCGCTCACCGCCAGGGCGGGCGCCGCCGCGCTCCAGGACGCGGGGCTGAAGGCCGCGGACGTGGAGCGGCTGTACGGCTACGTGTCGGTGTCCGAGTTCATCGCGCCGAACGAACTGTACGCGGTGCACCGCGACCTGGGCCTTTCGCAGGGCACGCTGGTGGTGCCGGTGAACGCGGACTTCGCCAACTTCCTGATGAGCATCGTGCTGGCCTGGGAGGCCCTGCGCGCGGGCAGCATCCAGCACGCGCTGGTGGCGGTGGGCTCCGCGTGGACCCGCAACGTGGACTACACGCAGGGCCATGCCATTGGCATTGGTGACGGCGCGGGCGCGGTGGTGGTGGGCGCGGGTGACCGGCTCACGCTGGTGGACTGGGGCGCGGACACCTTCAGCGACGAGTACGGCGCGATGATGATGGGCCCGCGTCCGGAGTCCGGCCTCGCGCACCCGACCTACGGCATTGCCCCCACGTCAGGCGTGAAGGCGTTCCTGAACTCAGGAATGAACGGGCCGCCGAAACTGGTGGAGCGGCTGCTCGCGAAGCACGGCGTGGCGCGCGAGGACGTGACGCTCATCTCCCACCAGGCCACGCGCAAGCTGATGGATCACTGGGCGAAGGAGATCCGCCCGCGCGAGTACCTGGACACCTTCGAGGACTACGGGAACATGGTGCACGCGTCCATGCCGGTGACGCTGGCCCGGTTCCACCGCGAGCTGCGCACGAAGTACCTGGTGATGGTCGGCCTGGGCATTGGCGCGCACCAGATGGCGTTGCTGGTGCGCGTCTAGCGGAACTGGCGGCTACTGGTCGTCGCAGGGCGTGCCCAGCCGGATGCCCGTGTAGACGCCCAGCTCGTTGTAGATGAGGGGCAGGTTCTGCTCCACGGGGACGTTGCGCAGCTCCACTTCCTTGCGCGCCTTCTCGATCCAGATGGGCTTCTGCGCGCGGTCGATGACGAGCCGCAGCTGGCCCTTCTTGGTGGTGAAGATCTCCCCCTCGGAGTCCGCCACCACGTTGGTCATCTTCTGCGGCTTCAGGTCGCCCCGGGGCCCGATGAACACGCGGAAGCTGCGCGCCTCCGCGGCCGTGATGCCCTTGTCCACGTAGTAGTACGTGCCCTCCGAGTCGCGCAGCAGCGCGTGGGGCGCGAACTTCTGCGGGTTGGGGACGTAGGTGGCCTTGCGCAAGAGTTCCTGCGCCGCGGCGCTGGGGAGCATCTCCAGCTTCACCCTGCGCTCGCCACAGCGCAGCGCGCAGGTGCGCTCCTTGGCTTCCACGGACAGCTGCGAGTGCACGCGCAGGTCCACGCCGTCGTAGTCGGCGGAGGCGCCGGGGTTGAAGAAGCGCGGATCCAGGAAGGTGGTCGCGGACAGGTTCCGGGTCCGGGGACGCGGCACCTCCACCAGGGACTTGCCGTCGCCGTAGTAGAGCCGGTCCTCCAGCTCGTCCGTGTCCTCGTAGGGCACGGAGACGACGTAGTGGCCCTTGCCGTCGGTGCAGACGGACGAGGCCTCCAGGTGCATGCGTTGGCCCAGGTTCTCCGCC
Organism: Corallococcus carmarthensis; assembly: GCF_003611695.1. Lineage (GTDB taxonomy): Bacteria > Myxococcota > Myxococcia > Myxococcales > Myxococcaceae > Corallococcus > Corallococcus carmarthensis. The sequence continues at coordinate 1,422 of NZ_RAWE01000213.1, read as the reverse complement.
TTGCCCCACGGCGGGTCGACGGCGGCGGCGGGACTGGCGGCGAGGAGCACGGCCACGGGAAGGACGCGTTGGAAGAGCATGGGGCGCGGACCTAGAGGTTCTTCTTGAAGTAGCGGGTGGCGGCCTTCTCCTGATTGCTCGCCTCCGGGGTGGTGGTCCAGACGAAGCGGTCGCCTTGCAGGGCGGGCTCCAGCGCGGCGCCGAAGCGGCAGTCGAAGTGCTGGATGCGGGCCTTCACGGTGCGGCGGGCCTCCTCGGAGACGTCGCACATCGCCTTCAGGGCAGTGAGGGGGAAGACGCAGTAGCGGGAGATGTTCTGGGCCTTGAGGACGGGCTCCGTGATGGTGGCCCAGTCGATGGTGCCCGCGGCGGAGGTGCCGCAGAAGGTGTTCATCAGCTGGAGCGCTTCGGCGTAGGCGGTGTCGTGGACGGCTTCTTCCGCCTTGCGGTCGAAGGCCATCAGCTTCGCGAGCTGACCGCTCTGGGTCTGCTGCTGGTGCTGCGCGTAGACCTCCTCCGGCTTGAGCTTCTGGGAGCGCGCCTCGTCGAACAGGACCGCGATGCCGTTGCCGGGACCGCCGGGGAAGTGCAGCTCCGTGTTCTTGCCCACGACGACGAGCGGCGAGTAGTCCTTGCCGTGCCACTGCGTGGTGTAGCTCTGGCGCAGCGTGCTGAGGCTGCTCCAGTCATTCACGGTGTAGGGGAGGACCAGGTTGTCCAGCACGGAGCCCGTGCCCTGGATGCGCAGGAGGAACTTCTTCTGCTCGCGGGGAGTCAGCGGCACGACCGCGACCTGTTCCCCCTGCGGGCCCACGAACACCTTGCCGGCTTCAACAGGAGCGGGCGGCGCAGCCCGGGCGGGCAGGGTGCCCAGAAGGGTGGCCAGCACGGCCACGGCGATGACGACTCTCACGATGGATTCCTTCCCCCTCACCCGGCCGGGTGCTCCGGACGGGCGGTGTCTGCCTACTTCTTCTTCAATTCGATATCACGCCTCTGACATTCAGCGATGAGCGCCTGTGTCAGTTCCGACGGGCGGATCTTGCTCGCTTCCGGCTGGGCGTTGGCGAGGTCACCGGTCTGGCACCGGAGCTTGATGGCCAGGTAGTGCGCGGCCAGGTTGTCCTGGGCAGCGTAGCTGCGCTGGGCCATCCGGACCGCGGTGTCCACATCCTTCCGTCCTTCCGCGGCTCGGGCCTCAGCCAGATCGCTGATCGCGATGGCGTCGGTCGGGTCCATGGGGATGCGCGGAGCCTTCGACTTGCCGCCCGGTTTTGGGGGCGTCTTGCCTGCGCCCGTGGGCTGCACCTGGGGCTCGACATTCGCTGGCGTGTCGCTGACGGTCGTCGCCGTGACGGGCGGAGGAGGCGGCGTCGGCGCGACGGTGGGCGGCGGCGTGCCCACGGGCGGAGGGCCGAAAGG
>NZ_RAWE01000212.1 GCF_003611695.1 Corallococcus carmarthensis | reverse complement strand
CCACCAGGGCCAGGGCCAGCGCGGTGAGCAGGAGGGGGAGGGGACGGCGCATCGGTGGGGCTCCTCGAGGGGGAGACAGACTCGGAAAGCGGACGGCCCCACCCTAGCTCGTTGCTTCCGGATTTGAATGTGGACTGGACAGGTCCACATTACATAAGAGGCCGTCGCGGGCATCGGGCCCGTGGACAGCCACAGGAGACACCCCAGACATGCTCCGGATGAGCAAGATGACCGACTACGGCATCGTGCTGATGGCCGAGCTGGCGCGCGCGGACGGGGAAACCCGCACCACGCGAGAGCTGGCGGCGCGCACGCGTGTCTCCCTTCCGTCCGCGAGCAAGGTCCTGAAGGGCCTGTTGCAGGCGGGGCTGGTGGTGTCGCACCGGGGCGCGAACGGTGGCTATGGCCTGTCGCGTCCGGCGGAGGCCATCTCCCTGGCGGAGCTGGTGACCGCGCTGGAGGGGCCGGTGTCCCTCACGGAGTGTGGCCAGCACCAGGGCAAGCCCGCCGGCCCCTGTGAGCTGGAGTCCGTCTGCCAGGTGCGAGGCCACTGGCGCCTCATCAATCAAGCCATCCAGGAAGCGCTGGGGAGGCTGACGCTCGCGGACCTGCGCGCGCCCGTGCCCCGCATGCCGGAGCGGCTGGTGGGCCTGGGCCTGCCGGCGTCCCTCGGCGCTCCTCCTTCCGTCACGGGAGTCCGTTCATGACCAGCACCGAAACCATCCAGGAGCTGGCCCGCAAGGGCTATCAGGCGGGCTTCGTCACCCAGGTGGAGGCGGACACGCTGCCGCCCGGCCTGGACGAGGACGTCATCCGCGTCCTGTCCGCGAAGAAGAACGAACCGGCCTTCATGCTGGAGTGGCGCCTGAAGGCGTACCGCCACTGGCTCACGCTGAAGGAGCCCACGTGGCAGGCGGTGAAGTACCACCCCATCGACTACCAGGCCATCCGCTACTACTCGGCGCCGAAGCAGAAGCCGAAGAAGGACAGCCTGTCGGAGGTGGATCCGGAGATCCTCCGCACCTACGAGAAGCTGGGCATCCCGCTGGAGGAGCAGAAGCGGCTTCAGAACGTCGCGGTGGACGCGGTGTTCGACTCCGTGTCGGTGGCCACCACGTTCCGGGAGAAGCTCTACAAGGCGGGCGTCATCTTCTGCTCGTTCTCCGAAGCGGTGCGCGAGCACCCGGAGCTGGTGGAGCGCTACCTGGGCACGGTGGTGCCCTTCTCCGACAACTTCTTCGCGGCGCTCAACTCCGCGGTCTTCAGCGACGGTTCGTTCTGCTACGTGCCCAAGGGCGTGAAGTGCCCCATGGAGCTGTCCACGTACTTCCGCATCAACGCGGCGGACACGGGCCAGTTCGAGCGCACGCTGCTCATCGCGGATGAAGGCGCCTCCGTGAGCTACCTGGAGGGCTGCACCGCGCCCATGCGCGACACCAACCAGTTGCACGCGGCGGTGGTGGAGCTGGTGGCGCTGGACGGCGCGTCCATCAAGTACAGCACGGTGCAGAACTGGTACCCGGGCGACGCGGAGGGGCGGGGCGGCATCTACAACTTCGTCACCAAGCGCGGCATCGCGCACCGGGGCTCCAAGATTTCGTGGACCCAGGTGGAGACGGGTTCGGCGATTACCTGGAAGTACCCCAGCGTCATCCTCAAGGGGGATGACGCGGTGGGCGAGTTCTACTCGGTGGCGCTCACCAACCACCGGCAGCAGGCGGACACGGGCACGAAGATGGTGCACATCGGGAAGAACACCCGGTCCACCATCGTGTCCAAGGGCATCTCCGCGGGCCGCGGGCAGAACACGTACCGGGGCCTGGTGAAGGTGCTCAAGAGCGCGGCGAACGCACGCAACTACACGCAGTGCGATTCGCTGCTGTTGGGCGACGAGTGCGGCGCCCACACGCTGCCGTACATCGAGGTGAAGAACGCGACCGCGCAGGTGGAGCACGAAGCGTCCACGTCGAAGATTGGCGAGGACCAGCTCTTCTACTGCCGGCAGCGCGGCATCTCGCAGGAGGACGCGGTGTCGATGATCGTGAACGGCTTCTGCCGTCAGGTCTTCAAGGAACTGCCCATGGAGTTCGCGGTGGAAGCGCAGAAGCTCCTGGGCGTGAGTCTGGAAGGGAGCGTCGGGTGATGGCGTCGTTGTTGAGCATCCAGGACCTGCACGCCCGCGTGGCCGGCAAGGACATCCTGAAGGGCATCAACCTGGAGGTGGGCGCCGGCGAGGTGCACGCCATCATGGGGCCCAATGGTTCCGGCAAGAGCACGCTCGCGGGCGTGCTGGCGGGGCGTGAGACGTACGAGGTGACGAAGGGCTCCGTGCTCTTCGACGGCAAGGACCTGCTCGGCACTCCGCCGGAGGAGCGCGCGAAGGCGGGCGTGTTCCTGGGGTTCCAGTACCCGGTGGAGATTCCGGGCGTGGGCAACCTGCACTTCCTGCGCACGGCGCTCAACGCGCAGCGCCGCGCGAAGGGCGAGGAAGAGCTGGACGCGATGGACTTCCTCCAGATGGCCAAGGAGAAGGCGAAGCTCGTGCAGCTGGACGCGGCGTTCATGAACCGCTCCGTGAACGAGGGCTTCTCTGGCGGAGAGAAGAAGCGCAACGAGATCTTCCAGATGGCGGTGCTCCAGCCCCGGCTGGCGCTGCTGGATGAGACGGACTCGGGCCTGGACATCGACGCCCTGCGCATCGTCGCGGGCGGCGTGAACGCGCTGCGCGCGAAGGACCGCGCCATGGTGGTGATCACCCACTACCAGCGGCTGCTGGACTACATCGTGCCGGACCGCGTGCATGTGATGTCCGCGGGCCGCATCGTGCGCTCGGGTGGACGCGAGCTGGCGCTGGAGCTGGAGGAGAAGGGCTACGGCTGGATTGGCGGGGAGGGCGGCGCGGCCGGCAAGGCGAAGGAGGCTCGGCCATGAGCGCGTCCCACTACGTGGACGTGGCCCGGTCCTTCCAGGCGCGCGGGGATGTCCCCGCGTGGCTCCAGGCGTTTCGTGAGGAAGGCCTGAGCCAGTTCCAGGCGCGCGGTCTGCCCACGTCCAAGGACGAGGAGTGGAAGTACACGCCTGTCGCCACGCTGTCGTCGCATCCCTTCCAGCCCGTGCGGGACGTGTCCGCAGGCGAGGACGTGGCCCAGGCGGTGGCGCGGCTGGCGCTGCCCGGCCCCCGGCTTGTGTTCGTGGATGGGCGCTTCGTGCCGGCGCTGTCGGTGCTCACCGGCCTGCCGCGCGGCGTGGTGCTCAAGCCGCTGTCGCAGGCGCTGCGTGAGGACGGAGCGCTGTTGCAGGAGACGCTGGGCCAGTTCTCGCGGCCGTCCGCGCATGCCTTCACGTCGCTCAACGCGGCGCTGCTGGAGGAGGGCGCGCTGCTGACGCTCGCGCCCCGGGCCTTGAGCGAGGTGCCGGTGCAGCTGCTGTTCCTCGCGCGCGGTGGCGACGGGCCGGTGCTGGCCAGCCCGCGCATCGTCGTGGTGGCGGGCGAGGGCAGCGAGGCCACGCTGGTGGAGACGTACGCGGGCCTGGGCACCGGGGCCACCTTCACCAACGCGGTGACGGAGGTGTCGCTGGGGGACAACGCCAGCCTGCGCCACTTCAAGCTCCAGGCGGAGGGCGACACCGCGCTGCACCTGGGCGGGCTGTATTCGCGGCAGGGGCGCGACAGCCGCTTCCAGTCGCATGCGTTCTCGTTCGGCGGGGCGCTGGCTCGCAATGAAGTGCACGCGGCCTTCGCGGGCGAGGGCGGCGAGTGCGTGCTCAACGGCCTGTTCGTGGGCCGGGGCACGCAGCACCTGGACAACCGCACGGACCTGGACCACGCGGTGCCGCACTGCTCCAGCCGCGAGCTCTACAAGGGCGTGCTGGACGACCGCTCGCGCGGGACCTTCCACGGGAAGATCCTCGTGCGCGAGGACGCGCAGAAGACGGACGCGAGCCAGACCAGCCGCAACCTGCTGCTCTCCGAGGGCGCGCAGGTGGACGCACGGCCGCAGCTGGAGATCTTCGCGGACGACGTGAAGTGCGCGCACGGCACGGCGGTGGGCCGGCTGGATGACAACGCGCTGTTCTACCTGCGCTCGCGCGGCATCTCGAAGGTGGATGCGGAGCGGATGCTGACGCAGGCGTTCGCCAGCGAGTTGGTGCGCGCGGTGCCGGAAGGTCCGGTGCGCGCGCGGGTGGAGGCGTTGCTGGCGGAAAAGCTGCCGGGTTCGGCGGAGGTGATGGGATGAGTGGGCCTGGATTCGACCTCGCGCGGGTTCGCGCGGACTTCCCCATCCTGCGGCAGGAGGTGCGGGGCCGTCCGTTGGTGTACCTGGACAGCGCCGCCACGGGGCAGAAGCCTCAGGCGGTGCTGGACGCGCTGACGCGCTACTACACGCACGACAACGCCAACGTGCACCGCGGCGTGCACATCCTCTCCGAGCGCGCCACGCAGGCCTTCGAGGACGCGCGCGAGACGGTGCGCCGCTTCATCCACGCCAAGGACGTGCGCGAGGTCATCTTCGTGCGCGGCACCACGGAGGCCATCAACCTGGTGGCCGCCACCTACGGCCGCAAGCACGTGGGCCCGGGCGACGAGGTGCTCATCTCCGCGATGGAGCACCACTCCAACATCGTGCCCTGGCAGATGGTGTGCGACGCGGCGGGCGCGAAGCTGCGCGTCATCCCGGTGGACGAGCGCGGTGAGCTGCGCATGGACACGGTGGACGCGCTGCTCACGGAGAAGACGCGCCTCTTGGCCATCACGCACGTGTCCAACGCGCTGGGCTCCGTGAACCCCATCAAGGAGCTGGTGGCGAAGGCGCATGCCAGGAACATCCCGGTGCTGGTGGACGGGGCGCAGTCGGTGACGCACTTCCAGGTGGACGTGCAGGACCTGGACTGTGACTTCTACGCCTTCAGCGGGCACAAGCTCTTCGGGCCCACGGGCATCGGCGTGCTGTACGGGAAGCTGTCGATGCTGGAGCCGCTGCCTCCGTACCAGGGCGGCGGGGACATGATCCTCTCCGTGACGATGGAGAAGACCGTCTACAACCGCGTGCCGCACCGCTTCGAAGCGGGCACGCCGGACATGGCGGGCGCGGTGGGGCTGGCCGCGGCCATCCGCTACCTGGAGGCCGTGGGGATGGAGAACGTGTCCCAGCACGACCAGTGGTTGCTCGCGTACGCGACGCAGGCGCTGGAGTCGGTGCCGGGGCTCAAGCTGGTGGGCACGGCGCCGCGCAAGACGGGCGTGCTGTCCTTCACGATGGAGGACGTCCACCCGCATGACGTGGGCACCATCCTGGACCAGGAGGGCATCTGCATCCGCACCGGGCACCACTGCGCCCAGCCGCTGATGCAGCGCTTCGGGGTGGCGGCCACGGCGAGAGCGTCGCTGGCGCTCTACAACACGACCGAGGACGTGGACGCGCTGGTAAAGGGCCTGCACAAGGTGAAGGAGGTGTTCGCGTGAGTTCCGACCTCAAGGACCTGTACCAGGAGGTGGTGCTGGAGCACTCCAAGCGCCCGCGCAACTTCCGGGTGGTGGAGGGCGCCACCTGCGCGGCGGAGGGCTACAACCCGCTGTGCGGCGACCAGCTCTCCGTGACGCTCAAGCTGGAGGACGGCGTCATCCGCGACATCGGCTTCCAGGGCCAGGGCTGCGCCATCTCCAAGGCGTCCGCGTCGCTGATGACGGGCGCGGTGAAGGACAAGACGCGCGAGGAGGCCGAGGCCCTCTTCGCGCGCGTGCACACGCTGGTGACGGAAGGTCCGGACAAGGTGGATCCGGAGTCGCTGGGCAAGCTCGCGGTGCTGTCGGGCGTGAGCGAGTTCCCGGCCCGGGTGAAGTGCGCGAGCCTGGCGTGGCACACGCTGCACGCGGCGCTGGATGGCCGCTCCACGTCGGTGTCGACGGAGTAGGGAGGGGACATGCGAGGCGCGATGACGGTCATCGAGCGCGACGTGGACGCGATGCTCATCCCCAGCGGGGACAAGGTGTTGCTGCCGGCGGGCTCGGAGTTGACGGTGGTGCAGACGCTGGGCGGCAACGTCACGGTGCAGGATCCGTACGGCCAGCTGTTCCGCATCGACGAGAAGAACGCGGAGGTGCTGGGCGCGGACTACGCGGCGAAGGCCAAGGTCCCCGCCGAAGAGGCCCCGCCCGGGGAGTTCCACGAGGAGCAGGTCTGGGAGCAGCTCCGCACCGTGTATGACCCGGAGATCCCGGTGAACATCGTGGAGCTGGGGCTGGTGTACACGTGCAAGGCCACGCCGCTGGAAGAGGGCGGCCAGCGCGTGGACATCGAGATGACGCTCACCGCGCCCGGCTGCGGCATGGGCCAGGTGCTGGTGGAGGACGTGCGCTCCAAGGTGTCCGCGCTGCCCGGCGTGAAGGAAGCCCACGTGGAGCTCGTCTGGGAGCCGCAGTGGGACCAGAGCCGCATGACGGATGTCGCGCGGCTCCAGCTCGGCTGGATGTGAAATCACGGGCGGTGCCCGGGCCCGGGCCGTCTGCTAGGCCAGGGCCTTCCTGCTGCGTGCGACCAGTCCCAGCGTGGCCGCGGCGGCGAGCCCACCCGCGAGCCACCGGGGCCAGCGCGGCGCGGCTTCCGTGGTGGTGCGGCGGGCGATGGCGGGCGACATGCGCTCCGCGAAGAGCTCCACCATCGCGTGCTCGAAGGCGAGCAGGTCGTGCGGCCCCCGGCTGGACACCCAGTTGCTGTCGCGCACCACGGGCTCGTCCGTCCAGTGCGCGCCCGCGTTCTCCATGTCATTGCGGATGCCCGGCCAGGACGTCAGGTGGCGGCCTTCCAGGAGCCCCGCGGACGCGAGCAGCCACGGCCCGTGACAGATGACCGCGATGGGCTGGTCCAGCAGGTCCGCGTCCTTCACGAAGTCCAGCGCCAGGGCGCTCTGCCGGAGGAAGTCCGGGTTCATGAAGCCGCCGGGCAGGAGCAGCGCGTCGAAGTCAGCGGCCTTCACGTCGCGCAGCGTGGCGTCCACGCGCACCTTGCGGCCGGGTACCAGCAGGTTCATGCCCCGGATGCGGCCCTTGTGAAGGGAGACAATGGTGACGCGCGCGCCCTCTCGCTCCAGGCGCTTCACCGGCCGCGTCAGCTCCACCTGCTCGAAGCCATCCGCCGCCAGCACGGCCACCCGCATCCCCTTCAGCTTCTTCATTGCCCTGTCTCCCCGATGTCCGTCGATGCCCTACAGCCCGAACCTCCACGGTGGACATGCCCTTCCGGGAGGGGAAGCGGAGGGCAGGCGGGCAGGCGGGCGCTCGGGGTGCCGCAGGGGTGAAGTCCTCACTGTGACTGGTGCGGCGCGGCATGCGGCGGTCCTGGACGCCCCCTGGCGAACGGCTCTACGACAAGGGGTGCTCGTGCTCCCGGCGGTGTGTCGCCACCGTAGCGCGGGCCCCCTTCTGGAGGCGCACGGCATGTCCCCCTCGTTCTCTCCCTGGCTGCACCGGAGCCTGCTCGCGAGCACCGCGCTGCTGCTGGCCCCCATGGGCTGCGCCACGTCGTCACAGGCCGGCGCCGCGCGTGACGAGGCGGCCCTGCGCACGGATGCGCCGCCACGCGTGAAGCCGAAGTGGGGGCTGGTCATCCACGGTGGCGCGGGCGTCATCTCGCGCGAGAACCTGACCCCGGAGCGCGAGGCCGCGATGCGCGCCGCGCTCACGGAGGCGCTCCAGGCGGGGCACGCGGTGCTGGCGAAGGGCGGCCGCAGCCTGGACGCGGTGACGGCGGCCATCCGCGTGCTGGAGGACTCGCCGTACTTCAACGCCGGCAAGGGCGCGGTGTTCAACCACGACGGCGTGAACGAACTGGACGCGGCGGTGATGGATGGAAAGACGCGCATGGCCGGCGCGGTGGCCGGCGTGCGCCACATCCAGAACCCCATCGACCTGGCGCGGCTGGTGATGGAGAAGTCGCCGCACGTGATGATGGTGGGTGACGGCGCGGAGGCCTTCGCGCAGTCGCAGGGCATGCCCCTGGTGGACGCGAAGTACTTCTACACGGAGGAGCGCTGGCAGGGCCTCCAGCGCGCGCTGGAGCAGGAGCGCGCGAAGCAGGCTCCTCCCGCGCCGCAAGGGCAGCCGCCCGCGAGCCAACAGCCGCCCACGCAGGGCGCGACGCCCGCGCAGCCGCTGACGCCAGGTCAGCCTTCCCCAACACCTGCGCAGCCGTCCGCACCGGGCCAGCCGCCCACGACGCCAGCGCCGTCATCCCCGGGACAGGCGCCAACGACGCCTCCGCCGTCGAATCAGGGGCAGCCCGCGACACCGGCGCAGCCACAGCCCGGCTCGTCACTGACTCCGGGCGTGGATCCCATCACGGGGGACCACAAGTTCGGCACGGTGGGCGCGGTGGCGTTGGACCAGGAAGGCAACCTCGCGGCGGGCACGTCCACGGGCGGCATGACCAACAAGCGCTTCGGCCGCGTGGGGGACTCGCCCATCATCGGCGCGGGCACCTACGCGGATGAGCGCTGCGCCGTCTCCGCCACGGGTCACGGGGAGTTCTTCATCCGCTACACGGTGGCGCGCGACATCTGCGCCCGCGTCGAATACCAGGACCTGCCGCTCCCCGAGGCCGCCAACTACGTCATCCACGACGTGCTGGTGAAGGCCGGCGGGGAGGGCGGCGTCATCGCCATGGACCGGCAGGGCCACGTGGCCATGCCCTTCAACTCCAGCGGCATGTATCGCGGCTACATCGGCGAGGACGGCACGCCCACCGTCGCCATCTTCCAGCAGCCCTAGGCAGGCGGCCGAACCCGAAGCACGCGCTACAGCTTCACGAGCGACACGTCATCCATGTGGATGAAGTTGGCGGTGTCGCCGGTGGTCGCCTGCGTGTGGAAGCCGAACTCCAGGGAGCCGCCCGTCACGGAGATGGCGGGCGTCTCCACCTGGGTCCAATCCCCATACGTGCCCAGCGCGGTGAACACCGCCGCGCACGAGCCGCACGTCTTCACCTGGAGGCGCGACAGCGCGAAGCTGCCGCCCTTGCGCACCCACGCGCGGACCTTGTAGCTGCCGGACGCGAGCCCGGAGACGGACTGATACGTCCACGTCTCGAACGGGGCGCCGCTCCAGTGCGTCAGGTGGTTCGCGCTGGCGTGGCCCCCGTTGTACGTCTCCGTGAAGGCCGCGCCCGCGGTGCCGTTGGGCGTCCACGTCGTCCAGCCGGTCATGCCGGACTCGAAGCCGCCGTTCGTCACGGACACGCCCGAGCCACCACCGCCGCCGTTCAGGATGTTGCGCGCCCCGGTGACGTCCAGCGAGAACAGCGCGGAGGCCGCCTGGTTGAGCTGCGCCTGCTTGTTGCCGTCCCCCGCGTACTGCTTGCGCTGCTGGTACAGGGTGTTGATCAGCTCCAGCTCGCTCTGCGAATACGGCACGCCCAGCTTCTGCTGGAGCGACGTGAGGAACCCGTAGCCGAACTCGCGCGTGGGTTCGATCATCGTCCCCTCGCCGTAGTCGTTCCAGGTGTTGAGCTGGAAGTGATTGATGCTGCCCGCGTTCTTCGCCAGGTCCAGCGTCTGGTTGAAGCTGTTCAACCCGTTATGGGCAATCTCCCAGGTGGGCCCGCCCCAACCGCCCGCCGCGTAGAACGACCGGAAGCCCGGGTAGACGGAGCCGAACTTCAGGGGCGAAGGCTGGTTGTTATAGAAGTGCGTGAGGCCCGTGGTGAAGTCCGGGTAGATCCACGCGAACTCGCCCTTCGCGTTCGCGCCCGCCTCACCGGACTCGTACCAGAGCGTCAGGAACGTGGGCTTCTGGCTCAGCGGTGAGAAGACGTTCGTCCAGTCCCCGGCGGACTGGAACGTCTGCGGCCCGAACACGAGCAGCAGCGGCGCGTTGTTCACCCGGATGTAGTTGGACTGGTTGAAGTAGCGGTCGCGCAGGTACGCCATGTCGTTGCGGCCGGCGCCCAGCTTGTCGCTGATGAAGCCCGCCTCGTACGCGAGCTGCGCGTTGTGGTCCTCGTACACCACCGCGAAGTCCAGCCCCACCGCCGCCGTCTGCGCGATGATGGCCTCCGTGTTGGCGCGGTTCTTCGGGTAGTCCCAGGCGTTGATGGTGCCCGGCCAGTCGATGAGCACCCCGTCCACGCCCGCGTACTTCATGAGCAGCAGCTGGTACTCGATGACGTCCCGGTCCCCGGAGCCGTACGGCCCGATGAGCGGGTAGTAGTAGGACGCAATCTGCCGCCGCCCGGAGCCGTCCACCACGTCCGGGTTCTGGTTGGCCATGGTCCAGTGGATGCCCCACGCGCCCGTGCCCGACGTGGACCGCGTCTCGAACCAGGGCATCAGGTGCACGTAGACCTTCTTGCCCACCGTCTTCGGCACCGGCACCGCCGCGTCCGCCGCGAGGAAACCCCACAGCGCGCAGACAAGGCCCGCGCCCAGCGAAACCCAACCCTGACGTCTCATGTGAACAGGCTCCTGGCCGGTAAGGCGCGAAACGCCTCGGCCAGGAGCCACGTTGCCATAAGACACTATCAACCAGGAATATGAGTATTCCTGGAAGGTCGCGTCGCGACGGTTACTGCTTCACGAGGAACAGCTCGCGCACCTGGAGCAGGTCCACGTCACCGGCGAAGGCGGAGAACTTCTCGTACTCCGCCGGGGTGACGCGGGCGCGGGGCAGGTTGATGGACTCCGCGATGGAGAGCGTGCGGCCGTCCTGCTTCTCCGAACGGGTGAAGTGGCCGAACTCGCTGTCCACCTTCAGGCCCGCCTGCGGGTCGCTGAGCTTCCAGCCCTGGGGCAGGGTGACGGCGACGTTGGTGCGGCTGGCCTCCGTGTCGTCGATGTAGAGCGGCGTGGTGCGGGTGGACAGCTGCACGTAGCGCCGGCCCAGCAGGGCGGGGAAGGTGAGGGGGCCCAGCGCCATGCGGCTGTCGCCCTCCATGCGCCCGAAGCGGGGCACGGTGAACGCGTAGCGCAGCACGAAGGGCGCGCCCACGGCCTCCTGGCGCTCCAGCTTCACGGAGGACAGCTCCGCGCCGCCGAAGTAGCGCGACACCGCGCCCTGGAGCGCCTGGTTGCGGCTCTCCGCGGACAGCTGCTCGAAGGCCTCGGCGATCTGCGCGGCCTCGAAGCCGGAGTAGGTCTCCTCGCCCTGGCCCTTGAGGCTGCCGTCGGCGCCCAGCTCCAGGGTGAGCTTCACGTCCTTGCCCGCGCGCGGCTTGAGCGGCGGCGTCTTCACCTTCTGCAGGGGCTTGCCGGGCTCCGGCAGCAGGTACGCCTCGCGCTCGCCCATGGCGGTCTCCGGCAGCTCTCCGAAGGGGCCGAAGCGCACGGACGTGTCCAGCCACACCGGCTGCTCACCCGGCACCTCCACGCGCAGCGCCGCGTAGGGCAGGAGCGCGTCCGCGGGGAAGAGGTAGGGCGCGGGGTCGGTGTTGAAGGTGCGCACCGCGGCGATGCGCGAAGGGATGCCCAGCGTCTCCAGGCCCGCCTTCATCACGGTGAGCCGGCTGCCGCGGTCCTGCGCCACCGTGGAGGCCGCGGACTGCGCGAGGCTCGCGTCGCGTCCGGAGAAGCGCTTCATCACCGCTGCGTGCAGCGCCTTCACCGCGTCCAGGCCCTGCTTGCCCTCCGTGGCCTGGCGCGCGAAGGACTCCACTTCGGACGTGCGCAGCCACCGGTCCTGGAACGCGTCGCCGTACACGCGCGCCAGGCCGTCGTTGCCCGTCTCTCCCGCGCCCACCATCACGAAGGGCAGGTACTCGTTGCCAGAGGGCGGCGCGTCCGGCTCCGGGATGAACGGCGGCACGCGGCGCGCGTCGTAGTGGAACACCTCCACGTCGCCCTTCACCTCCGGCGGCGGCGCCTTCATGCCGTGCGCGTCCACCTTCATGCCGCTGCCCTTGGGCGCGACCACGGTGTAAGTGCTCCACGCGTTCGGCTGGTTGGCGATTTGAAAGTAGAACGCGGACGCGGTGAAGCCCGGCTGCGCGGGGCCGCGGTCGCTTTCGGGCAGCAGGTACTCCACCTCCACGGAGTCACCGACCTGCACGCCGGGCAGGCTCATGGTGTCCTTGCCCTCGATGTTCTCCGGCTCCAGCACGCGGCCGTCGGCCTTGAGCGTGCGCAGCGCCAGCAGCTGGGCGCCCCGCGGGATGTTCACCTCCGCGATCTCCTGCACGCCCGACTGCTCCAGCGCCTTCTGGATGGTGTGGATGCGGTTGACGAGCGAGCCGTCCGGGTAGACCTGCACCGCCGCCGCGTCCAGCACGTACGCCGCCGAGCTGCCGCCGGTGACGGGCGCCGCCTCGTAGGCCTTCAGCGCCTCCTTGCCGTCGATGGCGTACGCCGCCAGCAGCTCCTTGCCCGTCTTCGCGCGCTCCACCGCGCGGCGAAGCGACAGGTCCGTGCCGTCCAGCTTCAGCGCCTGCTCGCGCAGCTTCAGCGCCTCCGCGCCCTGGCCCGCGTACTCGCGCACGTCCGCCAGCCGCTTGAGGAGCTCCGCGTTGCGCGGCCACACGGTGGTCTGCGTCTGGAGCACCTTCGCCGCGTCGTCGTAGCGGCGCTGGCTCACGTAGATGCCGGAGAGCGCCGCGGCGGTGGTGAGGTTGTCCGGGTCCTGCGCCAGCAGCTGCGTGTAGCCCTTCGCCGCGCCCTCCAGGTCGCCGCGCGTGCGCAGGTGGTCCACCCGCCGCGCGTCCGCGCCGGGGCAGCCCTCCTGGGCCTTCACCAGGTCGTCGGTGCGGGCCACCGCGTCGCGCCGGCGCGCCAGCGAGTACTGCAACCCCAGCGCCTCGCACAGGCCCGGCTGGGCCTCCAGTGCCGAGGCCAGGGCGACCTCCGCCTGCGCGTCCACGTCCAGCGCCAGCGCGGCGCGGGCCAGCAGGATGTGCACCGGGAAGCCCGCGGGCTTCACCGCGTCGCGCGCCGTCTTCAGCGTGTCCAGCGCGGTGGCCGGCTGGCCGTCATCCAGGAAGAGGTCCGCGCGCAGGAGCAGCGCGGCCACGTTGCCCGGGTCCTTCGCCAGCGCCGCCTCCAGGTCGCGCGTGGCCCGGCCGCGCGCCACCTTGGACGGGATGCCGCGGTCCTGCGCGGCCTGCTCCGCGCGCAGGGTGAGCAGCGCGGGCGTCGTGGCCTCCACCTTCGCCATCAGCCGCTGGGCGCCGTCCGCGTCGCGCGCCAGGCCGTCGCGCACCGCGAGGAAGGTGCTCAGCGTCTCACCGGCCTCGGCCTGGAGCGCCTGGGCCAGGTCCTCCGCGCCCGGGTACATGTCCGGGACCTCCACCTCGCCCGGGGCGCTCGCGTTCCAGCGCGGCGCGGGCCCGGTGGCCGCGGTGAGGCGCACCCCGGAGGGGCTTCCGTCCGCCTTCACCAGCGCGAAGGTGATGCCGCCCTGGGTGTTGTCGCGGGACAGCTTCACCACGAAGCGGTGCTTGCCGGCGGGGAGCTCCAGCGCGCGCACGCTCACCGTGGACGCGGTGCGTGCCCAGTCGCGGCGCTCCAGCACGGGGGCGCCGTCCATCAACACGCGGTGCGACGTCTGGCTCACGGTGCGCAGCACGTACACGCCGCCTTCCGCCACCTCCGCGTCGATGCCCAGCGCGTACATGTCCCCGTGGCCGGGCTCGCCGCCCAGGTCCAGCCGGCCGTCCGGCGAGCGCACCGTGCGCGCCGCGAGCGCGCCGTACGCGCCCGTGAAGGGGCCCGCGAAGGAGCCGTCCTTCTCCGGCGTGATGGGCTCGTCGATGGCCAGCACGTGGAAGGGCGAGAAGGGGCCCACCAGCGTGGCCTCGGTCGCGCCGCCCAGGTCCTTGAGCGTCTGGGCCTGGGTGGCCGTGTCCGCGCGCAAGCTCGCCACCGCCAGGCGCGAGGCGCGCAGCAGGTAGGCCGTCTCACCCCGGGCGCCCGCGGTGAGCGCGGCGTCCACGGCCTTGAGGATGTTGTCGTCCTCCGCGCGCGAGGTGCCCACGCGGTCCAGCATGTAGCGGGCGGCGATGACGGCCACCGGGTGGCGGGGGGCGCGCTTCACCAGCTCCAGCGACGCGGCGAGCGCGCGGTCGGACTGGCCGTTACGCCGGGCCAGGAGCGCCTGGCCCTGCAGGGCGTACGGGTCGCCGGGGTCCTTCTGCACGGCGGCGTCGAAGCGCTGCTGCGCGAGCTTCACATCGCCCGCGACGAGGTACGCGTGGAAGCCCGCGAACGCGAGCGTGCGCGCCTCCGCGTCACCCTGGCCGGCGCGCTCGGCGGCGGACTCGAGCACGTGGGGCGCGACGACGGAGGAGGGCCGGGGGCAGCCGGTGAGTCCGGCGACGAGAGCGAGCGCGGTCAGGCCGCGACGGAAGGTGCGCATAGGGGAGCCGAGGGATAATGCAATCCCCTCGGAGAGGCCATATTCCCCTTGAGGTGCGTGTCCGGGACTGGCCCAGGTTCAGCGGCTCCGCGATGGGGCGCTGATCCTTCCCCTGTCCGACGAAGGCCTGCAGCACGCCGTCCTCGGTGACGAACAGCTCCAGCCGCACCTCGCCCTCCGGGGACGCGAGGCCCAGCATGGCCCCGCTGCGCTCGCCCAGGGACCACTCCAGGGACAGCGGCGCGCCCGCGCCGTGGTGCACGAGCGTCACGTAGCGGCCCTCGCGGCCCATCAGGCCCAGTGAGGCCACCGGCTCCGGCGGAGGGCCATTCAGCACTTCCTTCAGGCGGCGCTTCCATGTGGTCGGCGGCGCTTCAGCGCGCACGCGCGCGGTCAGCCGGGCGACGCCGCCCACCAGCCCCACCACGTCCACGCGGGCGCGGCCCACGCGCAGCTCCGCGTCGTCCAGGGGCGGGAAGACGATGGCCTTGTTCTCGAAGGCCAGTTCGCGGCCGGCCTTCACCACCTGCGGCGAGTCCGGCCCTTCTCCCATCGTCACGCGGCGCTTGTCCGGGGTGACGTCCTCCACCCGGCCGGGACTGTTGAGCGTCTTGACGCCGGCCCGCTCCTCCATGATGGCCTTGCCCGGCAGCGGCTCCTGCGTGCGCACCTGTCCGCTGCGGTGGTAGGCCACGCCCAGCACGCCCACGGCGGCCAGCACCGTCAGCCCCGCGGCCGTCTGCGCCGTCACGCGCGCCGCGTGGCGCATGGACGCCTTCGCCCGCTGCCAGCGCGTCAGCCTCAGCGGCGGCATGGACAGCAGGCTGCCGGGGACCAGCGGCTCCAGGTCCGCGATGAGCGCGGTGACGGACGGGTAGCGGTCGTCGGGATCCGGCTTGAGGCACCGCATCACGATGGCGTCCACGCGCGGATCCAGGCCCGAGCGCTTGCGCGACGGCGGATCGAAGGTGCCCAGCGGCACCTCGCCCGTGAAGGTCTCGTAGAGGATGACGCCCAGCGAGAAGATGTCCGCTCTCGCGTCCGCGCTCTTCGCGTCCACGCGCTGCTCGGGCGCCATGTACGAGATGGTGCCCATGGACACGTGCGTGGACGTGAGCGCGAAGCGCGAGGCCGCCGTCGCGTCGTCCAGGAAGGACGCCAGGCCGAAGTCGGACACCTTCGCGATGCCGCCGGCCTGCTGATCCAGCAGGATGTTCTCCGGCTTCAGGTCGCGGTGGATGACGCCCCGGCCGTGCGCGTACTCGATGGCCCGGCAGATCTCCAGCATCCGGCGCAGCAGCGTCGGCGTGTCCATGGACGGGCTGCGCATGAGCTCGCGCAGCGACGGCCCGTCCACGAACTCCATCACCAGGTAGTAGGTGGTGTCCGTCTTCCCCTTGTCGACGATGGCGACGACGTGGGGGTGGCTCAGGGTCGCCAGCGCCGCGGCTTCCTTCTGGAAGCGGGCGATGAACGACGGATCCTTGGCCAGCTCCGGGTTCAGCAGCTTCACCGCGACCGTGCGGCCGAGCGACAGCTGGGTGGCCTTGTGGACCTCTCCCATGCCGCCGGCACCGACGAGCTTCTCCAGGCGGTAGCCGCTGACGAGGTCAGGAGGCCGGGAACGACTGATGGCGGTTGGCTCAAACGAGGACATGGGCGGGGCGCAGGGCGTCGAGGGTAGCAGAAACGGGGCGCCGCGTTACCGCTCCCCAGCTGCCCTTCCGGCCCCCTCCCGCTCGCCGGGTGGCCGGGCGGCCATGACCCGGGTGAAGCGCCTTGAAGCCCGCAGGGGGACCGCCAAGGCTCGGAGGTGGGCTCAGGTGTCCCCGACGACGGGGCGCAGCACGCTGGTGAGGTTGGTGCGCACCTGCGACAGCGAAGAGCGCATGTTCGCGTGCCGCACCGACGCGCCAATGGCCCGCGCCAGCGACTTGAGCAGCGACACCTCTTCCGGGCGCCAGATGCGCGACTGGTGGCAGTCCTCGAACGCCACGAACCCCCACCACTGCTTGGCCGGGACGATGGGGCACAAGAGGACGGACTGGACGCCCTGGCGCTCCAGCAGCTCGCGCATCAGCGGCGGCGCTTCGCGCGAGGTGCAGTTGACCACCATCCCCGCCTCCAGCATGTCCGTCCACGCCATCGCGTAGTCGCGGATGGGCAGCGCGCGCAGCACCGGGTGGGCCAGCGGGGACACCACGCCCGGCTCCGCCCACGCGTGGCGCAGGTCCGTGAGGAACCGGCCCGCCAGGTTCGTGGTCCGGTTCTCGAAGATGCAGGCGCGATCCACCTTCATCGGGCGGGCCACCATGCCCAGCGCATCCGAACCCGTCGCCGGGCACAGGCCCTTGTCGAGGAGCAACCGCGACGCTTCGGACACCTTCGTGAACGCTTCGACCATGACCGTCTCGCTTGAAGGGGGGGAGGGGGACACCCCTTCCTGTCGTGGATGCAACGTCATCCACACATGTCCTGTTATGCGCGATTCCTCTGTTCCTGTCAAATGGTGGTTTTACTGGAAATCCAAGAAGTGAAGAGAGGGGGTGGGTCAGGGGGCCGGAACGCGAACAGGGGCGCCCTCGTGAAGAGAGCGCCCCTGTCGGGCACGGCGTGCGATGCAGCCCCCTGGAGGACCGCTGCGAGGGACTACTGCGCGGTCTTGGCGGGCGTCTTCTGCAGGGGCTTCTTGGAGGTGCCCTGCGTGACGGTCTCCGTGCGCCCGGACGGCTGGGTCTCGGTCTTCGCCTCCGTCTTGCCCTCGGTCTTCGCCGGCGCGTTGGGGTCGGCCTGCACGCCGGTGGACTCGGGGGCCTTGGTCGTCTCGGCGGCGGGCGCCTTGGCGGGCGTCTTGGCGGGAGTCGGGGCGGCGATGGCGGCGGTGGTGGCGAACAGGGCGGCGACGAGGAAGGTCTTCATGATGTGGCTCGGATCCGTGACGGGTGGCCGGCGCTGAAGCGCGCCAGGCGTTGTCACCGCGCCTCTGGATGGGTTTGGGGCTTTGTTTATTCACCCGCGGTCCCATCACGGACGTTCGCGAGCGCGCGCTGGAAGGCCACTGGAGCGCCAACGATTCCGCTCCTGCGCGCAAACGACAACAGGGGCACCCTCGCAAAGAGAGCGCCCCTGTCGGGCACCACGTCCTGCCCGTCCCTTGGAGACGGGCGGGAGCGCGTGACGGGAGGGATCAGCCCTCGGTCTTCGTCTCGGTGGTGGTCTTCTTCTCGGTCTTGGTCTTCGTGCCCTTCTTGCCGGCCTTGCCCTCGTGCTTGGTCTCGGTCTTGGACTCGGTCTTCACCTCACCCTGCGCCTCGGGAGCGGGGGCCTGTCTCTTATACACATCTGACGCTGCCGACGACTAGTCG